>JBKPSQ010000031.1:0-9442 GCA_046735075.1 Pseudomonadota bacterium
CGCTAACCCGACGGGCTTCAACCGCGGCGACGGCGCCGGATATGAGTTGCTGGCAAGCCAGGCGCTCGAGATCGACGGCTTCAACCCGCACATTGCCGCGAGGCTGCTCGGCGCTTTTGAGAGTTGGCGGATCCTGGAGCCCGTCCGGCAGGCGCGCGCCAAGGCCGTGCTCGAGGATTTGGCCGCCCGGCAGCTTTCCACCGACAGCTACGAGATTGTCACAAAGACCCTCGGAGCCGCCTAGAGTCGCGCTTCCGTCAACGGGTCATTAACCGCTTTTCCACAAGTTTCCCCTAGACAGACGGAATCGTTATCGATTCCATTAGCTCAAGCGATTCGGAGATGCGGCACTTCTCCGGTTCGACGAGAAGAAAGAGGGGGACCGAATGGCGCTGGCGCGTTCTGCGCGTGAGGGATTCGGTATCGCGGGGCCACAGTGGCGGGAGCTTTGCGCGCTTCTCGGCCGTTATTTTGCGACTGCCGAGCCACGGCGGGTCACAGCCATCCTCATCACCGCTTTTTCCGCCGTCGTCCTGATCGGCTTTACCTTTCAGATTCTGCACGGCAGGCACACCGAGCTCGACTCGGCCCGTCACAAGCTCGGCCTGATGGCGGATGTCACCACGCTGAGCCTGCAAGACGAGGCCTTGAGCTCGGCCACGAGCTGGCAGGCTGCACTTGCTGCGAGCCTGCCCAAGGGCGCCACCGCCGACGGCCGCACCGTGCTGCTTGCCGATGGCGACGGCTCGATCAAGGCCCGCGCGCCGCTCGAGGGCATGCCTTCCGGCAACCTGCTTACAATTCTCGGCCCGCAGCAGCCTCTGACCATCTTCGGCGCTGACGCGGGCGTGCTGCAAATCGCCCTCGCCGATGGTACCGACGCTATCGTCACCGTTCGTGACGTGCCGAAGACGGATGCGCAACTCGCTTTCATTCAGCCGGTCGACGAAGCGCTTGCCGATTGGGGCAGCGCCACGCGACTTGAGATCACGCTCCTCATTTGCACTGGACTTGTGCTCGCGCTGCTTGCTGGCGGCCTACGGCACCTCAGGCCGGCGGCCAAACGCGAGGAGGACGATGCTTGGACCACGCAGCTCACTGGGGCGCTACCTGGCTGCGGTGTGTGGCGCTGGAATCTCGCGCGCGGCCACGTGCAGTGGTCGGCGCCGATGTACCGCATGCTGGGCCTGGAACCCGCCGGCAAGGCCATGCCGTTCCGCCTCATCGCCCAGGCATTGCACCCCGACGACGACCTACGCACCGAGGTCGACCGCCACCTCCGCGACGGTATCCCCCAGTTCGATGGCACTTTCCGCCTCCGCCACGCGGATGGACATTGGGTCTGGCTGAGGTTGCGCGGTAACATCACGCGAGGCGCCGGGCGCGAGCCCTATCTCACCGGCATCGCCGTCATCGCCGATCACGAGCACGCTCATACTTCCACCGATGCCAATGCACGACTGCGCGATGCGGTCGAGACGATCTCGGAGGCCTTCGTGCTGTGGGACCGTGAGAATCGCCTCGTCATGTGCAACAGCAAGTATCAGCAGTTTCATGGCCTGCCGGACGACACGGTCCGGCCCGGCAGTTCTTATGACGAGGTGATCGCCTCGGCCTCTGAGCCGATCGTCTCGAAGCGCGTGGCCGTTGCCGGATCGAATGACGATAGCCGCACCTACGAGGCGCAGATCGAGGACGGCCGGTGGCTTCATATCAATGAGCGGCGGACCCGTGATGGCGGCTATGTCAGCGTCGGCACCGACATCACGGTGCTGAAGGAGAGCCAGCAGCGACTCGCCGAGAGCGAAGGGCAATTGAGGGCGAGCGTGGCCGAGCTCAGGCTCTCGCGCCGCGAGCTCGAGCAGCAGAAGCAGCAGCTGGTCGATCTTGCAGAGAAATATGCGCTCGAGAAGAACCGCGCCGAGGCGGCCAACCGTGCCAAGTCAGAATTTCTCGCCAATATCAGCCATGAGCTGCGCACCCCCCTGAACGCCGTGATCGGTTTCTCTGAGGTGATGCAAAAGGCGCTGTTCGGCCCGCTCGGCCATGCGAAATATCAGGAATATGCGCGCGACATCTACGCGAGCGGCAGCTATCTGCTCGAGGTGATCAACGACATCCTCGACATGTCAAAGATCGAGGCCGGCCGCATGACGCTCGACATTGGTAGCGTGGACGTGGCCGACATCATCGCCGATAGCATGAAGGTCGTGAGCCAGGCCGCCGCCGAGCGCAACATCACGCTCGATCGAAGCGGCCCCTTGCACCTCACACTCGAAGCCGACCGCCGCGCACTGAAGCAGGTCTTCCTCAATTTGCTGTCCAATGCCGTTAAGTTCACCCGCGACGGCGGTAGCGTTGAGGTGACGCTGTTGCAGACTCGCAGTCACGTGAAGATCTCGATCAAGGACACCGGCATTGGGATCCCCGAGGCGGACATCGCCAAGCTCGGACGTCCCTTCGAGCAGGTCGAGAACCAGTTCTCCAAGAGCCACCAGGGAAGCGGGCTCGGACTTGCCATCTCCCGCGCGCTCATCGAGCTGCACGGCGGGAGCTTGCGCATCATGAGCCGCGAAGGCCAGGGCACGACAGTGACCTGCATGCTGCCGGTGCGGCCGGTGATCTCGGAGGAGCAGCCGAAGCTCGCTGTCTCCGCATAATTCGCCAGAAATCTATCCAAGCAATTTAAGTAAGATTTGCGCCTATTACGGCGCGTGTTTCAGCAACTATCTTCCCATTAACACCGACTAGCTTGCTGCATTGCAGCGATGCGCTCTCTCTATTTAGGTGTCGCCTCGCCGACACATCGCACCACGCGAAAAAGGAGGAGACCATTGCACGATCAAACCATCCGACGGAGCACGCCGCTTGTATGTGTCACCGACGGCAAAGAGCATATGCGCAGATTTCTCCGCGAGGCCTTGAGCGAGTTCCGCTTCGTCATCCAGGAATGCGTCGAGACTGCCGAGCTCAGCGCGGCGCTTGACGCGCGTGCGCCCGACCTCGTGGTGCTCGGGCTGACCGCCGGTGCGGTCGAAGCCTGCGACATGCTTCAGGCGCTTGCCGATAAGGACTTCGAAGGCAAGGTGCTGCCGTTCGCTCCGCGCGACTCGGCGGTGGTCGGCACCGTTCAGGAGCGCGCCGAAAAGCTCGGTATCGCCTTGCTGCCGCCGCTCCTCATGCCCTTCAGCAACGAAGGCTTGCGCGAGAGCATCGCCACGCTCCTGCCCGACCAGTCCTCCGGCCCACTCGTCGACATGGCAGAGGCCGTTCGCGAAGGCTGGCTCGAACTTTGGTATCAGCCGAAGATTGACGCGCGCGCTCTCGTCATGCGCGGCGCCGAGGCCCACTTGCGCGTCCGCCATCCGGCTTGGGGGATTGTCCCGCCGGCCTATTTCGCCCCCGACGACAGCTCCGGCTCGGAAGGCGTTTCCAATGCCGTGATCAGCCGCGCCGTCGAAGATTGGCATCGATTTTTCGCCCAGAACGGGCCGGTCGAAACCGCGATCAATCTGCCCGCCGCCGTTCTTAAAGATCGACAGGCGATTGACCGCTTGTGCAAGCAGCTGCCCACCCAAACCGCCTTCGAAGGCCTCATCGTCGAGATCAACGGCCCCGAGCTCATGCGTAATTTGGACGCGGTAATGGAGGCTGCGAGACAGCTTCGCCTCCACAAGGTCGCCATCGCGATCGATGACGCCGGCCCCGAGTGGCTCTCCCGCACCGACATTGCCAATTTTCCGTTTGTGGAATTTAAGGTCGGCCGGAAATTCGTCGCCGGATGTGCCGACGACCGCTTGAAGCAGTCGATCTGCAGCCGCCTCGTTGAGCTTGCGAGCTTGTATGGCTCGCGCACCGTGGCTGATGGCATAGACACGTGGTCGGACTTCTTGACTGTACGAGACCTCGGCTTCGATCTGGTGCAAGGCTCTCTGTTTGCGAAGCCTATGAGCGCGGACAATTTCGCGCAAACCTGCTGGGTCGCGCCGCAAGGCTCGGCCGCGCCGCCTCTCTCAAGGTCGATCGAACGGCTCAGCATCGCCGGCGGCATAGATCGACTCGCGGAAACGCCGGACCGGCCAGCAAGGCTTTCCGATCAGAACACGAAGGCGCAGTGGCGCTGACTCTTGGGCATCATGCCACGATCCGCTCGAACGCCTCGTGCACAGCGGCAAGCGTCTCCCTCAGCGTCGCTCCGAGCGTCGAGAAATCGGGCATATCGGAGGCGCGCGCGAGCAGATCCTTCAGCGCACGCGGCGCCTCCTCCGCGACGAATGGCTTGTCGAGACAGAGCCTAAGCACCTGCGTCAGCGTGTGATAGAGGCGCGCCGCGGGGATTAGGACCTCGGCATCGCCAGGAGCGAGCACGCCTACGGCCGAAAGCTTGGTGAGCGCGGCCTCTGTATTCTGGTCGAGCACGTCGGGATGTGCTTTTGCGCTGACGACCTGCAAAAACTGAGCGATGAATTCGAGCTCAATCAAGCCCCCGCGCACCTGCTTCAAATTCCAGGAGTCTGAGCTTCCCTTCTCCTCCTCGATCCGCGCTCGCATGGCCCTGACATCCGCCGCAACGGCAGCACGGTCGCGCGGGCGCGACAAGACTTCTTTGATCGTGGCGTCGATGGTCCTGCGCAAGGATTCGGGTCCGGCGATCACGCGCGCGCGGGTCAGCGCAAGGTGCTCCCAAGTCCAAGCCGACGCCTTCTGATATTCGATGAAGCCCGAGAGCTTGGTTGCGACGGGTCCCTGAGTGCCAGAAGGCCTGAGCCGCATGTCCACCTGATAGAGCGAGCCTTCGGCCGTTTGGGCGGAGAGCGCGGCGATCAGGCGTTGCGTGAAGCGCGTGTAATAAAGTGATCCTGGTAGGCTCCTCGGACCATTCGACTGCGGGTCTTCGCCCTCGTAATCGTAGACGATGATGAGATCGAGATCCGAGCCAGCGGTCATCTCGCGGCCGCCGAGCTTTCCCATAGCGATCACCGCCGACTGCCCACCCGGAAGATGCCCGTGCTGACGCTTAAGCTCCGCATCCACGCGGGATGCCAGCGCATCGATCAAGGTTTCGGCGTGGCTGGCATAGGCCGCGCCGGCCTGGCGTGCCGAGAGCGTGCCCGAGATCACCCGAACGCCGATGAGGAAACCTTGCTCGCGGCCGACGATGCGCGCCCTATCGAGCGCGTCCTGGTAATCGGTGGCCGCTGCAAGCGCGTTGGTCACGAGTTCCTTGAGTTGAGTTGGAGTTGGCACTGCACCGAAGAATCCCGGGTCGAGCACGGCATCGAGCAGGCGTGGGCGCCGAGCGATGATGCGGGCAAGGCGCGGCGCCGTTCCCATGATGTCGGCGATCAGCCTGAGCAAGCTCGGATTGGCCGCAAGCAGGGAGAAAAGCTGAACGCCGGCGGGGAGTTCGGCGATCACCCGGTCGAAGGTGGCCAGCGCGAGATCGGGATCGGCGGTGCGGCCAAAGGCTTCGAGCAATGAGGGAAGAAATTCGGTAAGTCGCTCTCGGGCCCGGGCGCTTCGCGTCGCCGCGTAGCGTCCGGACTGCCAGGCGCGAATGGCGGCAAGTGCGCCGCCAGGATTGCGGAACCCAAGCGTCTCAATGCTCGCTAGAGCCGCCGGGTCCGCCTCGTCGGCAACCACCATGATCGGGGACGAACTCACCGGCTCCGGCAGCTTCTCAAACAAGGCCCCGTAATGCGTTTCGACGCGCTCGAAGGCGGCAACCAGCGCATCGCCAAAGGCATTGGTATCGGCAAAGCCGGACAGGCGGGCCACACGATCAAGCTCATTCCGTTCGGCGGGAATGATATGCGTCTGCTGGTCGCCGACCATTTGCAGCCGGTTCTCGATGCGGCGGAGAAAGAGATAGGTCTCGGTCAGGTCGCGGGCAGCCTCGCGCGCAATCCAACCTCCCTTCGCCAATCCTTCTAGTGTCTCGACGGTCCCGCGCGTCCGAAGCTCCGGGTGGCGGCCGCCGGCAATGAGCTGCTGGGTCTGCGCGAAGAATTCGATGTCCCGGATGCCGCCCCGCCCGAGCTTGATGTCGTGACCTTCGACGGCAATCGCACCATGGCCCTTGAATTCATGCACTCGCCGCTTCATCGCGTGGATATCGGCGATCGCGGCGTAGTCGAGATATTTGCGCCAGATGAAAGGCGAGAGCTGGTGGAGGAACTCCTCGCCCGCCTCACGATCGCCGACAGCAATCCGAGCTTTGATCAGCGCGGCTCGCTCCCAGTTCTGTCCGAAGCTCTCGTAGTAGGTGAGGCCTGCGTCGGTCGAGAGCGCGATCTGCGTCGCGCCCGGATCTGGGCGCAGCCTGAGATCGGTGCGGAACACGTAGCCATCAGGCGTGTGCTCCTGGAGTAGCCGCACCAGCTCGCGCGTCAATTTCACGAAAAAGGTGGAGGGCTCGATATCGAGCCTAAGCCCCGCGCGGTCCGCATCGTAAAAAACAATGATGTCGATGTCGCTCGAATAGTTGAGTTCGTGCGCGCCGAGCTTGCCCATGGCGATAACGAAATATCCGGGCGCAGGCGATGACGGGTCAGCGGTCGGTGCGACTTGTCCGGCCTCGCGTGCCTTGCGGAACAGAAACGCGATCGCTTGCTCGAGCACAGCATCCGCCGCCTCGCTCATTGACTTAAGCGCTTTCGTGGTCGGCCAGACGCCGCCAAGATCGGCAAGCCCCACGAGGAGCGCAATCCGCTGCTTGAAGCGGCGGAGCAGCGCCATAGCGTCTTTGGAAGTGGCCGCGCCGGCCATGGCAGAAGCGAGAGCGCTTCGCGCCTCGGTCAAATGGGTGTCGGGATCGCGCAGGAGGCAGTCGGCAAGCGTGGCAGGATCGCGCAGGGCGAGGGAGGCGAGGTAAGGCGAGCCCGAGAAGGTCGCCTCGAGAAACTGACTAACCTTCGGGGAGTCGCCGAGAAGCTTGGCCGCCAGGGCGAGTTCGGGCGCGGCAACAAGCAATTTCGTGAGAGTGTCGAGTGCGTCCGCCCCTCGCGCTTTGTCGAAGGCGAGCGGCGTCTCGGTGATGCGCTCGAAGAACGCCGTCACGCTGGCCTGATCTCTGCTCCTGTGGGCACCTGCGTGGCCGCCCCATTGAGAAGCGCCTCGCCCTCGACGGGTAAGGCGAGGACGACACGCAAGCCCGGCTCGTTATCCTCAAGCCTGAGTGTTCCACCATGCAGCCTCGCCACGGCAGCGACAAGGCTCAAACCCAGCCCACTGCCGGGTTCGGAACGGCTTGCTTCGAGCCTGACGAAGCGGCCGAGCACCCGCTCGCGATCAGGAACCGGCACGCCGGGGCCGCGATCCGTCACCACGATCTCGGCGGTGGATTCCCTGGTTCGTACGCTCACTTCGACCTCGGGCCTTGAGCCGTTACCACTCGATCGCTCCGGCGCACCGTATTTCAACGCATTGTCGATGAGATTGGCGATGGCTTGGCCGAGCAACTGGCGGTCGGCGCGGACGAAAATGGGGCCATCAGTTTCGGCCCTAAGTTCGATGCCGCGCTCCTCCGCAACCGGCTCGTAGAGCTCGGCCACGTCACGCAACAGCGCGGACACGTCCAGTTTCTCGCGGTTCTCGCCCCCTGCCCCCGCTTCGAGCCGCGCGATCGACAGCAACGCGTTGAAGGTTTTGATGAGCCCGTCGGCCTCTTCGATGGTGCGTTCCAGAGCCTCGCGATAGGCGACCTCGCCATAAGGCTCGCGCAACGCCTGCTCGACACGATTGCGCAGGCGATTTAGCGGTGTCTTGAGGTCGTGGGCGATATTGTCGGAGACTTCGCGCAACCCGGCCATGAGCTGCTCGATGCGCGCCAGCATCAGGTTGAGGCTTTCGGACAGCCGGTCGAGCTCATCGCCCGACCCCGTGACCGGCAGCCTGCCCGTGAGGTCGCCATCCATGATGGTGCGCGTGGTGGCTGCGAGCGCATCGATGCGTGCCAGCAACTTGCGGCTGACCCAATAGCCGCCGCCGATGCCAAATAGGGCCATCACGCCAAGCCCCCACAACATGGCCGAGCGCACCAGGCGCGCGAGCTCACGCCGATCCTCGATGTCGCGGCCGACAATCAGACGGTAACCGCTCGGCAGGCGAAACACATTGGCAAAGGCGAGTCTCCTCTCGACGCCGCCGGTGGCGGGGCGCTGATAGGCGAACTCGACGGGACCGAGGCTGTCCCACAACTCGGGCGTCACGGCGGTGAGATTTCCGGCGAGCCTGCGACCCTCACTGTCGGCCACGAGATAGAGGCTGTTCCCCGGCGTTCCGCTACGCTCGGCCACGGTGCGCACGAGCTGGTCGAGGCCTCCTTGTCGGTATTGCTCGGCGAGACCTTTCAGCTCGGCGTCGATGGTCTGATTGAGCTGCCGCGACAGCAGGACCGTCGTATTCCAATAAATGTAGAAAATCGCCACGATGGCGGCGGCGCTGAATAGCGCAAGATAAGTCAGCGATAAGCGAAAGGTAGTGGTCCGGAAGAGCTTAGTGAGCGCTGTCACGGATGGTGTAGCCGGCGCCTCGGACCGTGTGCAGGAGGGGATTGCCGAAATTCTTGTCGATTTTTGACCGGAGGCGGGAAATGTGGACGTCGATGACATTCGTCTGCGGATCGAAATGATAGTCCCACACGTTCTCGAGCAACATGGTGCGCGTCACCACCTGACCTGCGTGCTTCATCAAGTATTCGAGCAGGCGAAACTCACGCGGCTGCAACATAATCGCTTCGCCGGCCCGCGTCACCTTGTGTGACAGTCGGTCGAGCACGAGATCCCCCACGGCGAGACGCGTGCTGCCTTCCTCCGGGGAGGTCCGCCGCGCCAAAGCCTCGATACGGGCGAGCAGTTCGCTGAAAGCGTAGGGTTTGGGGAGATAATCGTCGCCGCCGGCGCGCAGTCCTTTGACGCGATCATCGACCTCGCCGAGTGCGCTCAAGATCAAGGCCGGGGTCCTGACATCCTCGGTGCGAAGCACCTGGATGACCTGGAGCCCATCGCATTTCGGCAGCATGCGGTCGACGATCAGCACGTCGTAGGCGTTGGCCCTCGCGAGATCGAGGCCCGTCTGGCCGTCGCCGGCGTGCTCGGCGACATGTCCAGACTCCTTCAGCGCCCGCCTGAGGAACGTCGCCGTCTCCTGATCGTCCTCGATGACCAGCACGCGCATGTTTAGGAGATCTCCAGCGATTACCTTGGACGCGACAGATGAGGCCAAGGATCGAGCCTCGACACGAGAGGGGCGGGCGGCGCGGCGGGGGAAAACCGCGCCGCCCTCCGGCGTTTAGAAGGCGGCTAAGCCTTCTTCAGGGAAAGCGCCACGAAGCGCGTCTGATCGCCGGACTTAACCTGCATCAGCACCTTGACGTTGTCCTTGTCGGTCTTGGCGCCATCCATGGCCTTCTTGACGCCGGCGGCAACATCTGAGGGCTGCG
>JBKPSQ010000032.1:0-7654 GCA_046735075.1 Pseudomonadota bacterium
ACCTTCGCCAGATCATGGCGGCGCTGCGCATCTCCAATGAGCTCGAGCGCATCGGCGATCTCGGCAAGAACATCGCCAAGCGTGCCGTCGCGGTGGTGAGCGAGCAGCAGCCGAAGCAGCTCGCGCTCGGGCTAAAGCACATGGGCGAGCTTGCGCTCGGTCAACTCAAGGAGGTGCTCGATGCCTTCATCGAGCGCGACGCCGACCGAGCGCTCAAGGTCTGGTACAAGGACGAAGAGATCGACGCCATGTACAACTCGCTCTTCCGCGAGCTCCTCACTTACATGATGGAGGATCCACGCAACATCGGGCTTTGCACCCACCTCCTGTTCGGCGCCAAGAACATCGAGCGTATCGGCGACCACGCCACCAATATCGCCGAGACGGTCTATTACCTGGTGCACGGCAGGCCGATCACCGATCAACGTCCCAAGGGTGACACCACAAGCTCGACGCCGGTCGCGCTGAAGCGCTCGGCGGGGTAGCCCATGCTCGAGATGAACACGATGAACGCAGGAGCCAAGGTCTTGGTCGTTGAGGACGAAGAGCCGCTGGCGCTTCTCCTTCGCTACAACCTCGAAGCTGAAGGCTATACCGTCGACGTGGTCCATCGTGGCGATGAGGCCGAGGTAGCCATCGCCGAGGGCTCACCAGACCTCATTGTTCTCGACTGGATGCTGCCCGGCCTTTCGGGACTCGAGCTTTGCCGCCGCCTGAGGACCGGCAAGGACAGTCGCACCATCCCCATTATTCTGCTCACCGCGCGCAGCGAAGAGAGCGACCGTATCAGGGGCCTCACCACCGGGGCCGACGATTATGTAGTCAAGCCGTTCTCCTTGCCCGAGCTGATGGCGCGGGTGCGCGCAATCCTCAGGCGCACCAACCCTGAGCGTATTGCTTCGGTGTTGAGCGTCGGCGACATCGAGCTTGACCGCGACTCGCACAGGGTCACGCGTAACGGCAGGCAGGTGCATCTCGGGCCAACCGAGTTCCGCCTGCTCGAGTTCTTGATGCAGAGCCCGGGTCGCGTGTTCAGTCGGGCTCAGCTTCTTGACGGCGTGTGGGGCCGGAACGTCTACGTAGACGAGCGTACCGTCGACGTGCATATCGGGCGCTTGCGCAAGGCGATGATGCGCGGGAATGAGACCGATCCCGTCCGCACCGTGCGGGGCGCCGGCTACGCCTTCTCCGACAAGCTCGAAGAAATCGCCTGAGCACGAAATGAAAGAGGCGCCGCGAGGGCGCCTCTTGTCGTCTCTTCTGCTGCTGAAGATCTATCCGTTGGCGAACCGTCTTTCGCGCCGGCGCATCTGTACGGGCTGATACGCCATGCGGGCATGATGCTCGCAATAAGGCAATTGCCCACAGGTCTTGCGCCCGCAGAAGTGAAATTCCGGCTCGCCGGGATCGCCGATCGGCCAATGGCACATCGCTTCCTTCAGCGTGAGGATGCTCGCCCGCTCAGCAAGCGGGATGACAAGCTCCTCGAGCGGCGCTGGCTCGGTGTCGAGCTCAGCCTCGTAGTGAGGCTTGAGCGCGACATTGCCGCGCGTGCTGAACATAAGCGATGGCGTGCGGTGCTGGCGCGGCACATGTGTGCGCCGCGGCCGCGGGCTTGACGAGCGCGAGCTCGTCGCCCGCCCGGAAAGCCCTAGCCGATGCACCTTGCCGATCACGGCGTTTCTCGTCACTCCGCCCAAGCGGCCCGCGATCTGACTCGCGCTTAGGCCGTCGGCCCAGAGTTTCTTCAGCAGTTCGACCCTCTCATCAGTCCAAGCCATGGTGTGGCCTCCTCGAATTGGACTCAGAATCCCCCCGTCTCGTCTGGAGACGGCGTTTCGAACACTCAGAATTACTGCTGAGAATGACCGCCCGGGCGCAACGCAGCACCCACGATATCTTGTAGCCGAGCGGTAACTACCCTACTAAATCCGGCGAAACCCGGCAAGCGTCCGCCACGCTTGTCCTCTCCGTTTTCCACCGGTACAGGAGGGGACTCTGCCACTTCTCCTCCAAGAACACAAACGGGAGAGTGGATGGAAAGGTGGACGAGCGTTGGATAAACGTCCCATGAGCACTGATTGACAGGGCAGCAGCGGAGACCTAATGCTCTGACTTACCTTGCTGCCGCCGATCGGCGGCAATTTTGTTTCAGGGACACCACAGAAAAATGTCGGCCCTCCTTCCGACCTATGCTCGCAGCGAGCTTTCCTTCGCGCGCGGGGAAGGCGCCTATCTCTATACGACCTCGGGTGAACGCTATCTCGACTTCGCAAGCGGCGTTGCAGTCACCGCGCTCGGGCATGCGCACCCGCATCTCGTCAAGGCGCTGACCGAGCAGGCGAAAAGGTTGTGGCACGTTTCTAATCTGCACCAAATTCCCGAGCAGGCGCGCCTCGCCGAGCGGCTGACCGACGCAACCTTCGCCGACTATGTGTTCTTTGCCAATTCCGGCGCCGAGGCGGTGGAATGCGGGATCAAAGCCGCGCGCCGCTATCACTTCAAGCATGGAGCGCCCGAGCGGTACCGCCTCATCACCTTCGATGGCGCCTTCCACGGCCGCACGCTGGCCACCATAGCCGCCGGGGGCCAAGCCAAGCATCTCGAAGGTTTCGGGCCCCCGGTCGACGGCTTCGATCAAATTGAGTCTGGCGATATCAAGAAGGTGAAGGCCGCAATCGGAAATGCGACCGCCGGGATCCTGATCGAGCCGATCATGGGCGAGGGCGGCATGCGCGAGGTGTCGTGGCGCTTTCTGCAAGACCTGCGCGCGCTTTGCGACGATGAGGGCATCCTGCTGTTGCTCGACGAGGTGCAGACCGGGATGGGCCGGACGGGCCGGCTGTTCGCCCATGAATGGGCCGGCATTACGCCGGATATCATGGCCACGGCCAAGGGCCTTGGTGGGGGCTTCCCCGTGGGCGCCTGTCTTATGACCGAGGCTGTCGGCTCCGCAATGACGGCGGGAAGCCACGGCTCGACCTTCGGCGGTAATCCGCTCGCCATGGCAGTCGGCAATGCGGTGCTCGACGTTGTGCTCGAGGACGGCTTCCTCGAGCGGGTCGCTCAGATGGGCCTCAGGCTCAAACAGCGGCTTGCCGCCCTGAAAGACGAGCATAACGAAATCATCGACGAGGTGCGCGGCCAGGGCCTGATGCTCGGGCTGAAATGCAAGGTGCCTAACCTGAAGCTGCTCGAGGCGTTGCGCGCCGAGAAGCTGCTGACCGTGCAGGCTGGCGATAATGTCGTTCGCTTCTTGCCGCCGCTTATTGTGGGTGAAGCCGAGATCGATGCAGCTTGCGCCAGGCTCGATGCCGCTTGTGTCGCCTTGAAGAGCGGCGCGCTCGCGCACGCCTGACCTTCGTTCGCTGTCTCATGTCGCCCAAGCACTTCCTCGATATCAATGCTTTGGACACCAAGACTCTGCGCGCCATCATCGACTGGGCCCATGAAATCAAGCGCAAGGGCCACGTGCCGAAACGACTGAAGCACCGAGAGAGTCCGGTGCTCGCCATGATCTTCGAGAAGCCCTCGACCAGGACGCGCGTCTCCTTCGAGGTGGCCATTCATCAGCTCGGCGGACAGTCGCTCGTACTGAGTCCGCAAGACATGCAGCTCGGCCGGGGCGAAACGCTCGCCGACACGGCCCGCGTCCTGTCACGCTATGTCAATGCCATCATGCTGCGTACCGGGCCACACGCGACCTTGACCGAGCTTGCGGCACATTCGAGCATTCCGGTGATCAATGGTCTTACCTGCGTTTCTCATCCTTGCCAGGTAATGGCCGACATCATGACTTTCGAAGAGCTGAAAGGACCAATCAAAGGCCGCACAATTGCCTGGATCGGTGATGCCAATAACGTTGCGACCTCCTGGGTGCATGCCGCGGCACGCTTCGGTTTCAAGCTTAGAATCGCTTCGCCGAAGGACTTCGCGCCGGCGCCCGAGCTTCTCGCCTGGGCCAAGGAACAAGGCGCTGAGATCGAGGTTGGCGATGATCCACGCGAAGCTGCGCGGGGTGCCGACTGCGTCGTAACCGATGTCTGGGTCTCAATGAGCGACGGCGATGAAAAGAAGCGCTACGCCGTGCTCCGGCCCTTCCAGGTCGATGGAGCGCTGATGGCTGTTGCGGCGAAGGATGCGATCTTCATGCATTGTCTACCTGCCCATCGCGGCGACGAGGTGACCGCTGAGGTGATCGACGGACCGCAATCGGTAGTGTGGGACGAGGCCGAGAATCGCCTGCATGTGCAGAAGGCGATCCTTGCCTGGTGCCTCGGCGCCGAGCCTCGCAGCGGTAAGGCTAGGCGGGACAAGCGCCGCAAGGCGCGCGGAGCCAAGAAATGACCGAGCGCGCATCCGAGCAGCGGATCGAGCTTCGCATTCCAGAGGACGACCTGATCCTGCCGTTCCAAGCCGAGCACGCCGATGTTCTCGGCCGGCTGGTGAAGCTCGGCCCTACGGTCGACACCATCCTCTCGCGCCACGACTATCCCGAGCCAGTGTCGCAGCTTCTCGGGGAGGCCGTGGCACTCACCGCCTTGCTCGGGGCTTCGCTTAAATTCGAGGGCAAGTTCATCCTCCAGGCTTCGACCGATGGGCCGGTCGATCTTCTCGTGGCCGATTATCAAGTTCCAGGAGGCTTGCGCGGCTATGCCCGCTTCTCGGCTGAGCGGCTCGCCAAGCTTCCGCCTGACGGGCGGCTTCTCGGCGAAGGTCATCTTGCCATGACCATCGATCGCGGCAGCGACACCGAGCGCTACCAGGGCGTCGTGCCGCTCGAAGGCGATAGCCTGACCGAGGCGGCTGATACTTATTTCCGCCAATCAGAGCAGCTTCCGACCTTCATCAGGCTCGCCGTGGCGCGGCACTATCGCGCCGGGAAAGTGGGTGGGCGGCCCTGGACGTGGCGCGCCGGCGGGCTTCTTGTGCAGAAGCTGACGCGCGAAGGCGGACGCGCGAGCCCGAGCGAGGCCTTCGAGGAGGACTGGACGCGCGCGAAGGCGCTTGCCGAGACGGTCGAGGATCACGAGCTGCTCGACCCGACTCTTCCCGCTGACCGTCTCCTCTACCGGCTGTTCCACGAGGAGCAGGTGCGCGCCTACCGCGCCATTCCGCTCGAGAGCTATTGCAGCTGCTCACGGGCTCGCGTCGAGGAACTATTGAAGCGGTTTTCGCCCGAGGACCTCGCCGATATGGTGGTCGACGGCGAGGTGTGGGTCACGTGCGAGTTCTGCAACAGCCGCTACCGTTTCGATCCCGGTTCCTTCACCGACGCCTAGGCGCTGAGTTCCTTCGCGAGTTTGGCGAGAAATTCCATGCAGGCGTCGAGTTGCTCGATACTTACGAATTCATCGGCCGCGTGCGCCTGGGCGATGTCGCCAGGGCCGCAAATCACCGACGGGCATCCCGCTTGCTCAAACAGGCCTGCCTCGGTGGTGTAGGAGACCGCGTGCGTCTCCGCTGTGTCGGTGAGCTTCAGCGCTAGGGCAACGGCCTCTGATCCAGCACCAGCCACAAAGGCCGGTGTCGTATTCAACGATGTCGTCTCAATCGCGGCTTCTTTGGTCACCTGCTTCATCTTCGGCAGAAGTGACTTCTCGGCGAAGGCCGCAAGATCGCGCTGCGCCTCGCCTGGTTTAGCCCGCGGCAGGCTGCGCACCTGCCATTGGAACTCACAATTCTTGGGTACAATGTTGCCCGCCGTCCCGCCTTTAATGGTGCCGACCATCATGGTCGAGTAGGGCGGCTCGAAGCGCGGATCGTTCTCTCGCCTGGCAACCTCGGCGCCAATACGGTCGAGCTCGCCGACAAGCGCGGCGGCCGCCGAGATTGCATTGACGCCGAGCGCAGGCAGGCTCGAATGCGCCTCGCGGCCATGCACGACGGTGCGGTAGGCGTCAATGCGCTTGTGCGCGTCAATCACCCGCATGCTGGTCGGTTCGCCCACGATGATCGCGCGCGGTCGGGGCAGATCCTCGCCGATGCGGGCAATCAGTGGTCGCACGCCCGTGCAGCCAACTTCCTCGTCATAGGAGACGATGAGATGCACCGGCTCTCTCATGTTTCGCGCCTTGAATAGCGGCACCGAAGCCAGAGCGCAGGCAAGGAAGCCCTTCATGTCGCAAGCACCGCGTCCGTAGAGCTTGCCCTCGCGTGCCGTGAGCGTGAAAGGATCCGAGATCCAGCGCTGGCCTTCGACCGGGACGCAGTCGCTGTGGCCCGACAGGCCGATGCCACCATTTCCGCTGCCGCCAATGGTGGCAAACAGGTCGGCCTTGAGCCCATCAGGCGAGGGAACCCGCAAGGAGCCGATAGCGTGGCTCTTGAGATAGTCCTCGATGAAGGCGATCAGAGCGAGGTTCGACTTCGAGCTGGTGGTGTCGAAGCCGACCAGCGTCGCGAGCAGTTCCCGTACCTTTGATTGAGACGCCGTCAAAAGAGCTCCCTAAGCTTGACTACAAGGCTTGAGTGCGGAAGCGCTCGGCGAACCTCGCTTTAGCCTTCATCGCCTCGACCTCGCGGTCGCGCGGCGGAGCCGAGGTGACCAGCGAGTCGATCAGCTCGCGTGCGGCGCGAGACACCTTATCTACGGCGCGATCGAAGGCGGCTTGGTTCGCTTGCGACGGCCTGGTGAAGCCTGAGAGCTTGCGCACGAATTGCAGCGAGGAAAGGTAGATCTCCTCGTCGGTCGCAGGCGGGTCGAAGTTATGCAACGTCTTGATATTTCGGCACATGACCATCCTCACTCAACAGTTCGGCCTTTGCCCGAACGGTCGCATACGAGGCTGCCGCGAGCAAGCAAGCTCCTCAACGCGCAGCGGCAAGCGCCTGATCGAGATCCGCCTTGAGGTCGCGAACGTCTTCCAGACCGATCGAAAGCCGGATCGTGTTATCGAAGATGCCAAGATCGGCGCGCGCCTCCTGCGACAACCGCTGATGCGTCGTCGTAGCTGGATGTGTAACGAGGCTCTTGGCGTCGCCTAGATTGTTGCTGATCTTGAAGATCGACAGCGCGTTCATGAAGCGGAAGGCGTTCTTCTTGTCGCCCTTGACCTCGAAGGCGACCATCGGACCTCCGCCATCCATCTGCTTCAGCGCCAGTTGGTGTTGTGGATGATCGTTTCGGCCCGGATAGAATACGCGTTGCACGCCCGGCCGGTCGGCGAGGAAATCGGCGATGATAGCCGCAGAGGCGCAATGCCGATCGACACGCAACGGAAGCGTCTCCAGTCCTTTGAGCAAGACCCAGGCATTGAACGGGCTGAGCGACGGTCCGGTCTGTTTGAAGTAGCCGTGAAACTTCTCATCGATGAAGGCCTTGCTGCCGAGCACGACGCCGCCGAGACAGCGTCCCTGTCCATCGATGTGTTTGGTCGCCGAATAGCAGACGATGTCGGCTCCGAGCGCGAGCGGCCGCTGCAACATCGGCGTTGCGAACACATTGTCGACCACGACCAGCGCATTCGCTTTGTGCGCGATGTTTGACACAGCTTCAATGTCGACAAGCTCGAGCACTGGGTTGGTCGGCGTCTCGAAGAAGAAGGCTTTGGTGTTGGGCCTGACCGCCTTCTCCCAAGCACCAAGATCGCGTCCGTCGACCAGCGTCGATTCGATGCCGTAGCGCGGCAAGAGATCCTCGACGACGTAGCGG
>JBKPSQ010000033.1:0-11915 GCA_046735075.1 Pseudomonadota bacterium
AGCTTGATGGTTCTGACATTGACCGCTTCTACGCTTCGCGCCGCAAAATGGGGCTGGCTCCTTTAACGATTCACCACATTCATGCCCTGCTACGTCAAATCCTAGCGTCTGCCGTCAGGGCAAAGAGGCTTGTCACATCACCTATCAGTGATGTTCAAACCAAGCCCAACACAAAGCGCCGACGCAGTATTGAGATCCTGGATGAGGCTGAACTTGCTCGTTTGCTCGATCATCTCAGAGGGCATTGGCTCTACACCCCGACCTTAGTCGCTGCCAGTACCGGTCTTCGTCGCGGTGAAGTTATCGGTCTACGCTGGCAAAATGTTGATCTTGAAAAAGGCACGCTAGAGGTTACCCAAGCCGTGGAGCGCGTTGGCGGGAAGCTTAACGTGAAGCGTCCCAAGACTCAGCGCAGCGCCCGCACTATCAAGATGCCTTCAGCCCTGGCAGCCCAGCTCGAGCGCCATCGTAAGGAACAATTAGAACAGCGCTTGAAGCTCGGCCTAGGAGGAAAATCGGAGCTTGTATTTACGTCGCGCTCGGGGAGATGCTTCGTCCCGATTTAATTTCCCAGGCATTTGCAAATAAGGTGGCAGGTGCTGGTCTGAAGCCAATCACGTTCCATGGTCTCAGGCATACGCATATAACATTGCTACTCAAGTCCGGTGTGCCCGTGCATGTGGTCTCCGCCAGGGCGGGACACGCCAAGCCCAGCATCACGCTCGATGCCTACAGTCATCTGCTTGGTGGTGAAGACAACGATGCCGCGAAGCAATCGGAAGAGATATTGCGGCGTGTGCTGAAATAGTTGGCACCGGAGTTGGCACCGGACAGGATAAAACCAGCGATGATAAATGGGCATCAATGCCCTTCTTCACTCGCCGAAAACCGCGAAAAACGGGACATAAGATCACCGACAGGGAGCACCGGGAACCCGTTTTTTAAATCAGCAAAATTTGCATTATTGAGCACGGCAGCGATTTTTGCGCTCGGTCTCATGACATTGCCTGCCGGAGCGGCGGTGACGACTGGCGAAGTGTTGAATACGCCGGTCGATACCGGTGGTCCGTCGCTGGCTGCCCAAGAGGCTGCCAAGACCGCACCAGCGGCGCCGACGACAGGCCAAGTGCTGAACACACCGGTAGATGCTGGCCTGCCACCTAAGGAGATGCAGGATGCCGCCAAGAAATCGGCCGCTGCGGCGCCGACGACGGGCGAGGCCTTGCACACACCGGTCGACAAGGGACCGCCGTCGTAGTCAGCCGGACCGAAGACTGAGCGAACGAAAGACTATTGAGGAGGTACGCGAAGGAGGGCGCGCGGGAAAGCCTTAGGCAAACCCCGCCGCCCGCCGACGTGATAATGCCTTTAGCCGGCGTAGTTGAGATCGAGATCGGCGATACCCGCCGCGAGATTGATGCCGATATCGCCGCTCACGCTGATTGGGTTCAGCACAATCTTATTGCCGCCGACCAGCGCATTGGCGCCAGCTCCGACCCCGGCCACCACGTCAGCCGAAGCGCCGATATAATTGCCGGCAAGCGCGCCAGGCCCGCTTGCGAGCGCCGGGGAGAGCACGTCCCACACCAACATGCCGCCTTTTTCCCAGCCGAGATCTACACCGACCTTGTTGATCCGACCGAGATAATGTTCAGGCACACCGCCGCCGGCCGGCATGTAGGCGCAATCCACCTGACGGCTCGAGCCGACGATGAAGCTCATGCCTGCATCAACGTGGCACTTGAGCTGGCCAGCTGGCGGCGTCTGCGCCATCGCGGCGTCGTCGATGCCGGTTACCGGAATTGCGGCCAAGGCGCCGAGGGCGACAAGCGATGCAAGCTTCATGCGAATGGCTTTACTCGAATTCATGATTCCTCTCCCCTCAAAGTCCCGGGCGAATTTGGCGAGCATTATGGCCGGAATAGGTCTACGGCTTATTGCGCCCACGCGCACCGTTGCGGCCTAGCACTAAGCCCAGCAACCGCCTCAGCCAGAGCTTCGCTCGCGACCACGCGCCCGACGCTGATGCCGCGCCAGTTGAGCACTTCGCCATCGAGCTGGGCGGCAAGAACATGCCGCGACTCCGGTACGAGCGCGGCCAGAACTTCGCTTAGCGCAAGCTCGGCCGCGCGTTTGGCGCCGTCGTCGATCTTCACGGCAACTCCCAACCCAAGCTCGGGCAAAGCGGCGCAATGCACACCTTCGGCGCCGCCCTTAACGAAAATACTAGGTGCCAGTGCAGCCATGACGATCGTGTCGAGCCGGCCTTCGCCGGCAACAAGCACCGGCGAGTTGAAGCAGGCAGAAACGAGTCGCCGCGCAGAGGCGGCACGTTGCGGAGTCAATCCCTTGCCAGTGCCAAGCCGCGCAAAGCCGCGCGCCGAGGCGCTGAGAGGAAGCGCCCAAGTCGGCACGGAACAGCCGTCGACGCCCATGCGGCTGCGGTCGAGTTCTACACCGCAAGTCTCTGAAATGACGCTCGCAATCATGACCTGGAGCGGATGATCCGCCCGCTCGTAGCCGCGCGGTTCTAGGCCAAGCTTGAGCGCGGCGGCGAGCATGCCGGCGTGCTTGCCTGAGCAGTTATTGTGGATCGGTTGCGGACGTCGCCCTCCGCGCATGAGTGAGCGCATCATCTCTTCGCTCACCGGCCAATGCGCTCCACAGGCGAGATAGCTTTCGTCGAGGCGTGCTTTGGCGAGCAAATTCCGCACTGCTGCGAGATGAATGGCGTCGGCGCTGTGAGAGGCGCAAGCGACCGCGAGCTCATCATCCTCAAGCCCAAATGCGTCGGCCGCCCCGCTCTCGATCAGCGGAATGGCCTGCATCGCCTTGACGGCCGAGCGTGGATAGATCGGACACTCGACGTCGCCAATCGCGAGCAGCAAATGTCCGTCGGGGTCTGAGATGGCAATCGCGCCGGCGTGCCGGCTCTCGACATTCGGCCCCCGCGTCATTTCGACGAGGATCGGATTGGAAGAAGCCGTCGCGCTCATGCGGCGGCGATGACAATGGGAGCGCGCCGTGCGCCCCATCTTCCCCGCGCGGTCTCGAACGAACCCGGGCAGGCTGCGCCGCACGCGGCACAGGTGCCATCCACATCAAGACCCCAGGCCGTGATCGTGTACCAGTCCCGACCGATCAGCCGCGAGCCGCACGCGTGACAGTAGGTGCTCTGTCCGGCCTCATCGTGGATGTTTCCGGTATAGACAAAGCGCAGCCCCGTTCCTCTCGCGATCTCGCGCGCCCGCTTCAGTGTGGCAGGCGGCGTGGGCGGCGCGTCCTGCATCTTCCAGTCGGGATGAAATGCCGTGAAATGAAGCGGCACGTCGGGACCGAGCTTTTCCATCACCCATTCGCTGAGTGCAGCAACCTCTTGAGGAGAATCGTTTTCTCCCGGAATGAGTAGCGTGGTGATCTCGAGCCAGGTCTTGGTCTCGTGCTTCACGTAGCAAAGTGTGTCGAGCACGGCGTCGAGCGAGCCAGTGCAAAGCTTGCGATAGAAATTCTCGGTGAAGCCTTTGAGGTCGATATTGGCGGCGTCCATGGCGGCGAAGAATTCCGGGCGCGCAGCCTCACCGATATAGCCTGCCGTCACCGCCACGGTTTTAACGCCGGCCTCGTGGCATGCGGCGGCCACGTCCACCGCATATTCGAGGAAGATCACCGGATCGTTATAGGTGAAGGCGACCGAGCGGGCACCACTCCTGACTGCGGCTTGCGCAATCGCCTCCGGCGAAGCGTGCTGCTGCAGTCGATCGTCGGCGCGAGCTTTGGAGATGTCCCAGTTCTGGCAGAACTTGCAGGTGAGATTGCAGCCTGCGGTGCCGAAAGAGAGAACAGAGGTGCCTGGCAGGAAATGATTGAGCGGCTTCTTCTCGATGGGGTCGAGGCAGAATCCCGACGACCTGCCATAGGTGGTAAGCACCATCTGGTCGCCTTCGCGCGCCCGCACGAAGCAAAGGCCTCTCTGCCCTTCGTGCAATTTGCACTCGCGCGGACAGAGATCGCATTGGATGCGGCCATCGGGAAGCCCATGCCAATACCGGCCTGGCGCTGAAGCGCCAAAATCCACGCTCTCCATGCTAAGAACATGGGCTGGTTGGTGCCGGAGTCAATATTGTCATGTTCGCACCGAAACCACGCGCAAATGTCAGGCCGGCCGCCGTGGCCGGGAGCTTCTATCCGCGTGCCAAGAGCGAGCTCAAAGGCATGGTGGAAGCCCTGCTGAGGAAGGCGAAACCTTCAGGCCAACGATCTCCTCTCGGCGTCATCGCTGCTCATGCGGGCTATGCCTATTCCGGTCCGGTGGCGGCGAGCGCCTTCGCGGAGGTCGCAACCGCGGGGCACCGCTATATTCGTGTATTGCTCCTCGGGCCACCGCACTACGTGCCTGTCAGCGGGATCGCTGCGTCTTCGGCAAAAGCCTTCGCCACACCCCTCGGCGAGGTTTCGATCGAGACCGATACCGTTGCTGCCCTCGTGGATCAGGGGCTAGTCAGAATCGACGACAGGGCGCATGCACCGGAGCATTCGCTCGAAGTCGAGTTACCGTTCTTGCAGACAGTGCTCGGGGATTTTACGCTCTTACCTCTCCTCGTTGGCGGCGCCTCTCCTGAAGAAGTCGCCCGTGTCATCGGCGCCTTGATGGATGAGCGCAGCTTGCTCGTGGTGAGCACCGACTTGTCGCATTACCTCGATGACACGTCGGCAAAGGTTCGAGACAGCGCCACCGCTGCCGCCATTGAGCGGCTGGATTACACGGCGCTCGGCCCTTACGACGCTTGCGGTTTTTCCGCGTTGAACGGCGCGCTTTGTGCCGGACGCGAACATGGCTGGGCGATCAAGCGCCTCGATCTGCGCAATTCAGGCGATACCAGCGGCGATCGCACCCACGTCGTCGGCTATGGCGCCTGGGCCATCTTGGCGGGCGAACCGGAAGCTCACTGAAGTTTCGCAAACCCTAGGTCCGTGCCCGCTCGAGCGGCCTCGCCGGGGGGTTGCCGCTGGCAAGCTCCACCGGCACGCCTTCGGCATGTTTGGAGGCCCTGATGACCAACGACGTTTTCACGCTTGCTACGTTTGGCGCCGCCGTTAGCTCGTGGATGATGAAATCCTGGAACGCGCTCAAATCCGGCGCTACGCATTTCAAGAGGAAGTCGATCTCGCCCGAAAGCATGTAGCAATCGCGCACGATGGAAGAAGCGCGGGCCCGCTCCTCGAAGGCAATGAGATCGGCTTCGGCCTGGCTGTGTAATCTGATCATGGCAAACGCCGTGACGTCGAAGCCGAGAGCCCTGTCGTTCAGGATTGCAATGAAGCCCTTGATGATGCCCGCCTCCTCCAGCGCACGCACCCGGCGCAAGCATGGCGGCGCCGAGATTCCTACCTTGCGGGCGAGATCGACGTTGGTGATGCGGCCATCGGCCTGGAGCTCGCGCAGGATGAGCCAGTCGGTCGCATCGAGGCGGGCTGAACGCATCTTTGGCTGCTCCCTGGACGATGACAGGATCGCGGGCTAGAAGGCCAACGCCGAGGCTTCTTTGGTCGGGCGTCGCGCGCGCAATTTTACGTCCCTTAGTGAAAAGAATCGAAAAGAAATTGAGCGTGATACGTTCCGGAAATTTTCCTGGCTCTGGAGGTGCTCAACTCGAGCCGCCTGCCTCTCAATCGACGCCGAATCGCGGCGCCGAGGCGCTGATCGCTGCAAGCCGCAAAGCCAGGGCTGAAAAGACCTGGATCGTCACTGACGGCTCTGTCGGGATGGAGGCACAAGGCATCGCCGTGGCCGAGGCGGTCGGGCTGCCTTTCAGTCTCAAGCGCGTGCGCATCAAAGGCACCATACGGCTGCTGCCGGCGCGACTGCAGATCTATGTCCCACCCCACCGCCTCCTTCGCTCGGTTCAGTCCAACGAGCCGCTCCAGCGCCCTTGGCCGCGCCTCATTATCTCCATCGGGCGGCGCAGCGTTCCCATCGCCCTCGCAGTCAAGCGCGTGAGCGGTGCCTTCGGTCTTCACATCCAGAATCCAAAAGTGCCGGCAGAGCTCTTCGATCTCGTGGCCGCACCGGTCCACGACGATTTCCAGGGATCCAATGTCGTCAGCACCTTTGGCGCCGTGCACAGTGTTACCGGTGCGCGGCTTGCCGAGGCGGCGAAACGTTTCGCCCCGCGTGTCGATCCCCTCCCCCATCCTCGTATCGCGGTGCTGCTCGGCGGCGAAAGCGCGGCCTTCAGCTTTCCGCCCGACCTCGCTGCGGGTCTCGGTACCAAGCTCGCCGCGCTCGCCCGCGAGCACGGAGGCTCGCTGCTCGTCACGCCATCACGTCGCACACGAGGCGACTCGCTCGCCGCCTTGTCAGCCGTCATCAAAGACGTGCCGAACATTGTGTGGGACGGCACTGGCGAGAATCCGTACTTCGCTTTCCTTGCTCTTGCCGACACCATTGTGGCGACGGAGGACTCGGTCAACATGGTCACCGAGGCAGCCGGCACCGGCAAGCCAGTCTACGTCCAGCCTCTTAAAGGCAGATCGCGGCGTCTCGCCCGCTTCCACACTCTGATGCAGGAGCGGGGCGCGACTCGGCCCTTCGCAGGCAAGCTCGAGAGCTGGAGCTACACGCCGATCAACGACACCGAGGTGGTGGCTTCCGCCATCAGACGCGCGCTACAGCTTGAAACTGAAGGCTAATTGGCTTTCTCACCAAGCCGTGCTCGCGCCGTGCCTTGCGTCTAAGTCCTCTTGTGCTTACCTCTTGCGAACCTTCCCAGACTAAGAGGGCTCAATGGCCTCCCGTCACGCCAAGGTGATCATCGTCGGCTCAGGCCCTGCTGGCTACACGGCAGGCATTTATGCCGCGCGCGCCATGCTGAAGCCGCTGCTCATTGAAGGCGTCCAGCCTGGCGGCCAGATGACGATCACGACGGACGTGGAGAACTACCCCGGCTTCCCCGAGGTGATCCAAGGCCCATGGCTCATGGACCAGATGCGGGTGCAAGCCGAGCACGTCGGCACCGAGATCATTCAGGACCACATCGTGGAGGTCGACCTCAATCGGCGTCCGTTCTGGCTCAAAGGTGACAGTCATTCCGAGTATACCGCCGACGCTCTGATCATCGCCACCGGAGCGCAAGCTCGCTGGCTCGGTCTTCCCTCCGAGGAGCGCTTCAAGGGATATGGCGTCTCGGCTTGCGCCACCTGCGACGGTTTCTTCTATCGCGGCAAGAATGTCATCGTGGTTGGTGGCGGCAACACGGCGGTCGAGGAGGCGATCTTCCTCGCCAACATCGCCGACCACGTGCTGCTCGTGCATCGCCGCGGCGTCCTCCGCGCCGAGAAGATTCTCCAGGAGCGGCTGTTCGCCAACAAGAAGATTGACGTGATGTGGAACACCGAGCTTCATCGCGTGCTCGGCCATGACGATCCGCGTACCGTGACCGGCGCCGAGCTCAAGAGCACGCTCACCGGCGAGATGATCACGCTCCCCATCGATGGCATCTTTATTGCCATTGGTCACACGCCACAGAGCGAGCTGTTCAAGGGTCAGCTCGACATGAAGCCGTCGGGCTACATCATCACCGCGCCACGCTCGACTGAAACATCCATGCCTGGCGTGTTCGCGGCTGGCGACGTCGCTGACGATGTCTATCGCCAGGCGGTGACTGCAGCCGGGCTTGGCTGCATGGCGGCATTGGACGCTGAAAAATATCTCGCTGGCATCGATACTCTCGCCGAGGCGGCGGAATAGTCGCGTTCTTTCTTCCTCGCAGTCTGACCAAAATGCTTTACGCTAGGGCTAATTGGAGCGCATTGGCGGCTAGAGCCGGCTGACAGGGAGGGACGCCATGGCCGAGAAGTCTTCCTTTGAGATCCCGCCACAACTGCGGGAAATGGCGGAGAAGAACGTCGAGCAAGCACGCGCCGCCTATGGCCAGTTCATGGATTTCCTCACCCAAGCGATGAACGCCTGGCAGCAATCGCCGCCGGGCGCTCAGACGGTCGGATTCAAGGCGGTGCAGGATAAGGCTATCGCATTTGCCAAGGAGAACGCTGAGCGCTCCTTTGCCTTGGCGAGCGACCTCGCCCGCGCCAACGATGTGCAGGAAGTGCTGACTCTCCAGAGCCGCTACGCCCAGACCCAGATGCAGACGTTTGGGCTTCAAGCTCAGCAACTCGCCTGGCTGATGACCGACGCCATGCGCGATTTACAAAAAAAGGGCTGATCCAGAGTTCCAGCCTGAAAAGCGCCCAATCCCGCTTCTGCCTGAAGTTGCAAGGTTCGGGAATGACGCAGTGGAACTTCCCGGCGGGCCAAACTAGGATGGCGCATCTTTGGCGGTTCGGCGCTCGTCGCGACGCCGAAATTCGGGGCGCGGTATCGATGGCGTACAGACAGTTCGGCAAGGCGGCCGTCGCTGCGGCACTCGCGCTTATGGCAAGCTCTGCCGAGGCCGCGCCATGTGGCAATAACAGTGGCGCATTCGAATCCTGGAAGACGGTTTTCGCCAACGAGGCTCAAGCCAGGGGTGTAGGGCCCAAGGCCATCTCGGCATTGATGACGACGAACTACTCGGTTGGGACAATCAGGGCGGATCGCGGACAACATAGTTTCAAGCTGTCGCTCGGCGACTTCATGGCCAAGCGTGGTGCCTCTGCCATCGCGGCCAAAGGTAGATCGCTGAAAGCTGCCAACGCCGCCCTATTCAATTCGATCGAGAAACGTTTCGGCGTGCCGCCCGGGCCGCTGATCACTATCTGGGGAATGGAGACCGGCTTTGGCAGCTTCATGGGCAATCAGCCGACAATTTCGGCGGTTGCGACCCTTGCTTATGACTGCCGCCGGCCCGAATATTTCACAGATCAGCTCTATGCGGCATTGCAACTCGTGGATCGCGGCGTGCTTAGCTCCGGCACGCGCGGCGCAATGCATGGCGAAGTCGGGCAGACTCAATTCTTACCGAAGTCGATCCTGCTTTATGCCGTCGATGGCGATGGAAACGGTGCCATCAACCTCAACACCAAGGCCGACGCGCTCGCCTCGACAGCCAATTTCCTAAAAGCGCATGGCTGGATCAGAGGCGCGGGCTACCAGCCTGGCCAGCCCAACTTCGCCGCCATCCAAGGTTGGAACGCGGCCGGCGTGTACCAGCAGACCATCGCCATTGTCGGCAGGCAGATCGACGGAAACTGAAGCTTGAGTCAGTCGGACCTCACCAAGCGCTATCGCATCACCGACGGGTCCCGGTTCAAGCTTGCAGATTTCGACGCCGACGACCATGAGCGAGTCGACAAGGAGTCAGCCAAGGCGCTGCTTACCAAAAGCGCCGAGCGGCTCGGCGAGCTGCAGGAGCGGCTCTATGCCGAACATCAATGGGCCGTCCTCATCGTTCTCCAAGGGCTCGATGCGGCAGGCAAGGATGGCGTGATCGAGCACGTCATGTCGGGCGTCAATCCCCAGGGCTGCGAGGTCCATCCGTTCAAGGCGCCGAGCCAGCTCGAGCTCGACCACGATTTCCTCTGGCGGGCAGCGGTCGGGCTGCCAAGGCGCGGCCATATCGGCATCTTCAACCGCTCCTATTACGAAGAAGTCCTGGTGACCCGCGTGCACAAGGAGATGCTCGACCGCGAAGGGTTGCCTCCGAAGCTCGTGACCAAAGCCATCTGGAAGGAGCGTTACGAGGACATCAACTCATTCGAGCGGTATCTTGCGCGCAACGGCACCGCGATCCTCAAATTCTTTCTCAATGTCTCCAAGAAGGAGCAGCAGAAGCGCTTGCTTCAGCGTATCGACGACCCGGCTAAGCAATGGAAGTTCAACGCCGGGGACATCGCCGAGCGCAAGCTGTGGGACCAATACATGACGGCGTATGAGGATATGATCTGCGCGACCGCGACCGAGCATACGCCATGGTACGTGGTACCGGCGGACCACAAATGGTTCACCCGCCTCGTCATTGCCTCGGTCATCATCGAACGGATCGAAGCCATCGATCCCGAATTCCCGACGCTTAGCGAGGATCAGCTGCGCGCCATCGCGACCCTGCGCACAAATTTGGCCGAGAATTGACGATCAGAGTGTATCGGAATCTGGTGCGCTGTCCCGACGCCTGACTGCCGCTTCACCCGTCGATGCTCTTACCTGGCCTCGACCTGGCGCCTTCTTGGCCTTCTTAGGAGCAGAGATCTTCTCTAGCGGCTGCACTGCCCGCGCGCGATACGGCATGGCGAATCCGTTAGCGGTTGCAACTGCACAGGTAATGGAATTCCGGTGTTCCCTCATGGCTCTCACCCTCCATCTTTTTGGGTTGTTAGCGTCTTTTCGCGGTGCACAACGCCACAGGTCAGGAAGCAGTTCCCGCCTGAGTTTGGTTCTCCACCTCCTTTTGCGCCTGCCGTCGCGGCCATGGTGCGGATGGGCTAAGCTCCGCACCGCCATCACGCAGGGACGATGGGACTATGGATCTCTCAAGCATCGCGGTCGGCGGGAATCCGCCACACGAAGTCAATGTGGTCATCGAGATCCCGCAGGGCGGCGCACCGGTCAAATACGAGGTCGACAAGAAATCGGGGGCGATGTTCGTCGACCGCTTCCTGCACACCGCCATGTTCTATCCCGCAAACTACGGGTTCATTCCGCATACGCTGTCGGAGGATGGCGATCCCATCGATTGCATGGTGATCGCGCCCACTCCGGTTGCACCTGGCGCGGTGATTCGCGCGCGGCCAATTGGGGCCTTGCTGATGGAAGATGAGAAGGGGATCGACGAGAAGATCATCGCCGTGCCGATCGATGAGCTTCATCCTTTCTACAAGCGCGTCGGCAGTTATCGCGATTTGCCTGAAATTCTCGTCGAGCAGATCGGCCACTTCTTCCAGCACTACAAGGATCTTGAGCAAGGCAAATGGGTGAAGCTGCTGCGCTGGGCGGACCCTGCCGAAGCAGCCGACTTCATCCGTGCCGGAATCGAGCGGGCGCAAGCATGACCGATCAGGGCGACAAAGCTCCACGCCGCCGAAGAGAGGCGACTGAAGGGGACAGTGGCGAGATGTCGTCGAGGACCCTGGCGCAAGGGCTCGGGAAGATCGCCGCCGTCGTCATCCTGATCATTCTCGCTCTCCTAATCGAGCGCTACTGCAGCTATAGGCCGCCGCCTTTCGGGCCTGGGGCGAAAATTGTCTCGATCGATGGCGATTCGCTTCGCGTTGGCGACGGGTCCGAGTACCGCATCTTCGGAATCGACGCGCCCGAGTTGCATCAGACCTGCAAGGAGACCAATGGCAAGTCTTGGGCGTGCGGCCGCGCGGCGAAGGCGCGTCTCACCACCCTAATCAAGGGTGGCAACGTCAATTGCACCGTGCGGGACAAGGACCGGTTCGGCCGCAATGTAGCAGTGTGCAGCGCGGAGGGAGTTCCCGATCTCGGCGACGCCATGGTGAGGCAGGGCTACGCGATCGATCTCGGCGGCGCGGCAGGCAACCCCTATCACGGGGCTGAGGTTGAGGCGCAAAGCGGCAAGCGTGGCATATGGCGCGGCAGCTTCGAGAGGCCGTCAGATTGGCGCCTGGCCCATCCGCGCGAGAACGACGGGAGCGATTAGCCGCGTGGCCTATGCCGCTTCCGACTCTGGCTGTCCCGGTTGCTCGCTCTCGCTACTCGCGACGATTTCCGCCATGGTTCTAATAAAGACCTCGGCGCCTTCGATTTCAGCGGCGAGCTGGTCCCAGGCTTGGGCGGTTTCCAGATAAGATGCCCGGGCCTCGGCCGTCGTTGCTGTGCGTGCTAGGTCACGGCAGCGGTCGGCGTGTTCACGGCATTCTTGCGGATCTGCGCGCATGAGCAGTGTCTTCCAAACCTTCTACCGAGTTAATCTTTCTCGCCCAGCAAGGTTCCAACTCCGATGTGGACAAGTTGGCGC
>JBKPSQ010000034.1:0-9263 GCA_046735075.1 Pseudomonadota bacterium
GTCTTGGTGCACGCGACAGCGCGAGGCGCTCTGCAAATACATTTCGCAGTGGTGGGTGCCGAGCAGGACCTAGGGCCTGTCGCTCTCATCGCTTGCAGAGGACACATCATCGATCACGCGCAAGCGCCTGACCGTCAGGTCGTCGATCTCGACCTCGCCGAGGTGAAGCTTGCGCATTTCGGCGCTGCGCACAGCCAAGCGGCCGATAGCAACCGCTCCGATGGCCAGCGCACCGAGAGCGAGAGCGGCAACCGCAAGTTGACCGATGGCAAAGGCGCCCGTGGCCAATGCGCCTGAGGCGACCGCCGGCACATTCACGGGCGGCAGCTCAAGATAATCGTGCCGCCCGAGCCGTCTGCGATCAGAGGAATTTGGTGGAGCCAGGCGGGATCGAACCGCCGACCTCGTGAATGCCATTCACGCGCTCTCCCAACTGAGCTATGGCCCCTTCGTCGAAAATCGGGAGCCAGAGCCTAGATTGGCCCGGCTCGATTTCTGACACTTGAATTAGGCTTGCGATCTCCGAGGTTCAAGCAAAATGCACGCTACCGAAGCATGGCCGGAAGTC
Source organism: Pseudomonadota bacterium (assembly GCA_046735075.1). Taxonomy (GTDB): domain Bacteria; phylum Pseudomonadota; class Alphaproteobacteria; order Rhizobiales; family Methyloligellaceae; genus Methyloceanibacter. The sequence continues at coordinate 569 of JBKPSQ010000034.1, forward strand.
CTTCCGATTTCCGGCTTCCGATTGCTAGCTTCGGAGAGTTAGCTTTCCTCGTTCTTGTCGCCGCCGACGATGCCTGACACGTCGGCCTCGCCCTCCTCCTCTTCTTCCAGGAAGGCATTCTCGTCATCTCCTGCGGGGATCTCGGCTCCGTCTTCGCCGAGATCGACGATCTCCTCGTCCTCCTCAGCGGGAACGTCGGTGGTTCCCTCCTCGGCATCTTCAAGACTGATGATCTCGGGTCCCGCGAGCACGGGCGCGTCGGCCTCCCGCTCCTCGACGACCTTCCTTGGCTCGACTGGCTGGGCGCGTTCGCCGCGGCGCGTGGGCGGCGGCGTCACTTGATAGACGGATTGGCATACGGGACAGACGATCGGCGTACGATTCAAGTCGTAAAACCGCGCCCCACAGCTCGGGCAAACGCGCTTGGTTCCCCGTGCGGGTTTCGACATTGACATTCCTCGATGTTGGTCTTGTGTTGGGCTCCCCATTGCCACGCTCTCCTCGTGCTGTCAAAAGCTATCGAGCGCCCGAAAAATGAAAACCGGACCCCATGAAACAGCCTTTGACAGCCGTCCCGTCCGCAAGCCTTTCCGGACGGACGAACGTACCGGGCGACAAGTCGATTTCGCATCGCGCGCTCATCCTCGGCGCGCTGGCTACCGGCGTCACTCGGATCACTGGGTTGCTTGAGGCTGCCGATGTTGCGGCCACCGGGAATGCCGTGGCAGCGCTGGGCGCCGAGGTCGAGAGGTCGAACGGCGCGGTTGAAATCAAAGGCCAAGGCGTGGGCGGGCTGCGCGCGCCACGAGGTCCTCTCGACTTCGGCAATTCTGGCACGGGCACACGCCTCATGCTCGGTGCAATCGCGGGACACGATATCGCGGCCGAGTTTACCGGCGATGCTTCTCTCTGTCGGCGGCCGATGGGGCGAGTGCTTGCGCCGCTGACCACCATGGGCCTGCAGACGGAAGACGCCCGCGCGACCCTGCCGCTCGCCGTGCGTGGCACGCGCGACCTGCTTCCCATCACTTACGATCTGCCAATGCCATCGGCGCAACTAAAGTCGGCCATTCTCATTGCCGGCATGCACGCGCCGGGACGCACTACAATTCGCGAGCCTTTGCCAACGCGGGATCACACCGAACGCATGCTGGGATTTTTCGGTGCCGAGCTCACCGCCGAAGAGCACGACGACGGTGCACGCATCGTTACGATCTGCGGCGATGCCGAGTTGCAAGGTGCCGACATCATGGTGCCGGGCGATCCGAGCTCGGCGGCCTTCATGATTGCCGCAGCATTGATATGTCCAGGTTCCGAAATTGTGGTCGAGGGTGTGTTGATGAATCCGACGCGCTCTGGCTTCATCGAGACCTTGCGCGAGATGGGCGCGGACATCGAGGAGCTCGACCATCGGCTTGAGGGCGGCGAGCCGGTGGGCGACATTAGAGTGAGAACGAGTGCTCTCAAAGGTGTCGATGTTCCCCCTGAGCGCGCGCCAGCGATGATCGACGAATATCCGGCGCTTGCCTGCCTTGCAGCCTATGCCGAGGGCGAGACGCGCATGAGAGGCCTCTCTGAGCTTAAGGTGAAGGAAAGCGATCGGCTCGCGGCGACGGCCGCAGGGCTTGCGGCCTGCGGAGTCGAGGCGCGCGTGGAGGGCGACGATCTCATCGTCATGGGGCAGGGCAGCGTAAAAGGCGGGAGTCTGGTCGCGACACATATGGATCATCGCATTGCCATGGCGTTTCTCACGCTCGGTCTTGGCGCGCGAGACCCCGTTGCGGTCGATGACGTAGCTATGATCGCAACCAGCTTCCCGAATTTCTTGGAGCTGATGACAAGGCTCGGAGCCGAGTTCAGATGAGTGCTCCGGCATGATTATCGCCATCGACGGACCCGCCGCCTCTGGCAAGGGTACGCTCGGCAAGCGTATCGCGACCCATTACGGCCTTTCTCATCTCGACACAGGCAAGCTGTACCGTGCCGTGGCACGCGACACCCTGGCGATGGGGGCAAGTCCATCCGATGCCAGTGCGGCGTTCGAAGCAGCCGAAGCGCTCGATCCCAAGACGCTGGATGATCCCGCGCTGATCGAGGGCAAGCTCGGCGAGGCGGCTTCGATTGTCGCCAGTCATCCCAGCGTACGGAAGGCACTGCTTGACTACCAGCGCGGCTTCGCACGGCGAAAGCCGGGCGCCGTCCTGGACGGGCGCGATATCGGTACGGTCATTTGTCCTGATGCCGACGTGAAACTGTTTGTCACCGCGAGCGCGGAAGAGCGGGCGAGACGCCGCTATTGCGAGCTGAAACGCGCGGGCATCCCCGTTTGCGAAGGCGAGGTGCTCGCCGACATCAGACGCCGCGATGAACGCGACAAAGGACGCGCTGCTGCGCCGCTCAAACGCGCGGAAGACGCAGTCTTGCTCGACACCACGAATTTGGATATAGACGCCGCGTTCAAGGCAGCTATCGATGTGATCGATGCTGCGATGGGCCATGCCGGGCAGGCCGTTTGAGGCTCCTGCCCATTTTGCATTGGCGCACCATTTTTCGATGTTTTCCGCGGGCCAGAAAGCGGAGGATGGCAGCCGGGAACGGGCAGCCGCCACCTTCTTCCGCGATCTTTGCTCGTTTTGGACAACGAGGACCAGGAGTGAAGTTTATGATGGGACGGCGAGTAGGAGCCTAGATGACTGAACCCCAAGCAAGCGTGAGCCATCCGAGCCGCGACGAGTTCGCAGCACTTCTTGAGGAGTCGCTCACGGGAACCGCCCTGCAGGAGGGCAGTGTCGTCAAGGGCACCATCGTCGGAATCGAGAAAGACGTCGCAGTGATCGACGTCGGGCTGAAGACGGAAGGCCGCGTCCCCCTCAAAGAATTCGGAATGTCCGGCCGCGCACCCGACCTTCACGTCGGCGACGAGGTCGACGTCTATCTCGAGCGCGTCGAGAACGCCGCCGGCGAGGCGGTGCTATCGCGCGAGAAAGCGCGCCGCGAGGAGAGCTGGACCAGGCTCGAAGAGAAATACAAAGCAGGCGAGCGCGTCGAAGGCGTGATCTTCAACCGCGTCAAGGGCGGCTTCACCGTCGATCTCGACGGCGCCGTGGCGTTCCTGCCCGGAAGCCAGGTCGTCATCCGTCCGATCCGCGTCGTCGGCCCGCTGATGAAGCAGCCGCAACCCTTCCAGATCCTGAAAATGGATCGGCGCCGCGGCAATATCGTCGTCTCCCGCCGCTCGGTGCTCGAGGAGACGCGCGCCGAGAAGCGGAGCGAGATCGTGGCCCGGCTCGAAGAGGGCCAGATCATCGACGGCGTGGTCAAGAACATCACCGACTACGGCGCCTTCATCGACCTCGGCGGTATCGACGGGCTCCTGCATGTCACGGACATGGCATGGAGACGCGTCAATCATCCGTCCGAGATCGTGAATGTGGGCGACACGGTGAAGGTGCAGATCATCCGCATCAACCCCGAGACGCAGCGCATCAGCCTCGGCATCAAGCAACTCGAAGCAGACCCGTGGGAAGGCATCGCCGCCAAATACCCAGTGGGATCGCGCTTCAAGGGCACTGTCACCAACATCACCGACTATGGCGCCTTCGTGGAGCTTGAGCCAGGGGTGGAGGGCTTGATCCATGTCTCGGAGATGAGCTGGACCAAAAAGAACATCCATCCCGGCAAAATCATCTCGACGAGCCAGGAGGTCGAAGTTCAGGTGCTCGAGGTCGATCCCGACAAGCGGCGCATCTCGCTCGGCTTAAAGCAGACGCAAGAAAACCCGTGGGTCGCGTTCGCCGCGAACCATCCTCCCGGCACGACGATCGAGGGCCAGATCCGCAACATCACCGAGTTTGGCCTGTTCGTCGGGCTCGATGGCGGCATAGACGGCATGGTGCATCTCTCGGATCTCGACTGGACCAAGCCCGGCGAAGAGGCGCTCAAGGATTACAAGAAGGGCGACACCACCAAGGCTGTAGTGCTCGAGGCCGACTCCGAGAAGGAGCGCATTAGCCTCGGCATCAAGCAGCTCACTCCGGATCCGTTCGCCACTGGCGCGCCTTCGGCCAAGCTCAAAAAGGGCATGCGCGTGACCTGCGAGGTGACGGCGGTGAAGGACAACGGCATCGAGGCCAAGTTGCTCGATCACGACCTCACCACCTTCATCAGGCGGTCCGATCTGTCGCGTGATCGCTCTGAGCAGCGGCCTGACCGGTTCGGCGTCAGTGAGAAGTTCGATGCGGTGGTGACCCAGTTCGATGCCAAGGCGCGCAAGGTCGGCGTGTCGATCAAGGCGCTTGAGATCGCCGAGGAGAAGGAAGCCGTTGCGCAATACGGCTCGACCGACTCTGGCGCTTCGCTTGGCGACATCCTTGGTGCGGCGCTCAACAAAGCCAAGGGCGAGGAAGGCGAGGAGCCTGAGAAGCCCAAGCGTAAGCGCGGCGCGAAGGACGACGCCGACCAGGACGAGTCGGCCGACGAGTGAGCGAGGCTGCCAGCCGTTCGTAAGCTGGTTTAAGGCGCTTAGGTCTTCGAGCGAGGGTCAATGGTTCTCGACGCCGAAACCGTGGTCGAACGCCGCCGCCTAAAGCGGCGGCTGACCACATGGCGCATTCTGGCGGTCGTGCTCGGGCTCCTTTTTGCCGGTGTGCTGCTGTTCGGTGACAAGAACTTCGCAAGCTCGGCTGGCATCCTGCCGCATATCGCCCGCGTCACCGTCTCTGGCGTTATCACTAACGACCGCAAGATGAACGAGCTGATCGAAAAGATCGGCAAGTCCGACCAGGTCAAGGCGGTGATCGTCGACATCAACAGCCCTGGGGGCACCACGACCGGCGGAGAGGCGATGTACGACTCGATCCGTCAACTCGCGAAGAAGAAGCCGGTGGTTGCGGTGTGCGGGACAATCGCCACTTCCGCGGCCTATATCGTCGCACTCGCCACCGACCGGATCTTCGTCTACGGCAACACCATCACCGGGTCGGTCGGCGTGCTGTTCCAGTGGGCCGACGTAACCGACCTCTTGCACACGCTCGGCATCAAGGTCGAGGAGGTGAAGAGCGGACCGTTGAAGGCCGTGCCGAGCCCATTCGAGCCGACCGACGAAAAAACGCGTCAGATGACCGCCGAAATGGTGCAGGACGCGAAGCTTTGGTTCTTCGGCCTGGTCGAGAAACGCCGTGGCGTGGCGCCGAACTCCGTTCCGGGGCTGACCGATGGCCGCATTTATTCAGGCCGCCAGGCGGTTGATCTCAAGCTGGTCGATCAGATCGGCGATGAGCAGGCTGCAGTCGATTGGCTCAGCAAGGAGCGCCAGGTTCCCAAGGGGCTCAAGATTGTGGATTGGAAGCCCGAGAGCGAAAGTTCGGGTCTGTTCGGGTGGCTATCCCAATCGCTAGCCGGTGCTTTTGGCTTGCCAGCCGAGAAAATTGCCGACGCCGTGGGGCAAATCTCGTCTACCCTCAAGCTTGACGGTCTTGTTTCAGTTTGGCACCCTTCTGCTAACTAGTTGGGGGGCAAGGGGCTCGTGCCTTTGTGGCGCCGGCCCTGGTGGGGCGTATCATGATCAAGTCGGAGTTGATTCAGCGGGTGGCAACCGCCAATCCGCATCTCTTCCATCGCGACGTTGAACGGATCATCAACATCGTGCTCGATGAGATCACGGGCGCTCTCGCGCGCGGGGACCGTGTCGAGTTGCGCGGCTTCGGGGCTTTCACCGTGAAGCACCGGGCGGCCCGGCAGGGACGCAACCCGCGCACCGGAGATACGGTCTTTGTGGAGGACAAATACGTGCCCTTCTTCAAGACCGGCAAAGAGCTGCGCGAGCGGCTTAATCCTGAAGACGATAGCTAGTCCTAAGGGCCTAGACTTTAAGCCGAATTCGTCCTTGAGGAACTGCCATGTGGCGTAAGCTCGTTCTAGCGCTCGTGGTGGTACCGCTCGGCGTCCTGCTTGTGGCGCTTGCGGTGGTCAATCGGACGCCCGCGATTCTCGTGCTCGATCCTTTCGGCGGAATCGAGCCGCGCCTCTCTCTCGAAGCACCCCTGTTCCTGTTTCTGCTCGGCGCGTTCGCCCTTGGGCTGATCGTGGGGGGCATCGCCACCTGGCTTGGCCAAGGCAAGTGGCGGCGCACTGCTCGCGCGCAGAGCCGCGAGGCCCGCGAGGCGCGCCGCCAGGCGAGCCGCCTCGAGAAGGAGCTGGAAGGCGTACATTCCTCTTCGAACCGTGCGAGGCTTCCTGCCGATTGAGGATGGTGCAGTGCGGTAGACTTCTGGGGCCGGATTGGCATAGGGTGGCCCCGCGCGAGCCTATTTGAGCCGCCGAACCCTCATCCGAGAGCAGAGCCCGTGGCGGTGAAGGTCAAAATTTGCGGCGTGCGGACGCCGGCCATCATAGATATTGCGGCGAAGGAAGGTGCCGACTTCATCGGCCTCGTCCTCTTTCCCAAGAGTCCGCGCTTCGTCGAGCTCGAGGAGGCCCGCGCCCTTACCGCGATCGCCCGCGGCAAGATCGGCAGCGTTGCCGTCGTGGTCGATCCCGACGACAAGCTGGTCGATGGTGTGGCGGAGCGTGTCAGGCCCGACCTGCTTCAGCTTCATGGCGAAGAGACACCCGAGCGAGTCGCCGCGATCAAAGAGCGCACCGGCCTTCCTCTGATGAAGGCCATCGCCGTTTCTGAGGTCGGAGATGTGCGGGCTGCCGCCGACTATGCAGGTATTGCGGACTACATTCTGTTCGATGCCAAGGCGGCGCCGGAGGCCGCGTTGCCCGGTGGCAATGGCATGCAATTCAATTGGTACTCGTTGGTCGGGCTGAAGCCTCCCTTCGCCCTTTCGGGCGGACTAACGCCTGACAATGTTGGCGAAGCGATCAGTGTCACGAATGCCTCTCTGGTCGATGTCTCCTCGGGCGTTGAAAGGGCACCCGGAGAGAAGGATGCAGACTTGGTGCGCAGCTTCATCAGGGCGGCAAAGGCTGAGCGATCTGAGGTGAGAGCGAAAGCGTCATGAGCGCGAGAGCCGATACGAAACTGAATACTTATCGCGGCGGTCCGGACGAGCGCGGACACTTCGGCCTTTACGGCGGGAGATTCGTCGCCGAGACGCTGATGCCGCTCATCCTCGACCTCGAGCGCGCGTATAACGAGGCCAAGGCCGATCCCAAGTTCCAGGCCGAGATGGACCACCATCTCGCGACTTATGTCGGAAGACCGTCGCCGCTTTATTTCGCCGAGCGGCTCACGGAGCACTGCGGCGGCGCCAAGATCTATTTCAAACGCGAGGAGCTCAACCACACCGGCGCGCACAAGGTAAACAATGTGCTCGGCCAAATCATGCTCGCTCGGCGCATGGGCAAAACGCGCATCATCGCCGAGACCGGTGCTGGCATGCACGGCGTTGCAACGGCGACTTTGTGCGCCAAATTCGGCCTGCCCTGCATCGTCTACATGGGTTCCGTGGACGTCGAGCGGCAGAAACCAAACGTACTGAGGATGAGGATGCTCGGCGCCGAGGTTCGCGCCGTCGAATCCGGTTCAAAGACGCTGAAAGACGCGATGAACGAGGCGCTGCGCGACTGGGTCGCCAACGTCCACGACACGTTCTATTGCATCGGCACGGTTGCCGGCCCGCATCCTTATCCGGCGATGGTGCGCGACTTCCAGTCGGTGATCGGCCGCGAGACGCGCGAGCAGATGCGTGAGGCTGAAGGTCGGCTGCCGGACTCGCTGATCGCCTGCATCGGCGGCGGCTCGAACGCTATGGGATTGTTCCATCCCTTCCTCGACGAGCGCGGGATCGAAATCTACGGCGTGGAAGCGGCGGGCCACGGTCTTAAGAGCGGCAAGCACGCTGCCTCGATCGCCGGCGGCAGACCCGGCGTGCTGCACGGCAATCGCACCTATTTGCTGATGAACGGAGACGGCCAGATCGAGGAAGCGCATTCGATCTCCGCTGGCCTCGATTATCCCGGCATCGGCCCGGAGCATGCCTGGCTCAACGACGTGGGCCGGGTGCAATTCCTGTCGGCAACCGACGACGAAGCGGTGGCTGCCTTCCAGCTTTGCAGCAAGCTCGAAGGCATCATCCCGGCGCTCGAGCCTGCGCACGCACTCGCCCGCGTATTCGACATCGCGCCGAAGAAACCAAAGTCGCACCTGATGGTGGTCAATCTCTCTGGTCGCGGCGACAAAGATTTGGATTCGGTCGCGAGCTATCTGAGCGCCAAAACACGAGGCTCGAACTGAGTGGCGACGCGGATCGACAGGAGATTTGCGGAGCTGAAGCGGGAAGGGCGGTCTGGTCTCGTCGCTTTCATCACCGCCGGCGATCCCGACTACGACACCTCGCTTGCAATCCTTAAAGGCCTGCCTTCTGCCGGCGCCGACATCATCGAGCTCGGCATGCCATTTTCGGATCCCATGGCCGATGGTCCTGCCATCCAAGCCTCGTCCCAGCGGGCGCTAAAGGCTGGGCAGACCATGAAAAAGACGCTTGCCATGGTTAGGGATTTTCGTGCCGCCGATGACGCCACGCCGCTAGTGCTAATGGGCTATTACAACCCCATATATGTCTATCCGGTGGATCGCTTCATCGAGGACGCAGTGAAGGCAGGAGCGGACGGATTGATCGTGGTCGACATGCCGCCAGAGGAAGATGCCGAGCTTAGGCCACAGGCCGCTGCGGCAGGCCTCAACTTC
>JBKPSQ010000035.1:0-4863 GCA_046735075.1 Pseudomonadota bacterium
GCCCAAGGCATTGGAGGACCTGAAGTAAGGATTGTTTCGGGCGTAAAACCCGCAATGAATTCGCCGGCCGGCCGCACGTCGACAAGGACTGGGTCGGCTCTGGTCAGGCGTTCGAACGCCTTTTGGTTGGCTTCCTTGCGCCGGTCAGCCTGATACTGCATTGGAGGCTCCAGTTCCTAATTGGTCGATTAATTAGGAAGCAAAAGAGTGTTGCCTTAACTGCCGGGCTAATGCAAGTACGTGTTTGGGAGGTTGCGCCTCAACACGACATGACCATAAGCTGGTCCGCGGCGGGATGAGTCTTTCGCTCTGGAAAGCGCCTTGTAGCAGATTCGTTTTGGTCGAAGTCCACGTGGCTCGCCAACCACCCCCGGGAGGAAGGCTGAGAAAGCAGAATGACCGACCAGCCGCACAGAGTCCTCGAGGGTTCAGTGACTCGTCCCACTCGAAACGTCGGCAAGCGCAAGGCCGGCACTCGGCGGCAGGAGCAGAGTGCCGCCCGTGTCGACAAGTTCCTTTCGGTCTCCCTCGACCTTTTCGCAGAGAGCAATTTCGCCTCGGTGACGATCAAGGACATCGCCAAGGCGCTCGGCGTCAACACGGCGCTGATCTATTACTACTTCGACAGTAAGACGGATCTGTTCCGCGCGACCATCGAATATGCCGTGGGACGAGCCTTCGAAAACGTACGTGCACTGGACGACAAGAGTGCCGATCCGCCAACGATCATCGCCGCTTGGCTCTCGAACCACGTCAACAAATATGCCGAGATCCATCGCTTCGTTAAGATTGCGCTGGATTTCAGGGGGGCGCACGAAGGCGACGCCGCCATCGCGAAAACCATAGAGGGCTTTTACGTTGAGGAGCGTAAGCTCCTATCCAGAATCATACGCGAAGGCATCAAGCAGGGCCTGTTCAAGCCAGTCGACCCCACTCGCATGGCCCAATTTATATCCACTCACCTTGATGGCTGTATGGTTCGATCGGTGATTCTTCCCGATTTCGATTTGAAGGGTGCGGTCAGCGACCTCCACCGGCGTGTGCTGGATATGTTGGGTTTTTCGGGCAAATTGCGCCTAAAGCTTCAGCGGCACTGAAGGCCGCCACCTCTGCTTTAGTCTGCTCGGGTAAATCTTTCTATTCCCCAGGCACAGGGGTCTCTAACAGCGCCAGCAACGCGCGACTTCCCGAAACGCAAATCTGGTCAGGCCGGACAGCGACTTGCCTCGCGGGAAAGCAAATTGCCCTGCGCGAAATCTAATTGACTGTTTAATTAGACGCGCGCAGAGTACGCAGCCGCGACAAGGGCCGTGTCTGTTGGGCCGTCGTAGAGCGAGACCGGCAATCGCGCTGCGCTAATGAAGATCGGGGTTACCTCGACGGAACCAAAAACGCTGTGGCGCGTGCAAGCTTTCAAGGAGACGGGCTGTCCATGAACGAGATCAGGACTGGAGCGCAGATTAAGGCCTCAAGTGGAAACTCCCGGGAGACGATGCAGAGTTTGATCGACAAGGGTGTCGAATACTGCATGCCCTTATATGTCGATGTGCACGGGATCGCCAAAACCAAGACGGTGCCGGTCAATCATTTCGATCGGATGATGCGCGGCTCAGAGCTATTCACCGGGGCCGCTCTCGACGGACTTGGCCAGGGTCCTCATGACGATGAGCTGGCAGTAGTCCCCGACCCGGATGCCGTGATGCAGTTGCCATGGCGGCCGCAGGTTGCGGTCGTCCCCGGCCAACTCACTTATCACGAACAGCCCTATCCCATGTGCTCGCGCAGTATTCTGGCAAAGCAGGTGGCGCGCGCTGCGAAATTAGGGCTGAAATTCAATCTTGGCGTCGAATGCGAAACCTATATCGTTCGCCTCGATCCCTCCGCGCAGAACGGCATAGCACCCAACGATCCGCGCGATACGATTCCTAAGGCCGCTTACGACGCGAGTCTTACTCTTCTCAATTTGGAATTCCTCAACGAGATTGTCTCGTCGATGAACAAACTCGGCTGGAAGGTGCATTCCTTCGACCACGAAGACGCTAATGGTCAGTTCGAGTTCGATTTCGCCTATTCTGACGTCCTCACCATGGCCGACCGCTTTGTGGTCTGGCGCATGATGATGAAAGAGCTCGCTCGAAAGTATGGGTGGGAGGCGACAATGATGCCCAAGCCCTATGCTGATCGAACCGGCTCAGGTGCTCATTTCAATATGTCGCTCGCCGATATCAAGACCGGCGAGAACATTTCAGGCGATGCTGCTGACAGGCGCGGCTGTGGTCTGTCCAAGATTGCTTACCAGTTCCTTGGTGGACTGAAGAAACATGCCGCGGCGTTGGTTGCGGTGAGCTGTCCAACCGTCAATTCCTACAAGCGCTTGATTAAGACTGGTTCGATGACCGGGTTCACCTGGGCGCCGATCTTCATCTCCTATGGCGGAAATAATCGCACGCACATGTTCCGCGTCCCGATGCTGCGGCCGCACGTCGAAGGCGGCAAAAATGGCCGCGAAGGCAGCGAGAATGGACATGGCCACATGAATCTCTCCAGCGCCAGGTGGGAATGCCGAGCTGTCGATCCCTCGATGAACCCTTATCTTGCCGCCGCGATGTTCCTGGGCGCCGGTCTTGATGGCATTGAGCAGGATGCCGATCCCGGCGATCCCCAGATGGTGAACATGTATGAGCTATCGGATCGCGAGCTCGAGCAGCGCGGCATCAGACAGCTTCCTCGCACCTTGTTGGAGGCTATCACCTCTTTCGAGGAGGACGATCTCGGCCGTCGCGTAATGGGCGATGAGCTCTACCGTTCCTATATCGATCTGAAGAACTCCGAGTGGTGGTCCTACCACAACGCGGTCTCTCAGTGGGAAATCGATCAGTACCTGACCAAATTCTGACCCCAGGAGTGCCATCGTGTTTTGGCGCAAGAAGGGAAAGGACGGGAATTCAGAGGTGAAGATGTTCTTCGCCTCCGATCTCCATGGTTCGAACGTCTGCTTCAAAAAATTCATCAACAGCGCCAAGTTCTATGGCGCCAACGTTCTTGTTCTTGGGGGCGATTTGACGGGCAAGGCCGTGATCCCGGTCGCCGAGCAGGACGACGGAACCTATCTCACCTTTCAACACGGCCAGCCGGTGAAGATCAAGGACAAGGATGCACTCGACGATTTCATAAAACGACAAGGCAATATGGGCTTCTATCCGGCGGTCATGTCCGAGGCGGAGTACCAGCGTCTCAACGCCGATCCCGAGGCGCAGACCGCTCTATTCAAAAAGCTCGTCCTCGAGCGGGTCCGTGAATGGACGGAATTCGCCGCAGAAAAGCTAAACGGGACGGAGATCCCGCTCGTGACTGTCCCCGGGAACGACGACTTCATCGAGATCGACGAAATCCTCGCCAGGGCGCCGCATTTCGATTTTCACGAAATGCAGGTGTGCGAATTCAAGGGTGGCTACCAGATGCTCTACTGCGGCGGCTCGACGCCGACGCCATGGGACACCGAGCGTGAATACACCGAGGACCAGTATGTCTCGCGGTTCGCCGAGCTGCTTCCCCAGGTCGCGGACATGCGCCGTTGCATCTTCAACGTTCATGTTCCGCCGTTCGGGACTGCGCTCGATGCTTGCCCTAAGCTCGATAAAGATTTGCGTGTGGTCTACGAAATGGGCCTTCCCGCGCAAACTCATGCCGGCTCTCAAACGCTCGTCGACATCATTGAGCAGCACCAGCCGCTACTCGGTCTGCATGGTCACATCCATGAGGGCCGGGCCAAAATCAACATTGGCAAGACGATCTGCGTCAATCCAGGCAGCGTGTACCCCGAGGGCATCTTACAGGGCGCGCTGATCACGTTGCGGGACGGCGAAGTCACCCAAGTAAGTTTGACGCAAGGATGACAACACCGGACCGCTTCCCAATCGAGGAGATCTAAAAAAGGAGAGCACGATGTCCGTAACCGACGTTGGAGGAGAAAAACGCATATTCCTGCGCAAGGCGTCCGGGCTGATCCGCACTGCTGGCCTGACAGACACGTTCATCTACAATCTCGGCGTCGTCAGCATCGGTCTCGGCGTCGGCTCGATGCTTTATTACGGGCCTGCATTCTATCCGCAAGGCGATCTCATCTGGGGTTCAGTCATCGCCGGTGTGGCGATGGCGATGATCTCTTTCGGATTCATCACCTGGACGATCACCTTGCCGCGCTCGGGCGGCATTTACGTATTTGGGTCTCGCATTTTGCCGCCGGCACTCGCGCTCACCATGAGCCTGGTGGAGATCACCGCCTGGCTTTTCTATTGTGCCATTGCTGCCTACTGGATCGTTATTCTGGCCTTGGCACCAATGTTTGCCGGACTCAACCTCCTAACCGGCAACGAGACTTTCCTCACAATTTCGCAAACAATGCTGCAGCCCTGGGCGACATTCTTGATCGGCGCCGCCATACTGCTGCTTTCGCAGGTCGTGCTTTCCTATGGAATGCGCTTCTATCTTACGCTCAATAAGTGGGTTTTCATCTTTGCCATGGCCAGCACCGTGTTCTTGATTGCGGTGCTCGCATTTTCAACTCGCGAACAGTTCGTCGCTAATTTCAACGAGCTTGTTGGTCCATCTCTAGGCGGGGCTGATGCTTATAATGCGATCATCGCCAGCGGCAAAGAGAAGGGCTGGGGAGAGGCTGGTTTCGATCTTTGGCAGACCATATTGGTATCCAACTGGCCATTCCTGCCGTTGATCGGTGCAGCCTTTTCCATTGCCATAGGTGGTGAAATCAAGTCGGTGCAAAAATCACAGACTGTAGGGATGCTTGGCGCTGTTTTTGTCGCTACCTTGGCTTTTGTGATCACGGTGTGGCTTGCTTACAAG
>JBKPSQ010000036.1:0-3706 GCA_046735075.1 Pseudomonadota bacterium
TCGTCGGGATAGACGTCCTTGGCGCGGATATTCTGCATTTCGGCGTAGAGCTTCCGCCCGGTGACGGCCATGATGGCGGCGCTGAACTCGTAGACGCGCGTCGACAGCCGCCTGATCGTGCTCACAAGTTGCTTGAGCACGGCCTTGAGCACCGCAGGCTCCGTCTCCAGCAGCTCGAGGAAGAGCGCCGACTTCATCGAGGCGACGAGGCAGCTCGTGCGCGGCTCGACGCTTGCCGAGCGCGGCCGGCCGTCTAGCGCTGGAAGCTCGCCGAACATGTCGCCTGGGGCGAGATCGTGGAAGCTCACGACCTTGCCGGCGAGCGAATAGACGATGACGCGTGCCTCGCCTGACACGAGAAAGAACACGTCGTCGGAGCGGTCGAGGTATTCGACAATCGGCTCGCCCGGCTCGTACCGACGCCAGGCGCAACTCTCCTCAACCTGCTTGAGCGCGTCGGAGGACAGCCCCTTCAGAAGGGACACGCCAGAAAGACCATACCTGGACTGAGCGACAGAGGACTGCGTCATGCTAGTACCAAGTGTGTGTGTTAGAACGGACCGATTATACCGGACACGGAGCGCACGCGTGTATGCGAATCCTCACACTACGATCTTCAAAGAAAGCGCTGCTCGATCGAGATTGATGAGTCCTTGCCGATCTCATCAAAATGGTCGCGAAGGAAAGCGTCGGCCCGGTCCCTGCCAAGCTCGAACAGCCGGGCGAGAAACTCGCGGCAGACGTTGAGCTTGCTCGATACGCCGAGCTTGCTCATCTCGTCCTCGGCGTCAATGCAGTGGATCAGCATTCTCTTCAGCCGTCCGCCGTCGTCGTAACCGCTTTCAACCAACCGGTTGACGAAGTTGATGGCGCGCATCTCGCGCATCAGGCTTGAGTTGAAGCTGAGCGTATTGATGCGGTCGAGGATAGCTTGCGCCGTTTGCGGCACCTGTTCGATATGGATGGGATTCACCATGATGAGCAGCACGTCGGGGCAGGCACAGTTGTAGATGATGGGGAAAATCGGCGGGTTGCCCATATAGCCCCCATCCCAGAAATACTCGCCGTCAATCTCGACCGCCTGGAACACCGAGGGGATGCAGCTCGAGGCGACCACGGCGTCGACCGAGATCTCGCTCCGATCGAACACTCGCAGTCGGTTGGTAAACACGTTGCTTGCACACACGAACAGCTTGACCTTATCGGAGCGGCGGAGCCACTTGAAGTCGATCTGCTCCTTCAGGATGTCGCGCAGCGGGTGATAGTTCGTTGGATTCATCTGATAGGGCGACCACATTCGCGACAGGGTGTCCATCAGCACCCATCCCGGCGAATAGTCGAGGCTACCTGGGCTGATCATCTTATCGAGCAGGGACGGCTGCAAGATTGACCAGGAACCCGCAGAGCCGACCGCTTCCCAGAAAATCCTGAGGGCTTGGCGTGCCCCTTGGTTGCCGCCGAGCGTGAGTCCATAGGCCGTGACAACGGCGTTCATGGCGCCGGCGCTAGTTCCCACGATGCCCTCAATGACGATGCGGTCGTCCTCGAAAATGCGATCGAGCACGCCCCAGGCAAAGGCGCCGTGCGATCCGCCACCCTGCAAAGCAAGGTTAATAGTCTTGCGGCCGGCGCCGTCCTCCCCGTCCACGCTGCTCCTCCTGCGCGTTTGCCAGCGGACTACTCGCGCAAGTTTTGGATACATGCTAATAGTACACCAAGTACGTGCACAGTTGGTGCACCCTTGGTTTAGTCGCTCAAATCCGAAGCATACAATCGTGTCGACGCGCCGCGGTCCCGGTCGGCAAGAGGCTGAGGGTTTCCCCCGTCCGCCTTCTAGGAAGGCTTCAGTGATGTACGAAGCTGAGAGTCGTAAGGCGCTTAAGCAGGACGTCCGGACTGCACCGGATGCCCAAGTACCTTCTCCAGCTACCGAGGATGACAAGAAGACCAAGAAGCAGCTCCTCGATGAGTTCGCAGTGTTACGCCAAAGGGTGAAGGATCTCGAAGAGTTCGAACTCGAGCGCAAGGCGATCGCCACAGAGCTCAAGGGCACGCGGCAACGCCTTCAGTACCTACTCGCCGTCAGTCCTGCCATCATTTACACGACCAAGGCCACAGGCGATTACGCCTGCACTTTTGTCAGCGAAAATCTCCGCGCCATCATGGGGTATACGCCGCAGGAGATGACGACTGACCCAAAGGGCTGGCCTGATCATCTCCACCCCGATGATGCGACGCGCGCCTTCGGTGAGATGGTTCCGCTCATCGGCAAAGGCGGGGGGACCGTCGAGTACCGCTTCCGCCATCGCGATGGCCATTACATCTGGATCCAGGACACCTTCAAAGTCGTTTATGACGAGTCGGGACATCCGCTCGAGCTGGTCGGTGCCTGGGCCGACATCACGGAGCGCAAGCAGGCCGAGCAGCGCGCGCTGAAGGCGAACGCCGAGATCGAGGAGACCAAGCGGTACCTCACGCGGCTGATTGAAAGCTCGCCCGACGCCATTATCGCCACCGAAAAGAACGGCACAGTGGTCCTCTTCAACGAGGGCGCGGAGACCCTGCTCGGCTACCGCGCCGAGGACATTATCGGCCACCCAACTTCTGGTCTCTACGATAGCGAGGAGCGCGCCAAGGAGGTGCTCATCGAGATGCGCAAGCGCGGTGGCACTGCCTCGGGCTACGAGAGCGTGCTCAAAGCCAAGGACGGACGAAGTGTTCCTGTGCTTATCTCGGCCTCGGTGCTGCTCGACAAGGACGGCAAGGAAGCCGGCATGGTCGGCTTCGCCACCGATCTCCGCGCGCGCAAGCGCGAGGAAGAAGAGCTACGCAAGGCACACGACGAATTGGAGAAGCGCGTCGAAGAGCGCACCACCGAATTGAAGGGAGCTCGCGAGCGGTTGCGCTACCTAATGACCGTCACGCCGGCCATCGTCTACACCAACCAGGCGAGCGACTATACCTGCACCTTCGTCAGCGAGAACGTTTCGCGGATCATGGGTTTCTCGGCCTGGGAGATGCTCGAGGACAAGGACTTCTGGACGGTGCGGCTGCACCCCGAGGACGCAAAGCGGGTGTTTGAGGAAATGGCCCCGCTGATCGAGAAGGGCGGAGGGACGATCGAGTATCGCTTCCGCCATCGCGACGGCCATTATATCTGGATCCAGGACACCTTCAGAGTGATCCACGATGCGCAAGGCCGTCCGTCGGAGATCGTGGGCTCGTGGGCCGACATCTCCGACCGCAAGGGGGCGGAGGAGGCTCTCGGCGAGCGCATGGCGGTGATGAACGACCTCGAGACGCTGGTCGGCGCGAGCCCGGCCATCATCTACACCACGCAAGTGTCGGGCGATTACGCCTGCACGTTCGTCAGCGAGAACCTGGATGCGATCATGGCCTATTCGCCATGGGAGATGCGCGACGACAAGAAGTTCTGGGTGAAGCGGCTCCATCCCGACGATGCCGATAGGGTGTTCGCCGAGCTCGAACGCCTGATCGCCCAGGGGCACGGAGCGCTGGAATATCGCTTCCGTCATCGCGACGGCCATTACATCTGGATCCAGGACACTTTTACGGTCACCCATGACCAGAGCGGCAAGCCGAAGGAAATCGTGGGCTCATGGGCGGACGTGTCAGACCGCAAACGCGTTGAGGCTGAATTGAAGCGCCTCGCCGAGCAAGTCGAGCTGCGCAACCGCTTCATCCG
>JBKPSQ010000037.1:0-7718 GCA_046735075.1 Pseudomonadota bacterium
CGCAAGTCGAAGGTCAAAGAGACGCCCGATAGCTGGAAGTGACTATTCGACTCCGAAACCTACAAGGGCCGCATCGCCGTCATGTCGGATGCGAGCGAGCTGTTCCGTAACTGCTTCAAATATCTCGGTCACTCATTGAACGACTCGTCCCCCGAGCTGCTCAAGCAGGCCGAGACCCTGCTGATCAAGCAGAAGCCCAATATCAAATCGTTCCACGAGGACAACGGCCAAGATTTGCTGCTGTCGGGCGAGGTCGATGTGGTGATGGAGTACAACGGCGATATCGCTCAGGTGATGAAGGAGGACGACGACATCGACTTTGTCGTGCCGAAGGAAGGTGCCATGCGGCAACAAGATACTCTGGCCATACCCAAAGGCGCGCCGCATCCTGGGAACGCGCACAAATTCATCAACTTCATATTCGAGCCTGAGGTTGGGGCCGAGATCACCAAGACGATCCTATACCCGTCTCCAAACGCAGCGGCCGTCGCCCTGATGCCCGACACCTACAAGAACAATAAGGTGATCTTCCCGCCGGCCGACGTTATGGCCAAGTGCGAGTATCCGAACTATCTCGGCCCAGATTTTTCTCGGCTCCTCGACGAGGCGATGACGCGGCTGCGGGCGGCCTGAGGCACCGAATTGACGTGATGTAGGAGAGACAGCGGCGATGGCGTCTCGAACACAGGAGCGCCGGCTGGCCTTCTTGGCAACGGCGCTGCCGCCCGTCGTCTGGGTGGTAGCGTTCTTCCTCGCTCCGCTCGCGATCGTTTGGGCCTATAGCTTCGGCGAGAACGAAGGGCTGACCGGCGTCGATGTCACCGGCACTCTGAGCAACTACATCCGGGCGCTTCAGCCGCTCTATCTCGGCATCTTCGTGAAATCGGTTTTCGTGGCGGGGCTCACCACGTTGCTCTGTCTCGTGATCGGCTTTCCAGTGGCCTTGGCGATTGTCTTCGCCGGCGAGCGCTGGCGGGCGTGGATGCTGCTTCTGATCATGCTGCCGTTCTGGACCAACCTCTTGATCCGAACCTATGCGCTGATGGCTGTGCTGCGCACCGAGGGCTACGTCAATTTCACGCTCGCCTGGCTGTGGGACAATGCAAGCTGGTTTATGACACTGATCGGTTTGCAGCCGCTCGGAGATTTCACGCCGCTACAATTGCTGTATAGCAATTTCGCCGTGGTGGTGGGCCTCGTCTATGTGCACCTGCCATTCATGGTGCTGCCGCTTTACGCTGCGCTTGACCGCCTCGACAAGTCGCTCATCGAAGCGAGTCTCGATCTCGGCGCGGGTCATCTCCGCACACTGTTCTCAATCGTGATGCCGCTGGCAATGCCCGGCATCATTTCCGGCATTATCATCACCTTCGTCCCGGCGCTCGGCGCCTATCTCACGCCGGATCTGCTCGGCGGGCCCGACAGCCAAATGATCGCCAACGTCATTGAGCGCCAGTTCAAGCGTGCCAACGATTGGCCCTTCGGAGCGGCATTGTCCTTCCTGCTCATGTACGCAACCTTCGGGGCCATCGCTTTGCGCGCTTATTTCAGCCGCGGCAAACCCGCTGAGAGTCACGGGATCTAGCCATGGCCAAGCAGCGGCGGGCGCCCCTCGAATATAATCGCATGTGGCAGATGCGGCTGTGGCTGCTTCTCGTCTTCTTCTTTCTTTATGCCCCACTCGCCGCTTTGGTCGCTTTCAGCTTCAACAACAGCAAGCGAAACACGGTTTGGCGCGGCTTCACCCTCGACTACTATCACAAACTCTTCAACGATCAGGCACTCCTGATCGCCTTCGGCAATTCGCTGACCATTGCCTTTATTGCCATGATCATATCGCTGGTCATCGGTGCGCTTGCCGCAGTTCTGTTGTGGCGCTACCGCTTCATCGGAAAGACGGCGGTGGAAGGCGCCTTCACGCTCCCGATCGTGGTGCCGGAAATCTGCATGGGCGTTGCCATGCTGCGCTTCTTCACGCGAGTTGTGCCCTGGCCAAACAATATGATTTGGCCGCTCAGCCTCGGCTCGATCATCATCGCCCATGTCTCCTTCTGTTTCCCCTTCGTCGCGCTCGTTGTGGGCGCCAGACTCGCGAGCTTCAACAAGGAGCAGGAGGAGGCGGCGCGCGACCTCGGGGCTAACGAGTGGCAAGCATTCCGCGATATATTGCTGCCTCATCTTCGCCCGGCGCTGATTGCTGGCGGGCTCTTGGCATTCACCCTCTCGCTTGACGATTTCGTGATTACCTTTTTCACCTCTGGCCCCGACACCGTTACCTTCCCGGTGAAAGTCTATTCAATGCTGCGCTTCTCAGTGACGCCGGAAGTCAATGCCGCGTCAACTATGTTGATCCTACTCACCATCGTGCTCATGGCTTTCATGATGATGCTGCAGGGCCGGGCGGCGAATAAGGGGTGAGTGCCGTGGACCAGGCGACAGACAGCGGCACCAATATCGGCGTGAAGCCTATCATCAGCTTCCGCAATATTACGAAGCGGTGGGGGTCAACTGTTGCGGTAGAGAACGTCAGCCTCGATATCGAGCCTGGAGAGTTCTTCGCGCTGCTCGGGCCATCAGGCTGCGGCAAGACCACACTCTTACGCATGCTCGCTGGGCTTGAGATTCCCACTGAGGGTCAGGTTCTAATCGACGGCCAGGACATTGGTGACATTCCGCCCAATAAACGTGCCGTTAACATGGTGTTCCAGTCCTATGCCGTCTTTCCGCACATGACCGTCGCTGACAACGTCGCCTACGGTCTCAGGATCGATGGCGTGCCGCCACCTGAGCGCGAAAGGCGTGTCAAGGAAGCGCTAGACCTCGTGCAGCTTGGCCAGCTTGCCGCGCGCAAGCCTGATCAATTGTCCGGCGGCCAGCGTCAGCGCGTGGCACTCGCCCGCGCACTGGTGAAAAAGCCGAAGGTGTTGCTGCTCGACGAGCCGCTCTCGGCGCTCGATGCCAAATTGCGTGAGGCCATGCGTTTCGAGCTGTCGCAGCTCCAACGGAAGGTCGGGATCACCTTCATCATGGTCACCCATGACCAGGACGAGGCACTCGCCATTGCTTCGCGTATCGCGGTGATGAACAGGGGCCAGATCGCACAGCTCGGTACGCCGTCAGATCTCTACGAATTTCCGCGCTCGCGTTTCGTTGCCGACTTCCTCGGTTCAGTGAATCTATTCGAAGGAACGCTGGTTAACGGCAAGCCCGACCAATCCGATGTTGCCTGTCCGGAGCTTGAGCCTTATCTCGTCCATGTGCCCCATACGGTAGCTGGCAACGATGCATCGACCGTGTGGGTGGCGATCCGCCCCGAGAAGATGAACCTGCACAAGGATGGAGACACTCCGCCTTCGGTTCCGGATTGCCCTGGTGTCCGCAATGTCGCCAAGGGCGAAATTAAAGAGGTTTCCTATCTCGGTGACATTTCGATCTTCCATATTCTGCTTGCCAACGACCGTCTGATCCGAGTCTCGCGCTCCAATAGGTCACGCTGGGATCAGGACGAATTCGGCTTTGGCGAGAAGGTCTGGGTGAGCTGGGCCGGAGCGAGCCCGATCGTGCTGCAATCCTGACGCCGCACACGCAAGGGAAGGTCAACATGGCAAGTTCGGCCGAGCTTCATGAGCGCAGGGTTGCAGCCGTGCCGCGCGGCGTGGCGCACGCGACGAGCATCTACGCCAAGCGCGCCAAGAATGCCGAGCTCTGGAGCGAGGACGGCAAGCGCTATATCGATTTCGCTTCGGGCATCGCCGTGGTCAATACCGGCCATCTTCATCCGAAGGTGATTGCTGCAGTCGAGGAGCAGCTTAAGGCATTCAGCCACGCCTGCTTCCAAGTCACGCCGTATGAAAACTACGTGCGGCTGGCCGAGCGGCTAAACGCGATCGCGCCCGTTGTGAGCCCGGCGAAGACCATTCTGTTGTCGACCGGCGCCGAGGCGGTGGAAAATGCGGTAAAGGTCGCGCGCGCCTATACCGGGAGGCCCGGCATTGTCTCGTTCAGCGGCGGCTTTCATGGGCGCACCCTGATGGGCATGGCGCTGACCGGCAAGGTCGTTCCCTACAAGAAGGGCTTCGGACCGTTCCCCGCCGAGGTCTACAACGTCGCCTTCCCCAATAGCTATCACGGCGTCAGCGGCGAGCAGAGCCTCGCTGCGTTGAAAGCACTGTTCAAATACAGCGCAGATCCGTCGAGCATCGCCGCCATCATCATCGAGCCGGTGCAAGGGGAGGGCGGCTTCTACATCGCTCCGTTCGACTTTCTGCAGGAGTTAAGGGCGTTATGCGATGAGCACGGCATCCTTCTCATCGCAGACGAGATACAAACCGGCTTTGCCCGCACTGGAAAAATGTTCGGGCTCGAGCACGCCGGGGTCAAGGCCGATGTCGTGACTATGGCAAAGAGCCTCGCTGGTGGCTTTCCACTCTCGGCGGTAACCGGGCGTGCAGATGTGATGGATGCTTCGAACCCGGGTGGGCTTGGCGGCACCTATGCCGGCAGTCCCGTTGCTTGTGCTGCTGCGCACGCGGTGCTTGATGTGATTGACGAGGAAAAACTCTGCGACCGCGCCAATGCCATCGGCGAGATTATTCTCGACCGCTGCAATGAGTTGAAGGGTCGCTCGAATTTGAATTGCGTCGGCGATGTGCGCGGCCTCGGTGCCATGTGCGCCATCGAGCTAGTGAAGGATAGTTTTAGCGCGGAACCTGCGCCGCAGCTCACTCAGGCGCTGATGAAGGTCGCCAATCAAAATGGACTCATTTTGTTATCTTGCGGCACCTACGGGAATGTCATCCGCTTTCTGGTGCCGCTCACCGCGAGCGATGAGCTTGTTCGCGACGGCATGGATATTTTCGAGGCGAGCCTCACCGAAGCCATGACTCTCGTCGCGGAGCTCCTTTAGCTGTCACCCTTACTAGGACTTCCATGAGCGCAAGGCTCGCCACCAACGATCTCGGAGCATTCTGGATGCCGTTCACGGCGAACCGGCAATACAAGAAGGCTCCGCGTCTTTTCGTCCGCGCCGAAGGCACCCGTTTCACCACCGACGACGGCCGCAGCGTGATCGACGGGACGTCGGGTTTGTGGTGCGTCAATGCCGGTCATTGCCGGCCCAAGATTGTGGAGGCGGTGCGCAAGCAAGTCGGCGAGCTCGATTTCGCAGGCTCATTCCAAATGGGCCATCCGCGCGCCTTCGAGTGCGCGTCGAAGCTCGTCCATATCGCTCCGCCGGGCTTCGACCACGTGTTCTTCACCAACTCCGGATCGGAATCGGTCGAGACCGCGCTCAAGATCGCGCTCGCCTATCATCGGGCAAAAGGCAATGCATCGAAGACGCGGCTGATCGGGCGCGAGCGCGGCTATCACGGCGTCAATTTCGGCGGCACCTCGGTCGGCGGAATTCCCAATAATCGCAAATGGTTCGGATCGCTGGTTGCCGGAGTCGATCACATTCGCCACACCCACGACCTGGCCCGCAACGCCTTCAGCCAAGGCGAGCCTGAGCATGGCGCCGAGCTTGCCGACGATCTCGAACGTCTCGTGGCACTGCACGATGCCTCGACCATCGCCGCAGTCATTGTCGAGCCTGTTGCATGCTCGACCGGGGTGCTCATTCCTCCCAAGGGGTACCTGAAGCGGCTCGCCGCGATCTGCGCCAAGCACGACATCCTGCTCATCTTCGATGAGGTCATCACCGCCTTCGGCCGGCTTGGGAGGCCATTTGGCGCAGACTACTTCGGCGTCTCGCCCGACCTCATCACCACGGCAAAAGGCATCACCAACGGCACCATCCCCATGGGTGCGGTGCTGATGAAGAAGAAGATCCATGACGCCTTCATGGGCGGGCCCGAGGAGGTCATCGATTTCTTCCATGGGTATACCTATTCGGGTCATCCGGTCGCCTGCGCGGCGGCCATCGCCACGCTTGAGGTCTACAAGGAGGAAGGACTACTGACGCGCGCGTCGGAGCTTGCACCTTATTGGCAAGATGCCGTCCATTCGTTGAAAGGCATGCCGCACGTCATCGATATCCGCAATATCGGGCTGATCGGCGCCATCGAGGTCGAGCCCATTCCGGAGGCGCCCGGCAAGCGTGCACATACGCGCTTCGTGGAGGCGTTCAACCGAGGCCTTTTGGTGCGCGCGACGGGCGACACGATCGCGCTGTCGCCGCCGCTCATCATCGAGAAGAAAGAGATCGATAAGCTGTTCGAAATTTTCTCCGGCGTGCTCAAAACCGCGGCAGATTAAAATCGAGAGATCGATAAGGAAAAGCCGGTCCGTCCCGGGGGGAGGGGAATCGGACCGGCTGCTGCGGACGCTGGGGGACGCGCCCGGGAAAGATTAATCGTTACTCAGCTGCGACGAGGCAAACGCTTCCCTTTGGCGCCCTGTCGAAGCCCAGCGAAGCCGCCACAGCGGGATGCATGATCCGCCCATTGCGGACGTTCAGCCCAGCGGTCAGATGTTTGTCGCCGTCGAGGGCTGCCACACCTTTATCGGCGAGCTTGATCACGAAGGGCAGGGTCGCGTTATTAAGCGCCTGCGCCGAGGTGACGGAAACGGCGCCCGGCATGTTCGCCACGCAATAGTGGATGATGCCGTCAATCTCATAAGTCGGATTGTCGTGCGTGGTGGGCCGCGACGTCTCGAAACAACCGCCTTGGTCGATCGATACGTCGACCAGCACGGCGCCGCGCTTCATGTGCTTGAGCATGTCGCGGCTGACGAGCTTAGGTGCGCTCGCTCCTGCCACCAGCACCGCGCCGATCACCACATCGGCACCGAGCACTTCGGTCTCGATGCTGTCCATGGTCGAGGCAAGCGTGCGTACGCGGCCTTCGAACAGCTCGTCGAGCTGCCGGAGCCGCGGCAGAGACTTGTCGATGATCGAGACATCCGCACCGAGGCCGACCGCCATACGCGCCGCATGCGTGCCGACGACGCCACCGCCGAGGACCACGACCTTGGCTGGACGGACTCCGGGAACGCCGCCCATCAGCACGCCGCGGCCACCACTCGGCCGACGCAGCGCGATTGCGGCCGCCTCGATAGCCAAGCGGCCGGCGACCTCGCTCATCGGAGCAAGAAGGGGGAGCCCGCCATTTGCGTCGGTCACTGTTTCATAGGCGATGGCTGTCGCACCTGATGCCATCAGGCCGCGGGCCTGCTCAGGATCTGGCGCGAGATGAAGATAGGTAAAAAGAATTTGGTGCGGCTTGAGCCGGCGATATTCGACTGCCTGGGGCTCCTTGACCTTGACGATCAGCTCGGCCTCGGAAAACACATCCTCGGCCGTAGGGACGATACGGGCACCAGCCTTCTCGTAGGCTGCGTCATCAGCGAAGATGCCGGCGCCTGCGCCGGACTGCACCACGACCTCGTGCCCGTGTGCGACCAGCTCGCGAACGGAACTTGGCACGAGGCCGACGCGAAACTCATTGCACTTGATCTCTGTCGGAACACCGATGCGCATGATGGCCTCCGATTTCCGGACCTGCTCCCTTTAGCGCTTAGGCTGCCACAAATGGCACTAAGATTGCTGGCTTTTTCTTCGGAGTAGAATTAGAATCGCGCAGAATTTCTGCGCTATATATAGGAACTACGCTGAAAAATGGTAGAAATTGTATTAGACGCGCTGGATCGTGCGATTCTCGGAGCGTTGCTCGAAGACGGGCGATTGAGCCAGGTCGAACTCGCTGAACGCATTCCCT
>JBKPSQ010000038.1:0-2363 GCA_046735075.1 Pseudomonadota bacterium
GCCCAGATGGCACCAGTGATCATGGGCAATGCCGATCGCCCCGAGCTTGGCGAAGAACTCACCAACAGCTTCTGCCGGACGGATCCCGAGATCGCCAAAGCCTTTGCCCGCGTGACCTTCATGTCCGATAACCGCGCGGATCTGCCGAAGGTCGATGTTCCGACACTCGTCCTTCAATGCAGCGAGGACGTGATCGCGCCCCAGGCGGCCGGCGAGTTCGTCCACAGGGGCATTCCCAAGAGCCAGTTCGTTCTCCTGGAGGCCACGGGGCATTGTCCAAATCTCAGTGCGCCGGACGAAGTGATAACGGCCATGCGAGCCTTTGTCTGACCCGCCGGTGAGTGTCCCCCGGATCGACGATTTTGAGGACATGTTCGACAACGCGCCCTGCGGCTATTTAGTCTTGCAGCCGAACGGGCGCGTCGCTCGCATCAACCGCACCATGCTCGGCTGGACCGGATATACGGCCGATCAGATCGTCGGGAAGCGGTTCAGCGACATCCTCACCATCGCCGGACGCATCTTTTACGAGACCCACATCGCGCCGCTGCTGCGCATGCAGGGTTTCTTCAATGAGTTTGCCATCGATGTCCTCGGCGCGGACGGCAAGCCCCTGCATATGATAGCAAACGCCCTCGAGGGTCGGGATGCCGAGGGAAAGCCATTGTTCGTACGGCTGGCGTTGATCAAGGCGACAGACCGGCGTCTGTATGAAAGCCAACTTCTGCAGGCGCGCGACGCCGCGACCATCAGCCTCGCCAATGAACGGGCGACTTCTGAGCTGCGGGAGCAGTTCATCGCGGTACTTGGCCATGATCTTCGCAATCCACTCGCGTCAATCAGCGCGGGAGCCCGTATTCTCGGGCGGGAAGCGAAGAGCGATAGGGAGCATCAGGTCGTGGCTATGCTGCAAAGCACCGTGATGCGCATGGCCGGGCTAATCGACAACGTGTTGGATTTCGCGCGCGGCCGGCTGGGAGGCGGTATTACCCTGGATCGGAATGCGAGTGCACCGCTTGAACCGGTGCTTCACCAGGTTATTGACGAACTTCGCCTGTCTTCTCCCGGACGGCAGATCACGGAAGAATACTCGATTGACGTTCCCGTCGATTGCGACAGGTCGCGCATAGGGCAATTGGTCTCCAACCTTGTTGGAAACGCCGTCACGCACGGATCATCCAGCCAGCCCGTCACCGTTAATGCATCGACGGAGAAGGGCGTATTCAAGTTGACCGTTTGCAACGGTGGCGAGCCAATACCCGAAGAGGCGATGACCAAGTTATTCGAGCCCTTTTTTCGTGGAAAGGTTCGAGCCAGCCGGCAGGGGCTTGGCTTGGGGCTGCACATAGCCTCGCAAATCGCGAAAGCCCACGATGGGACCATTACAGTTAGCTCCACAGCCAGGGAAACTTGCTTCAAGTTCGTGATGCCACTTCGGTGACGGAGCGGAGAGAGACATCGGTGCGGATGTCAGCTTGTGGCGGCGAGTTCAACCGGTCGCCGCAACACATTGGCTAAATCGCTCTGCTGGCGACTGGAAGTCCAGCGTTTTCCTCGGCCGCTCATTGAGCTGGCGCGCCACCTTGTTCAGCTCGGCCTGGGAGTGCGCGGCGAGGTCAAGGCCCTTGGGGAAGTACTGGCGCAGCAGGCGATTGGTATTTTCGCTTGAGCCGCGCTGCCAGGGGCTTTGCGGGTCGCAGAAGTAGACGTCGATATCTGTTTCCATGCTGAACCGCTTGTGGTCGCTAAGTTCCTTACCGCGATCCCAGGTCAGAGACCTGTAGAGCTCATCGGGCAGCTTTCTTGCCTGCCGGATCAGTGCGTCGACCACGGTCTGCGTTTCCCTATTCGGGACCTTGGCGAGCATCACATAACGCGAGTGGCGTTCGACCAATGTGACGATGTAGCTGTTCTTCGATCCACAGAGCAGGTCACCCTCCCAGTGGCCTGGCACAGCCCGATCCTCGACCGACGCCGGTCGCTCGCGGATCGAGACAGCGTCCGGGATACGACCACGCTGGTCTGCCTTCGCCGTTGCGTGCCGCGAGCGCCGGATTGGCCGTCGGGACCGCAGATGCTCCATGAGCTCTTTCCTCAGCACGCCGCGGGCCTGCACATAAAGGCTGCGATAGATGGTCTCGTGAGACACGCACCACGCCTCAGTCTTTGGATATGCCCGCTTCAGCCAGCCTGCAATCTGCTCGGGCGACCAGTTGAGCCCCAGCTTTCTAACAACAGTCTGCCGCAACTGGCCATGCATCGCCAACTTGCACGGCTTTGGGCGCCGCGCCTGCTTCCACGCGAGCTTGTCAGCCGCCGCAGCCCTGTAGCGACCCACCCCGCCGTTGCGACTGATCTCACGG
>JBKPSQ010000039.1:0-17731 GCA_046735075.1 Pseudomonadota bacterium
CTTCGAGCCGGTGTGTCTCGCCGTCAGGCATACGCACGGTGACGAACATGATCAGGCGACCTTGAGCAGGCGTTGCAGCTCCGACGACGAGGTCGTGTACTGAAAACGCAGCACTTTGTCAGGATGCACGTAGCGATGCGCGGCTTGCGCCATCAGCGCCGCCTCGTGGAAGCCGGAGAGGATCAGCTTGAGCTTGCCGGGATAAGAATTGATGTCACCAATGGCGAAAATCCCAGGCGTGCTCGTCTCGAACTTCGCCGTGTCGACCGGGATCAGGTTCTCATTGAGGTTGAGGCCGAAATCGGCGATCGGGCCGAGCTTCATGGTCAGGCCGAAGAACGGCAGCAGCGCATCGGTTTCAATGTGAAGGAGCGTGCCGTCGGGGCGCTTGACCACGACGGCATCGAGCTTGCCGTCGCTTCCCTTGAGGTCGGACGGCTGGCCGAGCTCGAATTTGACCAGGCCTTTCGCCTCGAGCGCGCGCATCTTGTTCACGGTATCCGGGGCGGCGCGGAACTCGGACCGGCGATGCACCAGCGTCAGCTCTTGGGCGATAGGTGCGAGGTTCACGGTCCAATCGAGCGCCGAATCGCCGCCACCGGCGATGACGATGCGCTTGCCGCGAAATGCCTCCATCTTGCGCACGGCGTAGAACACGCCGGTGCCCTCATGAGCTTCGATGCCGGGAATCGGTGGGCGCTTCGGCACGAAGCTGCCCCCGCCCGCGGCGACGACGATGACCGGCGCAATCAGCACGCGGCCGGCGTCGGTATCGACCCGCCATTTGCCGTCAGTCGTCTGGGTTAGAGCCGTGACCATCTCGCCGAGATGGAACACCGGCTCGAATGGCTTGATCTGCTCGAGCAGGCGGTCGGTCAGCTCTTGTCCGGTGCAGACCGGGATGCCGGGAATGTCATAGATGGGCTTCTCGGGATAGAGTTCGGCGCACTGGCCGCCAGGCTTGTCGAGGATGTCGACGACGTGGGCCTTCAGCCGCGCCAGCCCAAGCTGAAACACGGCGAATAGACCCACAGGCCCAGCGCCAATAATCACGACATCGGTGGAAGCCTCGTTGGCCTGCATCGCTCGCCCGCCGAAAAATGGTCCGCTGCTAATATGGGGAGTGTAATGAAAATCCATTCCCCCAGAAAGGCGACAAGCCGGAAAAGAAGGAAAATGGTTTCCTTTAGAGCCTAGCAGTAGAATTTTTTTCTTTCCAGGGCGTTTCGAGGAAAGGCGAAGCCAGCCGATCCCCGGGAAGCGGAAAATCCTTGCTCCGCCTAGGGCGCGGATTTCGCCGCCTTGCCTGCCGCCGCGCGGGTCCCGCCGCCTTTGACCAGCGCGTCTCTGATCTCCTGGAGCAGCTCTACTTCGCGCGACGGTGGCGGCTCGGTCGCCGGTTCTTCCTCCTGCTTGCGCCTCAACTGGTTCATGCCCTTGATCGCCATGAAGAGGACGAAAGCGACAATCAAGAAGCTGATCACGTTGTTGATGAACAAGCCGAAGTTCATGGTGGGCGCGCCCGCCTGCCGCGCTTGCGCGAGAGAATCGTAGTGCTCCCCGTTCAGCGGGATAAACATGTTCGAGAAATTGACCCCGCCGGTGAGCACCCCGATCGGCGGCATGACGATGTCATCGACCAAAGACTTCACGATGGTCGAGAACGCCGCGCCGATAATAATGCCGACCGCCATGTCGACGACGTTGCCTTTGAGCGCGAATTCTTTGAATTCTTTCAGCACTCCCATCGCGGTCCTCCTTTGAACTGAGTGGAAGCCGAGTCACTACAATGCCACCTTTGAACGCCTAGGGTGCCAACGGGTTTGCAAGAAAGCGGCAAACTGATAACTCCTTGGCAGGCCTCTAAGACAAGGGGGAAAGGAAGTGGCCTCAGAGGCTCCCTCGACCGACCGCCCAGCGCGCGACCGGCATCAGCTCCGCACCCTTCTCGTCGCCGTCGCAATCCTATCGACGGTCCTGCTTGCGGTGTTTCTCACCGTCAGTATGGCGACCTCGCTTAACCAGTACGGATTCCTGCACTTTCCACTCGGGTTCTATCTGCTCGCGCAAGGGCTGCTCATCTTCATCGTCGCGGCGACGTTCTGGTTCATTCGCATTCAGGATCGGCTGGACCAGGCGCGCAGCGAGAACGAGGAGCTCGGATAAGTGATGAACGTACGGTCGCGGCGGACGACGAATCCGCATCTCGGCGCCTATTACGGCATCATCACGAGCGCGTTCGTCTCGCTCATCCTGATGCTCGCCATGTTCGAGCAGCTCGGTGTCCGCCAGATGCTGCTGGCGGAGATCATGCTGCTTGCACCGCTCGCCCTTTATCTCGTCATTGCTGTCGGCTCGCGCACGCTCGAGGCGGAGGACTTCTTCTGCTCGGGACGCCGGGTACCGCCCCTGTTCAACGGCTTCGTTCTGGCGGCAATTACTGTCGGTGGAGTGGGCGTGCTTGCCTATACCGGCACGGTGTTCTTTCTTGGCTTCGACGCGCTGGCGATCGGGCTTGGCTGGACCGCCGGCCTGCTCATCGGCGGGGTGCTCTTCGTACCATATCTCCGTAAGTCAGGCTCCTACACGCTCCCGACTTTTCTCGGCCATCGCTTCCGCTCCCGCACCATACGCATCGCGGCAAGCGCGATGTTATTGCTGCCGACCGCACTACTGCTTGCCGCCGAGATGAAGGTTGCCGCGCTCATTGCCGTCGTCGTCCTTCCGGTATCCTTCTCGGTCGCCGTCATTGTGATCGCGAGCTTCCTCGCCATAACCGCGATCCTCGGCGGCATGCGTTCGATCACTTGGACCGGTAGCGCGGAATTTATCGTCGGGGCGATCGGCCTTGTCGTGGTCGTGACAACCGTTTCGATCATGCTCACCAACATCCCGGCGCCACAGCTCACTTACAGCGAGACGTTCTCTTCCTTGCACAATGCCGAAATCACCGCTGGAGTGACACCGGTGCAGCCTGATGGGCCCGCATCACTATTGCCTGGGGCCGCACCCACAGCGAGCACTAAGCCGTTCCAACAGCCTTTCGGATCGTTAAGCGAGGTCGATTTCGCGACGTTCTTTCTCTGTCTTGCGCTCGGCACCGCCTCGCTTCCAAGCCTGCTCACCCGAAGCGGTGTGGCCGGCTCAATCTCCGATCAGCGACGATCCACGGCGTGGGGGCTGTTGCTCGTCGCCTTGTTCGTGATGACGGCGCCGGCGATGGCGGCCTTCGCCAAGCTTATCGTCTTCAAGGACATCGCTACTGCCCCCGCTTCGGCCCTGCCCTCTTGGCTGGCCGATCTGAACGCACGGCATCTGCTCCAGGCGCTTGATATCAATGGCGACGGCGCCATAGGCGCGCAAGAGCTGCTCATCGCGCGGGACGGGATTGCGCTCGCGCTTCCCGCCGCGGCGGAACTGCCGTTCGTGCTGAGCGCGCTCATGGCGACCGCGGCCGTAGCCATCGCGCTCGCCGCGGCAACCTCCCACCTATTCACGCTCGGGGCGAGTCTCGCCGAGGATCTCTACCGCGTGCTCGACCCGCACCAGACCTTGCCGCGGCTCGTCGCCGCGTGGGCTGCGATTGCGGCGACAGCGCTTGCCGCGGCCATCTTCCTGATCATCGCCGAGGTCGATCCGCTGCGCGCGGCCTTGACCGCGTTCGCCTTCGCCGCCTCGACCTTCTTTCCCGCCCTGTTGCTTGCCATTTGGTGGCGGCGCTGCACGGTCGCCGGGGCGCTCGCTGCGATGGGCACGGGGTTTGGCGTCATGCTTGTCGAGGTCGCCATAGGCCGCGGCTTCGCTACCGGACAAACAGTATTGACCACTCCGGTCGCGAGCTTGGCAGGCGTCGTTCTAGGCCTCATTGCCGGCGTGGCGGCAAGCCTCTATTGGCGGACTTCATCGAAGGCCGAAGAATCGTATTACGAGGAGATGCGCAATCCTGACGGCGAGGCGATCTATGACCGCGCACAGCACCGTGCGTCAGTGGCAGCAGCGGCAGCGCCGCCTGTGCCGGCTGTTCCTGCCGCGTCAGCCTCGTGAGCTTGCCGGAGCGCGATGCCATGGATCATCAGATTGCGCCGAAGCATACGCGGCTCACGCTGTATCCTGAGATCGTCCCTTACCGGACCGGCAGACTCAAAGTCTCCGATCTGCACGAGATCTACTTCGAGGAATGCGGCTCACCTGCGGGCAAGCCGGCAGTGCTTCTGCACGGCGGACCGGGAGGCGGCATCAACCCGGTGATGCGGCGCTATCACGATCCGCGCAGCTATCGCATCATCCTGTTCGACCAACGCGGCTGCGGGCGCTCGACTCCGCACGCTTCACTCGAAGAAAATACCACTTGGGATCTGGTCGATGACATCGAACGCTTGCGCCAACATCTTGGCATCGAGCGCTGGCAAGTGTTCGGCGGCTCGTGGGGTTCGACCTTGGCGCTCGCTTACGCCGAGACCTACCCCGAGAGGGTGACCGAGCTCGTGCTCAGAGGCATCTTCACGCTGCGGCGTTCGGAGCTCGAGTGGTTCTATCAGGAAGGGTCGAGCTGGATTTTCCCCGACGCCTTCGCGGACTACGCGCACGTCATCCCCGAGGAGGAGCGTGGCGACATGATCGCAGCGTTCCACCGCCGCCTGACTCATGCGGACCCAGCGGTGCAACTCGAAGCAGCGCGGGCGTGGAGCGCCTGGGAAGGCAAGACCTTGTCTTTATTGCCGGACGCGGACCGTGTGCGCCGTTTCTCCGAGGACCACTACGCGCTCGCCTTCGCGCGCATCGAGTGCCATTACTTCGTCAACCGCGGTTTTTTTGCGAACGACAATCAGTTGATCGAAGACGCCCACCGCTTAAACGGCATTCCCGGCGTCATCGTGCACGGCCGCTATGACGTGGTGACACCCGTCAAGATCGCCTTCGACCTTGCGCGCGCGTGGCCCGATGCGAAGCTCCGTGTGGTGCCCGATGCCGGTCATGCCATGACCGAGCCCGGCATCGTGCATGAGCTGGTAGCGGCGACGAAGGACTTCGCGCGATAGGCCGCACTAAGATTTCTTCGACTGGCCGATAAAGTCGAGCGCAATGCTACGCCGATGTGGCGCGGCGCGGTGCTCAATCAGGTAGACACCCTGCCAAGTACCAAGCACCATGCGTCCATCCCTCACCGGGATCGACAGGCTGACATCGCTCAGCATGGCCTTGATGTGGCTCGGCATGTCGTCAGGTCCCTCCTCTTGGTGGGCGTAGTCGCGGGCCTCCGGCGCGAGGCGCTCCAGCGTATCGAGCAGGTCGACTCGCACATTAGGGTCTGCGTTCTCCTGGATGGTGAGCGAGGCCGAGGTATGCCGCACGAACACGGTGAGGAGCCCGCTTGCCGCCGAGATGGACTCCAGCCAGCGGGCGATGTCGCGCGTGATCTCAGTGAAGCCTTTGCCGTGCGTGGCCACGATCAGCTCATCGCTCGACTGAATGAACTCGGACATGACCCATCGTCCTCGGTCCGCTCAAGGATGACAAGCGGTGCCCTGCCGGGGCGGCGATGCCGCGATGTCCCATCCTAGGGCGGCACTTAACGCAAAATTTACCCTGACTTGCCACGTTGATTTTGACCGCTTCAGTCGCGCGTCTTCACGACCGGTCCCTCATTTGGGCGCGAGGTGGCGGCGTCACTCCCCATGGGGAACGGCATGGTTTCGGAAGCTAGTTGGCAGAGGAGCGGCGGCGGTAGGCCGGGCGCAACATCCTCTGCACAGCGCCCCATGGAGCAATACTCGGTCGAGAGCCTGTTGCGGCGGCTGGTCACGCGCATCGAGGAGAACGAGCGCCGCTACGGCAGAGCGCTCGACGAGCTGCATGCAAGGCTCGACCAGCTGTCGCACACAACCGAGACGGCGCGCGCAAGCAGCGGGAGAGACGACAGCGCGACGCTCGACCGCCTGCACGATCAGGTCAGTAAGCTCGCGCGGCGGCTCGAGCAGGAAGCCTCGAGCCCGCTCGATGATTTCGAGCGCCTCGGCAAGGCTTTGTCGGGGGGCATGGACTACAGCACCGGCGCGAGCGGCTTGGACTCGGGCGCCGCGGACGAGCTTGGTCACCCGCGCTATGGATCCCGGCCCCCGCTCGAGACCCCCGTCGGGACTGAGCCGCCCTTCAGTTTCTGGGTGCCCGAATCTCCCCATTCGCCGCCGCCGGCGCAGCCTGCCGCGAAATTCAGCTCGCCTAGCGAAGATCGCGATCTTGACAATCGTCTCATCGACGTGGCGCACCGGCTCGAGCGCTCGATCGAGACCACCATGTCCACGGCAGTGCTGGAAGCCCTGAATGCGCGGCTCGATGAGATCGGCAATCAGATCAACCAAGCCCTGCTGCGTACCCCAAAATTCCCAAGCTTCGAGCCGCTCGAGATCCAGATTTCAGACCTCGCCCAGAAACTTGCCCGCGCCGAGGAGCAGTTCGCGCGCATCGGCTCGATCGAAAGCGAGCTGCATGGCCTGATTGCGCGCGTCGACGCTTCGCCGGGCGACGTCGAAGAGGTCATCGGCAGGGTTGCGGGTGAAGCTGCCCGGCTCGCAGCGGCCGAAGCCGCCCGGTTCACGGCGGCTGAAGTGAAACAGAGCACTGCCGAGCGTCTCGATGCCATGCACCACGACTTGATGACGATGAGCGACCGGACCCGCACGAGCGACGATCGCCTGACCAACTCGATCACGGCAGTGCAGGACTCGCTGAAGCAGCTCGCGCAGCAGGTGGAGAAGGGTGCGAGCCAGGCTCAGCAGCCGCCGATGCCTCGCGCAGCCTTCGAGGCCGTGCGCGGCGAAACTGAGTCTGCCGAGCCGGGGCCGGCGCACCGTCCACTCGCCGAACTTCGCATCGACAAAGGCCTCGGCGGGGAAAGTGGCAGCGCGCGGATCATGCCCCAAGCACCCGCCAAGCCAAAGACGTTGCGCACGAGGCTCACCCCCGCCGCGCCTGCGAGGGAACAGACTGAGGCAGCCTCGGCGCTGGTGCACACCAAGCGGCTAAGGCCAACCGAGGAAGCCGTTGACCTCGACAGCCCAGCGGGGCGCCACCCGCTGCTTGACGCGGGGCAAGATGAGAAATTCGAGACGCCAACCGATCTCATAGCGGCGGCGCGGCGGGCTGCTGCACGCAAGCCAGAAGAAGAAGCAAGCGCATCGGATACAAAGTCCGCTGATGCCGGCTTGAGTCAGCCCTCGATCGCGCCGGGGCGCCCGCTGATGCAGAACCGGTCGCTGCTCATCGTTGCCGCCGCCATCCTGCTCGCGATCAGTGCGGCCTTTCTCTACCAGCGCCTGCAGTCGAAGCCTGAGCCTATGATCCTCCCGCCGGTCATCGAGCAGAGCGCTCCGGCGCCGGAGACTCCGCCCGCCCAATCCGACTCCTGGGCGCCCGTGCCTCAACCGCAAAATGACCCCAATAAAAACGCGGCGAACGACGGCGAGGGTGGGAATTTCACCGAGGTCACCAAATCATCCTACGGATCAGCGCCGCCTGAAACTGAGAACGCGGTTGAGCCTGGCGCGCTTGGACAAGGCGAGGTCTCTCTGCCTACCGGTATCGTCTTCTCGGTCGAGGATCCCAGCAGCCCTGCGGCCACTCCGGCAGAGGCGGCGCCAAGTCCCTCGGCAGATCCGGCCGACACGCCTGAAGCCACCAACCCCGCGCTGATCGCCCGCGCGCAAGAGCTGCTCAACAAGCTCGGCTATAATGTCGGCTTGGTCGATGGGGAGATGAATGTCCGCACGCGCCAGGCCATCGCAGGCTTCGAGCGGAACAACGGGCTGCAAGAGACCGGCAAGGTGACAATTCAGCTTGTCACAGCGCTCGAGCGGGTTGCCAGCTAGCCCGAATTCGGAACTCAGCAATCGGAAAGTCAGAAGCCTGTGGTAAGGGCTTCCGATTTCTGTTTCTGATTTCCGATCTTCGCTTCCCGACGGCCAGCCGATGTTCCAGATCTACCTGCCCATTGCCGAGATGTCGGTGAACCTTCTGGTCATGCTGGCGCTCGGGGCGGCAGTCGGCTTCCTGTCCGGCATGTTTGGGGTGGGCGGCGGCTTCCTGCTCACGCCGTTCCTCATTTTCTCCGGCATCGCGGCCCCGATCGCCGTGGCGACCGGCGCCAATCAGATCGTCGCCACCTCGGTCTCCGGCGCACTCGCCCAATGGCGGCGCAACAATATCGATTTCCGCATGGGCGCCGTGCTGATCGCGGGCGGCGTGGTCGGCGCCCTTATCGGCGTCCTCCTCCTCAAAGTGCTGCGCGAAGCAGGCCAGGCGGGGGTCGTCATTTCGCTCACTTATGTCGCCCTGCTCGGCACGATCGGCACGCTGATGCTCGCCGAGAGCATCCGCGCCATCAGGCGGGCCCGCGCCGGCAGGCCGGCGAGCGGCCGCAAGCCCGGGCAGCATAACTGGGTGCACGGCCTGCCGCTGAAGATGCGTTTCCCGCGCTCGCGGCTCTATATCAGCGCCATCCCGCCACTCGTGATCGGTTGGGTGGTCGGTCTCCTCACCGCATTTCTCGGCGTCGGCGGCGGCTTCATCATGGTGCCGGCGATGATCTATCTCCTGCGCATGCCGACCAATATCGTGATCGGCACCTCGACCTTTCAGATCATCTTCGTCACTGCGCTCGTCACCATCCTGCACGCGAGCCTCAACCACTCGCTCGACGTCGTGCTCGCGCTGATGCTCGCCGCCGGCGGCGTGATGGGCGGACAGTTCGGCGTCAAAGCCGGGCAGAAGCTCAGAGGCGAGCAGCTCAGGGCCCTGCTTGCCCTCCTCGTGCTCGGGGTCGCCATCCGCCTGTTCTTCGATCTCGTGCTTAAGCCCGAGGATCTTTACACCATCACTCCGGTGCTGAAGGGCGCATGATGCGGCCTCTGCTCAGCCTCATCGTGCTTCTCTTCGCCTTGGCGACGGCGTCAGCTCGCCCGGCGGAATCCCCGCCATCTGACGAGGTGGTGTCCGACATCTCCACACGTGAGATCGCGATAAAGTCGAATTTCGCCGGAATCGAAATTCTCATCTTCGGCAGCATCGATTTCAGCGCTAGGCAGGGACCTGAAACCGGCGCCTATGACGTGATCGTGGTCATCCGTGCACCGGGGCAGGCCCTCGTCACCCGCCGCAAACAACGCATCGCGGGCATCTGGGTGAACGGTCCGGGCAAGACTTTTCCTGACGTGCCCGGATTTTATGCGGTGCTTTCGACCAGGCCTTTGCGGGCAATTACCTCTGAGGAGACACTGGAGTCGCTCGGCATTGGTCTCGGCAATCTCGATTTCGGCAGGAAAGGCAAGTGGGACTCCGAGGACCAGAGCTTCCGCTCGGCGGTCATCGACCTCAGAGAAACGCAGCGGCTATTTCAGGAGCAGGATGACGGAGTTGCCTTTATTGGGCGCAGCCTGTTTCGCGCGTCGGTCGATCTGCCGGTGAACGTGCCGATCGGCCGCTATACCGCCGACGTTTATCTCTTTCGCGACGGCATCGTCGTGAGCAAGAACCAGAGCACATTGAAAGTGAATAAGGTCGGCTTCGAACGTTTCGTCTATCTGCTCGCCTTCAGGTACCCGTTCATCTATGGGCTGTTCGGAGTCGTTTTGGCGGTCATTGCCGGCTTGATAGGCTGGGTTGCGTTCCGCCGAGAATAGATTGCGCTAGTCCGGCAGCAACAAGCTGCCAAGTACCGGATAGACATCGGCGCGTCCCATCATCCACGCCTCCAGCCGGTTGCGCATAAACAGCGTGCCGAATGCTTCGTCGAGGACATTGAGTCCGCCGGCATAAGCGCCGAAGGCAGGCATCACAAGTCTATTGCCATCGGTGGCAAAGCAGCGCCGCCTGATCACCGTCCCGCGCCGCGCAATGCGGGCTACAGGGTGCAGGTGGCCCGCAATCTCGCGGCCCGAACCGTTGTCAGACGGCTCGTGTCGAAGCGTGATGCCGCAAATGGTGAGCGTGGTGCAGACGGTGCCGCCTACGCACGAAGGCAGATGCGGATCGTGATTGCCGCAGATCCAGTACCATTCGCGGTCCTGTTGCAGTCGCTTCAGCATCGCGAGGTCATCCTCGGCGAGGCTTTCCGCCAAATGGCTGCGATGGAAGCTATCGCCGAGCGCGACCACGCGTGACGGCTCAACCGCGCGGATCACCTTGTGCAATCGCTCGAGCGTGGTGCGGGTGTCGTAAGGGGGAAGCAGCATGCCGAGTGCGGCAAAGGCTGCGCCCTTCTCGAGATGCAGATCGGCGACGAGGAGTGTGTCCTCGGCTTCCCAATAGAGCGCGCCGGCCGCGAGCGGTTTCATCTCGTGGTCTGCCACGCAGACATGCGAACGCAACGAGGGAGCACTCTCAGGCATGAGATCAAGCTTGGCGTTGAGCATGTCCGCTTGAGGCCTCCGCGATGAGCTCTTCAACCGTCTCACGCAACAAGGTCTCGCCCGCATCTCCCGGGACGCGCTCGCGTCCGATCTCAAGCATCACGGGCACTGCAAGCGGCGAAACTTGGCCTAGAGCAATATGCCTGATTCGTCCGCGAATGCGTTGCAAGAATTGGTTAAGGCGGCCGATGTCGATGAGTCCGGTTGCCGCATCGGCGAACGCGGCGCGAAGAAGGATGTGGTCGGGCTCGTGTTGGCGAAGCACGTCATAAATGAGATCGGAGGATACGGTCATCTGGCGTCCGGTCTTCTCCTGCCCCGGATGACGACGCTCGATCAGCCCCGAGATGATGGCGCAGACCCGGAAGGAGCGCTTCATCAGACTCGACTCTGCGAGCCAGGCGTCTAGGTCATCGCCGAGCATGTCCTCGTCAAATAGCTGGGAGAGGTCGAGCCGTCCGCTTTGCACCATCTCGCCCATGTCGTTGAGTCCCCAGATGGCGAGCGCATATTCGTTGGCGACGAAGCCAAGCGGAGCAGCGCGGGCGCGCTCGAGCCGCCGCGTGAGCAGCATGCCGAGGCTCTGATGCGCAAGCCGGCCTTCGAATGGGTAGCAGACGAGGTAGTTCCTGTTCCCGCGCGGGAAGGTCTCGATGAGGATCTCGTCGGGGCCGGGCACAACAGAGACATCGGCCTGGAAGCGTAGCCAATCGGAGACTTTATCGGGAAAGCGCGACCAAGATCCCGGCTCGGCAAGCAAGCGGCGCACCCGCTCGGCGAGATAGGTCGAGAGCGGAAACTTGCCGCCTTCGTAGGCCGGCACCTTGGGCTCGGTTGCGTGCGCGCGAGTGACGATAGCGTCGAGTTCGCGCAAGCCCTCGAATCTTAGAATCTCTCCGGCGAACACGAAGCTGTCGCCCGGCATGAGTTGCTCGATGAAATATTCCTCCACCTCGCCAAGCACGCGGCCGGGCGAAAGAAGACTTTTGGTGCCGAGCGCGCCGCCTTTGAGCCGAGCGAGACGCACGCGGACCATCGGCGCTTCCACGATGGTTCCGACATTGAGACGATATTGCTGGGCGATACGGGGATGGGCGAGGCGGTAAAGGCCTTCGGGGGTGCGCTTCAGTTTCACGTAGCGCTCGTAATTGGCAAGCGCGTAACCGCCGGTCGCCACGAACTCCACCACCTTGTCGAAACCCTCGCGGGTGAGACCCTGATAGGGCGCGGTACTTGTTACCTCGCGATAAAGCTGATCCGGATCGAAGGGTGCGGCGCAGGCGGTGCCGAGCACGTGCTGGGCGAGCACGTCGAGCGCGCCGGGCCGTGATGGCGGGGTGTCTTGCGCCCCCTCCTCTGCCGCCTCGAGTGCGGCTTGGCACTCGACCACCTCAAAGCGATTGGCCGGCACGAGCAGCGCCTTCGACGGCTCGTCGAGTCTGTGGTTGGCGCGGCCGATGCGCTGGGCGAGACGGCTTGCGCCCTTGGGTGCCCCGACATTGATGACCAGATCGACGTCGCCCCAGTCGATGCCGAGGTCGAGAGTCGACGTGCACACCACGGCGCGGAGCTTGCCCGCGACCATGGCGGCCTCGACCTTTCGCCGCTGTCCGACATCGAGCGAACCGTGATGCAAGGCGATGGCGAGATTTGCGTCGTTGTAGCGCCACAGCTCGTGAAACAGCATCTCGGCTTGCGAGCGCGTGTTGACGAACATCAGCGACATGCGATGTGCCTTGATCGCCTCGTAGATCTCGGGCAGCGCGTAGCGCGCAGAATGCCCTGCCCAAGGGAGTTCGGCCTCGGATGTGAGCACAGCGATGTCAGCCTTGGCGCCCTGACCCGCCGTCACGATCTTGGCGAGTCGCGTTGCCGTTTGGCCTTTGTGCGGCACCAGGTAAGCGGCAAGCTCGTAAGGACGCGCTACGGTCGCTGAGAGACCGATGGCGGTCAGCTCCGGCGAATAGGTGCGGAGCCGCGCAAGGTCGAGTGCGAGAAGGTCGCCGCGCTTGCTCGACGCGAGCGCATGCAATTCGTCGAGGATCACAATCTTGAGCGAGCCGAACAGCTCGACGGCGCCTTGATGCGATAGCATCAGCGCGATCTGCTCGGGCGTGGTGAGCAGGATATCTGGCGGAGAGATGCGCTGACGGGCGCGGCGCGACGGCGGCGTATCGCCGGTGCGCGTCTCGAGGCTGATGGGCAAGCCCATCTCGTCGATCGGCGTAGCGAGATTACGCGCGATGTCGACCGCAAGCGCCTTGAGCGGTGAGACATAAACTGTGTGGATCGCGGACCGCGCCTGCGACCGTGGCTTGCGACCCGGCCGGGACAGATCGACCAGGCTGGGCAGAAAGCCTGCGAGCGTCTTGCCCCCGCCGGTCGGCGCGATGAGAAGTGCGTCTTTGCCATCCCCGACCTTCTCAAGAAGTTCGAGTTGATGGTCATGCGGACGCCAACCCCGGCTTCCGAACCAGCTAGCGAACGGCTCGGGCAGTGAAACATGCGGCTCTAACGCCAGGCTTGCAGTCACACTCACGTTTTAACGTTGTCCTTGATCTTGTTATCCGCCCGCACCAATTCTGGCGTAATTCGATTCGAAGCTTACGATCACTTTGAGGCGCGCTTCCACAACGCGGCCTCGTGAAAGGGGAGTTTGTTGATGGAACGGTTCTTTGGCGGGAATCCGGCTCTGGTGTTGATCAGGCTTGCGATCCTGTCACTCGTCGTCGGCGTAGTCCTGGCCGCTCTCGGCTTCAGCCCGTTCGATCTGCTCGACAGCCTGCGCCGGCTCGCCGCCCGCATCTACGACATGGGATTCGCCGCGATCGAGAAGTCGCTTCGTTATTTCCTGCTCGGCGCGGTGATTGTGTTCCCGGTGTGGCTCGTCGTGCGTGTGCTCAAGCTAATGGGCCGGACGAGCGGCAGCGACGTGCTCGATCCACGTTCTAGCAACCGCGAAGCCTAAGGCTTTAGTTCCAGTCGTTCCAGGCGCGGCCGCCCGTGACTTGCCATCTGCTCTCGGCGGGGAAGATGAGGGTGCAGAAGCGCGAAATGTGCTTCTTCTTGAAGATGTCGAGATACTCGATATAGCCCCAGAAGAATTGCTGCTCAGCAAAGTCGGTCTTGAACACGACGGGCAGCACGACCCTCGCCCTCGGGTCGCCATTGGTCGAGTTGACGGTAAGCTCGAAGGGATGTGAGCCGCCGCCGTTATAGTGAGGCGCGTCGCCCTTCGGCGGCTTGTTGGAAAACTGCCCATAGATCGAAGTCAGGATGCCAGGCGTTCGTCCCGGATTGTCCACGGTGATCTCGACCGTGGTCTCGGTCTTATCCTGATTAGCCCCGATAAAGGCAGGGGCGGCGAACAGATAGGCCCGTTCGACCGCCGGGATGTGCTCGGCAGCGCGCTGCGCCGCATTGGCCGCGCGTTTCGTGTAGATCCACAACAGCACCGAGAATAGCGCCAGGAGTCCGGTAAATACAGCCAAGGCCCGCTGGGCGGTGCCGAACAGGAAGCGCCATATGGTCTGAGTCTTGAGCCAAGCCACGTCCCGCCAATCCCTGGGCGGGACGCAGGCAGCGGCACCCGGCACGTCCTGGTCGCATTCAGGTTGGGTCGGATTGAGGGCGTGGCGTGAGCGATGAGCGACGTCGGCGTATATGGCCCGGTCAGCCTGGCGGCTCCCGCTCTGCTGCGCGAGCGCCGGCCAGGACGAAACGAGCAGCAAAAGAGCGGCAGCAAATCTCAGCATCGCGGGGTTGCCCCTACCCGAAGTCTTTTGGTTCCGCGGGGGTTATAGCATCGCGGATCGCGCTGCCGCCAAGCCTGTCATATGCGCGGCCCGCCTCGCGAGGCCCATTGCTCGGCCCGTGCTCCGATCAGGGGGCCGAGGCTGTCGGCCTTGGTGCGTTCGATCTCGGCAAGGAGTGCCTGCTTGATGCGGCCGATGAGGCCCAAGCCGTCGAACACGAGCCCGGTATAGAGCTGGATGAGAGTGGCTCCGGCGGCGATCTTGGCGAGCGCCGTCTCGGCTGAGTCGATGCCACCGACCCCGATCAGCGGCAATTTCCCTTCGGTGAGGCGATAGACGCGGGCGAGCATGCGGGTCGAGAGGGCAAAGAGCGGCCGCCCCGATAAGCCGCCAGTCTCCCGTGCGAACGATGCATGCTTGAGCCCATCGCGCGACAGCGTCGTATTCGAGATGACAATACCATCGGCGCTGTTTGCAACAATTACTGCCACGATTTCCGGAAGGTCTTCGTCGGCGAGGTCCGGCGCAAGCTTCACGAGCAGCGGCGGCCGCTTAGGGAGAGAGGCGCGCGCGGCCTGCACCCGTTTCAGCAGAGCACCGAGAGCTTCGGGCGCCTGGAGATCGCGCAAGCCGGGCGTGTTGGGGGACGAGATATTGACGGTGAAGTAGCTTGCCACCGGGCCCATGCGCTCGATGCCAGTGACATAGTCGGCGATACGGTCTTCGCTGTCGCGGTTTGCCCCGATATTCACCCCGACAATGCCCTGTGGGCGCTGCTTCATCAGCCTGGTGAACGCGGCCTGCTGGCCGTCATTGTTGAAGCCGAGCCGGTTGATGATGGCGTGGTCCCAAGTCGAGCGGAACAGGCGCGGGCTGGGATTGCCTTTCTGCGGGCGTGGCGTGAGCGTGCCGATTTCGACGAAGCCGAAACCGGTAGCGAGAAGCTCACGCGGCACCCGCGCGTTCTTGTCGAAGCCCGGCGCCATGCCGAGCGGGTTGGGAAAACCGAGGCCGAACACGCTCTGGACGAGCCGCCTGTCGTCAGGCTGCTGCGCCCGCGGGTAAAGCCCAAGCTCCAGGCCTTTGATAGCGAGTTCGTGCGCCTGCTCGGGCGGAAGCGCGAGAAGGAACGCCTGACCTAAGCCGAATAGCCCATTCACGGCAGGACACGCTGAGGAATGAGATGCCGCCCATCGGCTCCCAGCGCGAGCGGCGCCTCCCACAGGAGTGCCGTCAAATCGAGCGGGCCATAGAGATGCGGGAAAAGCGCTCCATCGCGCGAAGGCTCCCAGCGCAGTTGCCCGCCCAGGCTTGTCGCCTCCACTGCAAGCAAGACCAGGTGCTCCTGCCCAGAGAAATGCTTGGCGAGCGTACTCTCGAGCTGATCGGCGGAGGACAGATGGATGAAGCCGTCGCGGCGGTCATCGGCTGAGCCGTCAAAGAGGCCCCTGCTCTTGGCTTCGGCAAGCTCGGCACGGGTCATGATCTTGTAGATGACCTCATCCATGGCGCTTTTTCAGTATCGCAAGGAAGAATTGCCTTGAATCAGTAATTTCATAGGTAGACAGGCGGCGAAATTAAGAGATAAATTCCTATCGATAGGTATAAATTCCGATTCGCGACGGGGGATTTGCCCGTGAATAGGCTTACCCATGGACGCGTTTGGACGGCAATCGACGCGCTCGCGCGCCGTTATGGTCTCTCGCCGTCAGGCCTCGCCAAGCGGGCTGGGCTCGATCCCACTTCTTTCAACAAATCCAAGCGGATAACCGGCGAGGGCCGGCCGCGCTGGCCGACCACTGAGAGCATCGCCAAGGTGCTCGAGGCGACCGGCGCGAGCTTCGACGATTTTACCGCGCTTGTGACTTCCGAGCCACGCGGGCGCCGCGGAATCGCCCAGCCCATCCCGCTGATCGGCCTGACCCAGGCTGGCGGCGGCGGCTTCTTCGACGATGGCGGCTTCCCTGTGGGACAAGGCTGGGACCAGATCCGTTTTCCCAAGGTCGATGACGAGAATGCCTACGCGCTTGAGGTGACTGGCGACTCAATGCAGCCGCTCTATCGCGACGGCGACCTCCTCATCGTCTCGCCGAACTCTGCGGCGCGCAAAGGCGATCGAGTGGTGTTGCGCACGACCGATGGCGAGGTGATGGCCAAGATTTTGGTCCGGCGCACGGCGAAGACGATAGAGCTCGCCTCCTTCAATCCGGCTCATGCCAATCTCGTCTTCCCGGTCGAGCGCATCGATTGGATCGCCCGCATCGTCTGGGCCAGCCAGTAGCCAGAAATCTGAGACCAGCGGTCATTTTGAGGCGCCGCAAAATCCCCCGATTCATGATTTCTGATGGCCGAGCTTCTGACCTCTGGGGCCTGTCATGGAGCTCGCTTCTCGGATCATTTCCGTTCTGCTCGGCCTTGTCGTGGCGGTCTTTATCCTATGGCCGGTCACAATACCCGTCGGCTTCGGGCAGGCGTGGTGGGCCAGCAAGCAGATGGCGGCTCCGCCCGCGTCAGCCTCTTCCTCGCCTGCCGCGGAACCAGCCGAAACTGCATTAACACCCGCCCAGCATGCACCTGCTCAGACCGGCAGCGCACCCCTCGCAGGACCCTCCACACAGGAGAGTTCAGCACAGCCGGATGAGGGCAAGCACGCTCTGCTCGCAGCCGAGAAGGCCGAGGCCGACCGCATCGCTGCCCTGGATAGCAAGAACACGAAGGACGCGGCGCCGGCGACGCCGCCAGTGCCGACAAAGCTCTACTACAAGGTCGCGGTGCGCGATGCAGCGACGCTTCAGTCAGGCGGTACGACCATCAGGCTACTAGGCATAGCCGCACGCGACGCCCAGGCGACCTGCAAAGACAAGAACGGAAAGACCTGGCGCTGCGGGGCGGCCGGGAAATCTGCCTTGGCCCGTCTCATCCACACGCGCGCGGTCAGTTGCGAACTGCCAAAATCCGGCAGACCAAAGGATTTCGCCACGCGCTGTAGCGTAGCGGGCACCGATCTCTCCACCTGGGTGGTGCGCCAAGGATGGGCAACGCTCACTGATCCGCCGGACCCTGCGCTCGCCGACGCGGCCGAAGCCGCCAAGAAGGAGGGCGCTGGCCTATGGCGTGCAGGCGACATCGCC
The DNA here is from genome assembly GCA_046735075.1 of Pseudomonadota bacterium. GTDB lineage: Bacteria > Pseudomonadota > Alphaproteobacteria > Rhizobiales > Methyloligellaceae > Methyloceanibacter. Next base: position 17,290 of record JBKPSQ010000039.1, read on the forward strand.
GGTACGCCTGAGGCCAAGGCACAGTAGCCATCGAGGCTGCTCCTCCTAGCGCCTGATCTTCTGGTTCGCTACCAAGGGGATCCTCAAGCCGCGCTAGGCTCCTAATGCATCGCATCGTCACCGCCGTCGGCCTTCTTGTGCTCATGTCCTTGCCGGTCCTTGCACAAAAGGAGTTTGAGCCGACCGCCGCCGAGCGCCAGACGATCGACGACTGCATCGATAACGCCGCTGGAGATTCCGAGCTCAAGCAAATGAGCCAATGTATCGGACTAATCGCCGATCCTTGCGTTGACGAACTTGGCACCAACACGTTCACCATCGTCGCCTGCAATATGCGCGAGCAGAAGATTTGGGATGAGAAGTTGAACGATTGGTATGGCCAGGCGCGATCACATCTAAAGGGCAACGCCGGAACGGCCGCAGCGCTCAAGGACGCACAGCG
>JBKPSQ010000040.1:0-30166 GCA_046735075.1 Pseudomonadota bacterium
GCGATGATGTCGGCGAGCTCGAGCAGACCGCGCTTGATGCCTTGCAGCTCGTCGCCCGCGCCAGGGATGGCCACCACGACGAAGATGTCGACCATGTTGGCGACGGAGAACTCCGACTGACCCACGCCGACGGTCTCGACCAGCACGACATCGTATCCAGCAGCCTCTGCGAGCGCGATTGTCTCCCGCGTCGTCTTGGTCACGCCGCCCAGACTGTCACCAGCGGGTGAGGGACGGATGAAAGCCGATGGCTCTGCCGCGAGGCGCCCCATGCGGGTCTTGTCGCCGAGGATCGAGCCGCCGCTCCGCGACGAGGTCGGATCCACAGCGAGGACGGCGACCTTGTGGCCTTGAGATACGAGGTTCAAGCCAAGCTGGTCGATCAAGGTGGATTTGCCGGCGCCGGGCACGCCGCTGATGCCGACCCTGATCGACTTGCCGGTATAAGGCAGAAGTTGCTCGATGAGGGCTTGCGCCTTGGCCTGATCCTCGGGCTTGGCGCTTTCAATCAGGGTGATGGCACGGGCAAGCGCAACCCTGTCGCCCGAGCGAATGGCCTCGGCCGTTCCGTCCGACTCGCGCTTCGATTTGGCCTCGTGGCGCATCGGATGCGCGTAGGGGCAAACCGTGCCAAGCGCAAGCGCGTTGTAGGCGGCGATCAGTGGATGGGTTTTGGCTGGCGCCAGGCGCGCACCCACCACATGAGGAGCGCTATGGTGCCGAGCGTGGCCAAATAGGCGAGGAGCTGAAGCCCGGTCGGCTTATCGGTATAGCCGACCAGCACGTGAAGCATGCGGCCGATGATGCTTGAATCCGGCAATAGCCAAGATGAGTCCCATATCCGGGTGTGCAGCGCCGTGACCACGCCGGCGGCTTGCAGGAAGCGGATAGCTTGCGCCGCCATGCCGGCGGCAAGCAAGGCCAGAAGTACGCTGGTTACCGAAAAGATGTAACGGGTGGGAATCGCGATCAGGCCGAAATAGCTGAGTGCCGTCACCGCCGCTCCCCCCAGCAGGCCTAACACACCGCCCAGCAGGAGCGACCCCATCGAGGTGCCGGCGACCACGATGCCATAAAGGAAGAGCACGATCTCCGATCCCTCGCGCATCACCGCCACGAACACCACGACGGCAAGCGCGGTCAGCGGCCGTCGTCCGGCGCTGACATCGGCTCCCACCTGACGCAGCTCGGCCACGATCTGCCGCCCGTGCTCCGCCATCCAGACATTGTGCCAGGTAAGACTGATCACGGCGATGATGAGCACCGTGGCGTTAAGCAGCTCCTGGCCGGATCCGGCAAAGGCGTTGGAGATCGCGCCAGCAAAGGCGGCGACGATGCTCGCGCCCAATACGCCAGCGGCGACACCAAGGCTCACCCACCAACCGCGGCCGGCGATGCCGCGCGTGGCCGCAAGCACGATGCCGACGACCAGGCCGGCCTCGATGACCTCGCGAAAGACGATGATGAGTGCGCCGAGCATCAGCTATTTCGCCACGAGCGCGCCCTTTGCGCTGTCCTCGTGATACTCGCCGTAGAATTCGTAGCGGCCGGGGTCGAGTGGGCCGATCTTGATCACCGCGGTTTGGCCGCCGGGAATCACTTTCTCGGCGTCGAAGTCGTTGCTCTCAAACTCTTCAGCCGTGGCATCGCTATTGGTGACCTTCAGCGTTAGATCCTTGCCGGCAGGCACTTCGAGTTCCGTGGGCTCGAAGCGATGATCCTTGATAGTGAGGGAGAAATCTTCGGCTCGGACGGGGGAAGCCAGTCCCACCAATGCAGGCAGGGCAAGGGCAAGCAGCAGGCGCATAGATCCTCCTTTGCGACTTTGCTTTGCCCAGCCAATCCAAAATGGACGTTGCAACGGTTTGCCGCAAGTCCCTGCATAACGAAGCAAGGAGCCATCTCGCAGTCTTTAATTATTCCAATGAGAGACTTGGCCGTAAGAAACTGGCCAAGCGATTCATTCCGCGCTCTAGCAGGGGACATGGCGGTTGCCCTTGCGGCGATGCGACGCAAGTTGCTGTGATCCCTAGCGACGCAGGACGCCGATCACCTTGCTGGCGAAGCTCAACCGCTCGGCCATGACGCTCACCACATAAGTGAGGAGCGCCTGGGCAAGCGGCTCGTCCTCGCGCTTGATGCGCTCGTACTCCTCGGCGCTCAGCGCATAAAGCACGCTCGGCACCTCGGCCTGGATGGTGGCGCTGCGGACCTGGCTCGTGATCAGTCCCATTTCGCCAATTGTGGTGTGCGGACCAAGGCTGCGCACGCGGATCAAGCGCCCATCATCCATGTTGACGATGATGCCGATGCGACCTTCGAGAATGAAATGCATCGAGTTGGCCGGCTCGCCTTGCGCGGCAATGATCGCGTCCTTATCGACGTCGAGGCGCTGGCAGGACCCAGCCAGTTGATCGGCAAGCTCGGCGCTTCCCAAGGCTTGGGTGAACCAGTCGCGCAAGGTTTGCGCTTCGCCTGCGCCGCCCATATGTGCGGCGATAACCGCCTCCTCGCAGGCCTCGAGCGCGCGATCGAGATCCGAGGCCACGATAACATCTTCAGTGATGAAGCCACGCGTGCGGAATGCATTGCCAAGTTCTTGCGAAAGATTGACCAGCACAAGACGGGCGCCGACTTCATCTGCAACCTGCTTGATTTGCGTGAAGCTGTGCATGGCCGAGGAGTCGATCCCAGTCACGAGACGGAAGTCGAATACCAGGAAACGGCAATCAGGTTGGTTGGCAAACAGCGCCTTCACCTGTTCATAGAGCCGGTTGGCGGAGCCAAAGAACAGATAGCTCTGCAAGCTCATGCCCTGGATCTCGCTGCCGCAGGCAGAAAGGATGGCAAGCTCCTCCGGCCCGCGGTCGAGCGTTGAGCGGTATTCCGAGCCGTCAAACCTAAACTTGATCGCATTCACCCGGCTCGCGCTTACCGCGAAAGTGGCGCAGCCGATGATCACCCCGATCAGCACGCCGGCAATGAAGCCGAACTCGACGATGAGCAGCGCGATGGCCAGCAGCGATACATATTCGAGCAGTGAAATCCGCCGCGCTGAGTCCACCAGCCACTCATACATGAGGCTTGCGCCGAGATAGAGCAGCAGGCCGCCAAGCACGAATTTGGGAATGTAGGCAATGAAGCCCGGATCGGCCGCGAGCATCAACACCGAAGCGACGGCGACTGTAAGCCCGCAAATTTGACTACGGCCTCCGGCGGCATAAACCAGCGTGGTTCTACTAAGTGAAATGCAACTCATATAACCGCCGAGCGCGGCGGCTACCACGTTCGCCACGCCAAGTGTCTTGAGCTCGCGACCGAGGTTCGCCTCGCGCCGCGTGGCAAGCTCGATGCCGGTGGTGTTGAGCAGCATGGTGATGGCTGTCACGAACATGACGGCGAAGATGTCGCCGCTCAAACTCGGCAGGACACGCCAGGGGAATTGCCGAACGTCACCGAAGTCCCATGTCGGCGCCAGCCCGACGGCATTCGGGGCTTTGAATGTCCAACCGAGTGCGAGGGCATCGCTGAGGCTCGTTCCGGTGAGGGCAAATACCAGATGGGCGAGGGCCAGGGCGGCGAGCAGAATACCGGGGAGGAGGAACGGGCTTCGTCCCCGACGCACGCCGATATAGAGGCCAATCGCCACCGCGCCTGCGGCTGTTAGCTGACCGAGCGTCGTCGGTTCGAGCAAAGCTGGCGCGGTCCACAAGGTGAGCCTCTGGTCGGTAATCACGCTGATTGCCCCGCTCACCATCAACCAGCCGGTTGCGCTTAAGAATCCGCCGATCACCGGATAGGGAATGAAGCGAATCGCGCCACCGGCGCGGGCGAGCCCCAGGAAGAAAAGCAAGAGACCCGTCAATAGGGTGGCAAGAGCCACCACGATCATGACCGGAGCCAAAAGATCATCCGGCGGGCCCATATCGATCAATCGCTGGACGACTGTAGCCGCGAGCGTGGCAGTGACTGCCGCGGTGGCGCCATCGGGTGCGGCGATGGCGAAGGGAAGCGAGCTCCGCGCCGCCACAAAGGAGGCGCTAATGGCCGTGGTGATGAAGGTGGCCGCGAGACCGTAGGCGAGCCAGGTGTGGAGCGAGGCGGAAAAGATAAGGGCCGCGAAGGAGAGGCCGTAGGCCACCGTCATGATGCTGGCGGCAAAGCCGGCAAACAAATCTTTCGTTTGCGTGAGGAAGTGGCCGGTTATCGGGCCTCCCCGGCTCCCGGCGACACTTTTTACGGACATTTCGGCTAAATCCTGCAAGCCCCCGGTGTCCTTTTACAGGAGCAGCGTATTAGGCGCAGCCTCGCACGTTTCAGCCCTATTGAGCGACTCCGGAGCGAGCGATAGTTGACGCATGTGACAGTTTTCTGATGCCCATGCAGCATTTGGGCAAGGCGCTAGGCTTAACTACTCGGCGGCCTGCTTTGCGCCAGCGCTCGTGCCAAGCTTCTTGAGGAGGTCGATGGCCGCCTCGGCAATGGGGGTGCCAGGACCGAAGATCGCCTTCGCTCCGGCTTCGTACAGCGCGGGATAATCCTGGGGCGGGATCACGCCGCCGACCACGATCATGATATCGCCCCGGCCTTGTTCCTCGAGCGCTTGGCGCAGGGCAGGAACGAGTGTGAGGTGCCCTGCGGCAAGCGAGGACACACCGACAATATGCACGTCGTTCTCGACCGCCTGACGCGCGGCCTCCTCGGGCGTCTGGAACAGTGGCCCGATATCGACGTCGAAGCCGAGGTCGGCGAAGGCGCTGGCGATGACCTTCTGGCCACGGTCATGCCCATCTTGCCCCATTTTGGCGACAAGGATGCGCGGCCTACGCCCATGCTCTGTCTCGAACGAGTCGATCAGCTCCTTGATGCGGGTCATGCTTCCGTCCATGCGGCCCATCTCCGCCTTGTAGACCCCGGTAATCGCCGAAACATCGGCACGGTGACGACCATAGATTTTCTCCAGAGCATAGGAGATTTCGCCAACCGTTGCCTTAACGCGTGCGGCTTCGACGGCGCCTTCCAGAAGATTGCCAGTCCCTGTCTTGGCGTAATGGGTTAGCCGGTCAAGCGCTGCTTGTACGTCCTTTTCATTGCGCTCCTTCTTTAGTCTCTCCAGCCTTTCGAGCTGCTGGCGGCGCACAGCGCGGTTATCGACTTTCAGGATGGAGATATCCGCATCTTTATCGGTCCGGTACTTGTTCACGCCGACAATGGTTTGCCGGCCAGAATCGATGCGGCCTTGCGTGGCGGTCGCTGCCTGCTCGATCATGCGCTTGGGGATTCCGGCTGCGATCGCCTTAGTCATGCCACCGATCTTCTCCACCTCCTCGATGTGCTTCAGCGCGCGCGCCGCCAGGTCATAGGTCAGGCGTTCGATGTAGAAGCTGCCGCCCCACGGATCGATAATGCGGCTCGTGCCGGATTCCTGCTGAAGAATGAGCTGCGTGTTGCGGGCAACGCGTGCCGAGAAATCGGTCGGTAGGGCCAGCGCCTCGTCGAGCGCATTGGTGTGCAGCGATTGGGTATGACCTTGCGTCGCCGCCATGGCCTCGACACAGGTGCGCACCACGTTGTTGAACACGTCCTGCGCCGCGAGGCTCCAGCCGCTCGTCTGGCAGTGGGTACGGAGCGCCAGCGAGCGTGGATCCTTCGGCTTGAACTCCTCCGCGATGAGCTTGGCCCAGAGCAGCCGCGCCGCACGCATCTTGGCGATCTCCATGAAGAAATTCATGCCGATCGCCCAGAAGAAGGAGAGCCGCGGCGCAAACGCATCGACGTCGAGTCCAGCCTTCACGCCAGCGCGCACATATTCGATGCCGTCGGCCAACGTATAGGCAAGCTCGAGATCGGCGGTCGCACCAGCCTCCTGCATGTGATAGCCGGAGATCGAGATCGAGTTGAACTTCGGCATCTTCTTTGACGTGTAGGCGAAGATGTCGGAGACGATGCGCATCGAAGGAGCGGGCGGATAGATGTAGGTGTTCCGCACCATGAACTCTTTCAGGATATCGTTCTGAATCGTTCCGGAAAGCTGCTCTGGCGGCACGCCCTGCTCCTCGCCGGCAACGATAAATAGCGCGAGCACAGGTAGTACCGCGCCGTTCATGGTCATCGACACCGAGACCTGATCGAGCGGAATGTGATCGAACAGGGTGCGCATGTCGTAGATCGAGTCGATGGCGACGCCAGCCATGCCCACGTCGCCGGTGACTCGGGGATGGTCAGAGTCGTAGCCGCGATGAGTGGCGAGATCGAAGGCGATGGACACGCCTTGTTGGCCCGCGGCCAGGTTGCGACGATAGAACGCGTTGGAATCCTCGGCGGTAGAGAATCCAGAATATTGCCGGATGGTCCACGGCCTCTGCACGTACATGGTCGGGTAGGGGCCGCGCAGATAAGGCGCGATGCCGGGAAAGCCGTCGAGGAAATCGAGGCGCACGGTATCGTCGGCGCCGTAGAGCGGCTTCACCGCGATGCCCTCCGGCGTCTGCCAGGCGGGCGCGATATCGGACATGGAAATGCCCGAGCCGCTACTGTCCGCGAGCTTCACATCGGCGAATGAGGGAATGCGTGTCATCAGCAGCCAATCTCGTCGTAGGCGGCATTGAGAATTGAAAGCGTATCACAGCCTTGATGAAGGAAGGTGCTAACGCCGGCCTTCTCCAATGCGGCGCGATCCGCAACAGGTTTGCCTGCGAGATAAACGCGGGAAGCACCCGTCTCACTCAGCGCTTTGGCCACATCCGGGGCCTGGGTCGCGTAGACTTTATCGGAGCAGCACAGGCACGCGAGCCTGGCACCAGATTTTTTGAATTGTTCTGGTAGCTTGTCGCCTTTGCCTTCCACTGCTTCGATGCCGCCAGCCTCGAACAGGCTCTTGGCGAAGCTTACCCGCGTATTGAAATCGGAGGCGCGCCCGAGGCAGGCGAGAAAGACCTTGGGCCGTTCGCCGTGCTCGGCGAGATAAGCATCGCTCCGGTCGCGCAACCGCTCGAAAGGCTCTGCGAGTCTGATGCGAGGCAGCGACTGTGACGTGGGCGCCGAGTCAACCTGCGTCTTTTGAGCCTTGAGCACCACTATGGGCGCTTCGGCGAGATCGGGAAAATCGCTGGTGCCGATCAGCGAGTCTTTCCTGCGTGCGATATTCGCTTCGCGTTCGGCCCTGACGTTGGCCACTGCCCGTTGAATCGATCCGGTTTCGAGTGCTTTGGCCGCGCCGCCTTCGCGCTCTACCTCCTGAAAGAGCGTCCATGCCCGAGCACAGAGTTGATCGGTAAGCGCCTCGATCGCGCCTGACCCCGCGGCCGGATCGGCGACGCGATGAATATTGGCTTCCTCAATGAGAATGGTCTGTGTGTTGCGCGCGATGCGGCGGGCAAACGCATCAGGCAGCCCGAGCGCGGCGCTGAACGGCAGCACGGTTATCGCATCCGCTCCACCCACTGCCGCGGCGAGTGCTGCGATGGTGCCGCGCACGATATTCCCGTGCGGATCGCGCTTCGTCATCGTGCGCCACGCGGTCTCGGCCGAGACGAACGCCGGACGAGCCTTGAGCCCGCATGCGTCTTCAACACGCGCCCACAGTTTGCGCAGGGCGCGAAACTTGGCGGTGGTGAGGAGCTGATCCTGGTCGGCGGCGAGGCGGAAATAGATGAAGCGCCTCGCATCATCGAGCGCGATGTCGCCAGCCTCCATGGCGCGGAGATAAGCGACAGCGATGGCAAGCACAAAAGCAAGTTCCTGCGCCTCCGAGCCACCGGCCGCATGCACAATCCTTCCATCGGCAACAGCGAACGGACCAGTGAAGCCTTGACCCGCCAGGTCGCCGACCAGCCCGGCAAAAATCGGCGCGATGTCTTTCCAAGCTAGCGGGCTTTGACCAGTCGCAGCTATCCCGCCGGGCGGGCCGAAGCCGAAGCGTATGGTCACCTCCTTGGGCGCGATCCCGCGGGCTTTGACCAACGTCGCGATGAGTCCGGCGGCATCTTTCGACGGAGCGCTGAGGTCGAGATCGATGGCGATGCCGGCGTCGAGATAGATGCCGTCCAATGCGGCGCTGATCGCAGCACCCGTCGGCGGTAGAGCAAAGCCGTAATCGCCGATGGACTGTGGAAAGACCAAGGTGATGCCGTTCGCGCCGTTATTCAGGTCTTCGAGGATTTGCGTGTTGGCGGCTGCCGGATCGGAGAGGTCGATCCGCTGCAGGATGGCCCATGCCGCCCCGGCGGCGCGGCCCGCGATAGGCTTGACGTCGCGCGCACGCGGGTAGAGCGGCTCGATGGCGATGCCGTCATAACTCCGCGACAAGAGCGAAGCGAAGGGCGCGCCCTTGAGTGCCTCTTGGACGAGCGCCTTCCAGGCCGCCTCGTCGGCAGGCGGGAAGTCGTGGGCCAGCGAAAATTCCACCATTCTCGTCAGGTTCTAAGCTCCATTGGTCCCTCCCTAGCATGAAGGCCAAGCGGCGCGGAAGCGTGCGGCCTAGTGGCCTGGGCGCACGCACGTCTTTGCGAGGAGCCAGTCATAAGGTTTAGACTGCGCGACTCTGATCAGAGGAGGAGCCGGCGATGGCTAAGCGGAAGGCAGCGCCGAAGGAAGACGCAAGCCAGGCAGCGGCGCCTGCCAAAGCGCCTGACAACAGCGTCTATATCGGCCAGAGCGTCAAGCCGGAGTTCATCTACCTCCGTCTCGCCAACCGCCATGGACTGATCACCGGTGCCACAGGAACCGGCAAGACCGTCACCTTGCAAGGGCTTGCTGAGGGTTTCTCGGACCAAGGCGTGCCGGTGTTCTGCGCCGACGTTAAGGGCGACCTTTCCGGTGTCGCCGAGCAAGGCGAGCCCAAGCCCTGGATCGAGGCGCGCGACAAGGAGATCGGCTTTACGCAGGACTATCGCGCCTACCCGGTGATCTTTTGGGACCTGTTCGGCGAGAAGGGCCACCCGATCCGCGCCACGGTCTCCGAACTCGGTCCGCTCCTTCTGTCGCGCCTCATGGATCTCAGCGAGGCGCAGGAAGGCGTGCTCAATATCGCCTTCAAGATCGCCGACGACGAGAAGTTGCCGCTGCTTGATCTCAAGGACTTGCAGGCACTGCTGCAAGATTTGGCCGATCGCGCCAGCGAGCTGACCACTAAATATGGCAACATCACCAAGGCTTCGATCGGATCGATTCAGCGCTCGCTGCTGGTGCTTCAGCAGCAAGGCGCCGACCATTTCTTCGGCGAGCCGGCACTCAAGGTCAGCGACTTGATGCGCGTATCGCGCGACGGGCGCGGCTATATCAGCGTGCTGGTCGCCGACAAGCTCATGGAGTCGCCGCGCCTCTACGCGACCTTGCTGTTGTTCCTGATGTCGGAGCTGTTCGAGGAGCTGCCCGAGGTCGGCGATCCCGACAAGCCGAAGCTCGTGTTTTTCTTCGACGAGGCGCACCTCCTGTTCAAGGACGCGCCCAAGGCGCTGCTCGAGAAGGTCGAGCAGGTAGTGCGGCTGATCCGCTCCAAAGGTGTCGGCATCTATTTCGTGACGCAAAATCCGCTCGACATTCCCGACACCGTATCGCGCCAGCTCGGCAACCGAGTTCAACATGCGCTCCGCGCCTTCAGCCCGCTGGAGCAGAAGGCCGTCAAGGCTGCAGCCACGACCTTCCGCGCCAATCCGGCCTTCGACACCGAGAAGGCGATCATGGAGCTCGGCATTGGCGAGGCGCTCGTGTCGACGCTCGACGAGAAGGGCCAACCCACCATGGTGCAGAAGACGCTGGTCAGGCCGCCGAACTCACGCGTCGGTCCGATCACCGATGCCGAGCGCAAGGCGGTGATCAATGCGAGCCCAGTCGAGGGTGTCTACGACGAGACCGAGGATCGTGAGTCCGCGTATGAGATGTTACAGAAGCGCACATCGGCGCACGCCCAGGCCGAAGCCGAAGCGATCGGCGACGATCAAGAGGCAACAAGAAAAGCGGGAGGTGCCTCGCGCAGCGATGGCTTCTGGACCACCTTCGGCAAGCAGATCATCCGTTCGGTTGTGCCCGCGGCCACGCGAATGCTGGAGCAGCAGATCAAGCGCGGCACGCTTGGAGGCATAAGCCGGGGTCGCAGCACTCGTGGCTTCTGATCGGAGCTTGAACGCGGTCTCGAAGGTTTGTCGCTACTGGCCAGGCGCGAGTGCGAGCATCTCCTCGACGTGATCCCAGTTGATGAGATGGTCGAACCAAGCTTCGAGATATTTCGGCCGCTCGTTGCGATAGTCGATGTAATAGGAGTGCTCCCACACATCGACGCCGAGAATAGGCCACCCGCCTTGCACGAGCGGATTCTCGCCGTTCGGCGTTTTGGCCACCTGGAGCTTGCCGTCCTTGATGGCAAGCCACGCCCAGCCTGAGCCGAACTGGGTCTTGCCCGCCTCGATGAAATCGCTGCGGAACTTGTCGAAGCCGCCGAGGTCGCGGTCGATCAGCGCCTGCACCGCGCCCGGGATCTTCTTCCCGCCGCCCCCTTTCTTCATCCATGGCCAGAAGTGGATGTGGTTGAAGTCCTGTCCGGCGTTGTTGAAGATGCCGGGGTTCTTGCCGTAGCTCGCCTTGACGATCTCCTCGAGACTCTTTCCTTCGAGGCCCGACCCCGGGAGCAACTTGTTCAGAGTGTCCACGTAAGCCTTGTGGTGCTTGTCGTGGTGATATTGCAGCGTCTCCGCCGACATATAGGGCTGAAGCGCGTCATAAGCGTAAGGGAGAGGCGGAAGTTCGAAGGCCACGGCTTTGCTCCGGCAGGTTGCAAGAGGTCTGAAAAAGCCCGCCGGAAGCTAAAGGTTCCAGGCAACCGAGGCAAGCGAGGCGCCTGGAAGCGGGCAAAATGACAATAGCGCGAAGGCTCTAACGGCTTCGCGCTGTGAGGAGCGGATGAAGCGGTGACGAATAGGGTGGGCACGGAGCCCCTGAACTCCGTGCCCGGTGCCGAGGAAGGTTCGCTACATCAGTACAGGGATCTGACGCTCGTGAATTTGCGCGAGTGCACCTGAACCTTGCATGAACCGGGCGTGCAGGATTGGTTCAGGAGTCGGCTACTTGATGAGCGCCTGAAGCTCTTTGAACTCGCGCGTGCCGGCCCGTTCGAGCCACTCGAATAGGACCATCTCGCTATCGACCACATCAGCGCCGGACTTGAGCAACCGGGCCAGCGCAAGCTTGCGGCTTAGTTTCGAACGCGAGCCCACGGCGTCGGCGACGACGAAAGACTCGAAGCCTTGCTCTTCGAGATCGATGGCGGTCTGGGTCACGCAAACATGAGCCTCGATCCCGCCGATGACGACTTGCGACCTACCTTGGCGACGGAGCTCATGCAAGCGCTCGCGCAATGTATTGCTCTTTAGACAAGAGAATTCGACCTTGTCGACGACACGGCCGGAATTGGCGAAGGCGTCCCGGATCGAGTCCGCGGTGGGTCCGAGCCCTTGCGGATATTGCTCCGAGATCGTGATTGGTACGCCGAGCGTTCTCGCCGCGCGCACCAGGCGCACGCAGCGGTCAATTACGCGGTCCTTGCCGGAGATCGCATCGATGAGCTTCTCCTGGACGTCGATGATGAGCAGCTGTGATTTATCGCGGGTGAGCAGCATGATTGCCCCCGTGGCATAGCTCGCTGGCCGGGTCAAGCCTGAGCGATCTTCAGTGCGAACGCGTAGGCGAGGGCGACCTCCTTCAGCCGCTCGAAGCGGCCCGACGCACCCGCATGGCCGGCCTCCATGTTGCTGCGCGATAAAATGAGACCATCGCTAGTTGAGAACTCGCGCAGCTTTGCAATCCATTTCGCCGGCTCCCAATAAGTCACGCGCGGATCGGTAAGGCCAGCAAGAGCAAGAATGTGCGGATAGGCTTGCGACCGGACATTGTCGCAAGGCGAATAGGCGGCGATGGTGCGGTAGTCGGCCTCACTCTCGATCGGATTGCCCCACTCCGGCCATTCGGGCGGCGTGAGTGGCAGGCTCGCATCGAGCATGGTGGTCAGCACATCGACGAAGGGGACTTCGGCGATGATGCCGAGAAACAACTCTGGTGACATATTGGCGACAGCGCCCATCAGCATTCCGCCTGCGCTGCCGCCATGCGCGACGATGCGGCCGCGGGACGTGAAGCCTCCCTGTGCGAGAAATTCGCCCGCAGCAATGAAGTCGGTGAAAGTGTTGACCTTCTTTTCCCGCTTCCCTTCCTTGTACCAGCGATAGCCTTTGTCCTTGCCGCCGCGCACGTGGGCGATGGCATAGACGAAGCCGCGATCGACCAGAGACAGCGCGTTGGTGGAGAATCCTGCGGGCATCGACATGCCATAGGCGCCATAGCCGTAAAGCAGGAGAGGAGCGCTGCCGTCGAGCGTCGTCTCCTTGCGGTAGAGGAGCGACACTGGGACGGTTTCGCCATCCTTTGCCGGCGCCACTACTCTCCGCGTCACATAGAGCGAGGAGTCATGGCCGCTCGGAATTTCCTGCGTCTTGCGCAACACCCGCGTACGAGCGCTCATATCGTAGTCGAACACCTGCGCAGGCGTCGTCATCGATGAATAGGTGAATCGCATGGTCGTCGTGTCGTATTCGTAGCCAGCAGAAATCCCGAGCGAATACGCTTCCTCGTCGAAGGCAATGGCGTGCTCCTCGCCGCTATCGAAGTGCCGCACCACGATGCGCGGCAGACTGTCCTCGCGCTCCAGCCGCACCAGGAAATCCTTGAAGGCAACGACGTCGAGAATGAGCCGCCCAGGCCGGTGAGGCTCGATCTCGCGCCAGTTCTGGTGCCCGGGACTGTCAACCGGCGCTTCGACGATGCGGTAGTCTTCCGCGCCGTCCGAATTGGTGAGGATGACGAGCCGACCATCGTGGTGATCGACCGAGTAATCGTGCTCGGCCTCGCGCGGCGCTACGATGTGACGTGGGGCCAATGGGTCAGCGGCGTCGATCAGGCTGACTTCGGCGGTCTCGTGATCGTGCACGCTGAGCAGGAGAAAGCGGCGGTCTTGCGTCGCACTTAGGCCCAGAAAGAAGCCGGGGTCGTCCTGCTCATGAATAAGCTCGTCAGCCATTTCGGCGCCAATTGCATGGCGCAGCACACGGCGAGGGCGGTGCTCTTCATCAAGCCAGACGTAAAGAAGCGCGCCGCTGTCGGCGGCCCACTCAAGCAAGCCGTTGTTGTCAACAATGCTGGAATCGACGAGCGTACCGGTCTCAGCCTCGATGACATTCACTGTGTAGAATTCCGACCCCTTGGTATCTACAGCGTAAGCGACGAGGCTGTGGTCGGGGCTGTGTGTGACGCTCGCGATGCGAAAATAGCTGTGCGGCTTTGAGAGCGCGTTGCCGTCGACCAGAACGCACTCATCGCCACCGTCGCGAGGCCTACGGCAGAACAGCGGATGCTGGGCCCCGGTCACGTAGCGCGTGTAATAGGCGAATGGGCCATCAGGTGCCGGGACGCTTGCATCATCTTCCTTGATGCGTCCCTTCATCTCAGCGAAGAGCTGCGCCTGCAGCTCTTCGGTATCAGCCATCATCGCCTTGGCGTAGGCGTTCTCGGCTTCGAGATGTGCCCTGATCGTAGGATCGAGCTGGGCCGGATCACGCATCACCCCCTGCCAATTGGCAGCACGCAGCCAAGCATAGTCATCCACACGCACGATGCCGTGATGGACTGCGGTCAAAGGTCGGCGCGCGGCGCGAGGAGCCCGCGCGCGAAATTGACGATCGTTCATGCGTTGAGCTTATGCGCCGCTTTTGTCGCTCTTGGTATCGAGGTCGAGCGCACACCCGTTGATGCAGTAACGCAAGCCCGTAGGACCCGGCCCATCAGGGAAGAGATGACCGAGATGCGCGTCGCAATTCGCGCATCTCACCTCAGTCCGCCGCATGCCGTAGGAACTGTCCTCGTGCGTGGTCACGGTTCCTTGTGCCGCCGCGGTGGTGAAGCTCGGCCACCCGGTTCCCGAGTCGAACTTTGTGTCGGAGCTAAAGAGCGGCGCGCCGCAGACGACGCAGCGATACATGCCGGAACGCTTGTCGTTGTAATAAGGATGACTGAAGGCTCTCTCGGTGCCGTGCTCTTGCGTTACGTGGAATTGCTCTGGCGTAAGCTTCTTGCGTAGCTCTGGCTCGGACATTGCCGTCTTGCCCGGGGCGTTCTTCTCGATTTTCTCGGCTTCTTTCATTGTGGGAACACTTTCGCGGTTGGTCGCATTTATTAGGCTGCGAATATAAGCATCGTAGATGACCTTCCGAAGGGGCTCGAACAACGGTCACGCAGGGTTGATTCTCCATTCGGGTTGTAGTTGTACCCGCTCTGGTTGTAAGCGTAGGGCTTGCCAATTATCGTGGGGGGCGCTGCTAGTTAAACCCAAGCAGCGGACGAGGTGCCTTGCGTGCACGACAGTTTCTTCAGCCTTCATCACGTTTTCGTGGCCCACATCTTTCACAAGAAACGGTTCATTGCGCGGGTGTGAAAAACTGCTATAGGGCGCAATTCAACTACGCCACCTAAGCTGCGGGGCGTTCTCTTGTTGCGAACATTGTAACCGGCCGTCACAAAATTGGCGTAATCTAATGACCCAAAGACCAGTGGGCCCGGGAGATGCATGAGCACGTGCGGGAGTTCATGGCGTGCTTGGTAGGACTGGGGATTAGTCAGGATCAAGGAGCCTCTTCATGGAAGCCAATCTGGAGAAGAATGAACTCGTCGAACTCACTGCAGAGATCGTGTCGGCCTATGTCAGCAATAATACCGTCGTGGCCACGGACCTTCCGGGCGTTATCCACAATGTGTTCGATGCGTTGAGCAAGGCCTCGAGCACTTCAGGGCTCCCGGCGCGCGAGGAGCTAAAGCCGGCCATCCCCGTGAAGAAATCAGTCACGCCGGAATACATCATCTGCCTCGAGGACGGTAAGAAGTTCAAATCGCTGAAGCGCCATTTGCGGACCCATTACGATTTGTCGCCTGAGGAATACCGCGACAAATGGGGCTTGCCGCACGATTACCCGATGGTGGCGCCAAACTACGCTGCGGCACGCTCTGACCTCGCCAAGCGGATGGGGCTCGGGCAGCGGCGGCGCTAAGCGCGGTCGAACCGCCAGTTGAGTTGGGGAGCCTAAGCTTTCCGCCTGCTCGCGCGTAACGCAGCGAGCTCTCCCTTATAAGCGCCCAACAGACCGAGATGCCGGTTGAGGTCATAACTCCAATGGCCGGCAAGACCACGCCTGCGCTCGGCTCTGAGCGCATGGCGGAGCTTGGCGAGCACACGAAATATTCCATCTTGGCTGTCATCTTCGAGCTCGTGCGGCCACAGCGCGATCAGCTTCGGCAGGTCGCGCGGCCTTGAATAGGCGGCCGCTCCGGCCGCCTCCATGGTGCCGAACATGCTCCTGGCGGTTATCCGGCAGCGCTCCCGCCTTGCTCTGATCTGGTGTTGCAGTTTTTGCCGCATTGCTCGCCTCCTCTCGTGGGGCCCGAGCATGCACGCATCTCGAGGTGGGGGGACTAGCGTGACAATCCCCGCACTGGCCCTCTTTGGTCCGCCCCGATTTAGGGGAAAATAGACTTTCGCCCCTAGGCGGGGCTTGGGGAGTAAGGCCATGCTCCAGAGGCTGGCCGATCATATCGCTGACAGCTACACGCGTGCGGCTGACTCTGAAGACCGCGCGAGGCAAGCTCCCAATGACGAATTAAGGGCAAGCCACCTTCGCTTGGCTCAGGGCTGGCGCCATTTGGCGAGAAGCTACGAATTCGTCGAGAGTCTCGAACGCTTCCTGCTTGACCTGCACAAGAAGGGCTGGCCGCTCAAAGTTGAGGACTTGCCAAGACCACCCGAGGAGAACGGCTAGTACGCGCCGGCGGTAGCGAACTTGAACCTGGCGACCCGCGGGACTTGGCCGGCAACATCCGGATTGCGTTTTTGTGACGCACAATTTTAGCCGGAACTCCCATCCCACTGATATGGTTTTGCCTGTCGGCGCTCGCCAAGGGTAGGTCGGGATGTCGCTGGGCAATCACGGGAAGGACAGGCGCGAGCTTACGCTGCCGGCGAAGCTCGACGTCGTGCTGCGTATCAATGGCGTCGAGAGGCGTGTTGCCCTCCGACCCTGGACGACTTTGCTTGATGCGCTCCGCGAATATCTCGATCTGACTGGCACCAAGAAGGGCTGCGACCACGGCCAGTGCGGCGCCTGCACGGTGCTGGTCAACGGACGGCGCATCGTTTCGTGCCTGACCCTTGCCGTGATGCAAGACGGCGCCGAGATCACGACCATCGAAGGTCTTGCCACCAACGGCAGGCTGCATCCTCTGCAGGAAGCCTTCATCGAGCATGACGGCTTTCAATGCGGCTACTGCACGCCCGGTCAGATCTGCTCGGGTGTTGGCCTGATCGCCGAGGGCCAGGCCAAGACCGCGGACGAGATCCGCGAATTGATGAGCGGCAATATCTGCCGCTGCGGCTGCTATCCCAACATCGTTGCCGCCATCGAGGAGGTCATGAACGGCGCTTCGCAGGAGCCTGCGCCATGATCAATTTTGACTATGTCAAGGCGCGCGATGTCGGCGATGCACTCAAGCAAATCGGCGGACATCCGAATGCGCGGTTTATCGCCGGCGGCACCAATCTCATCGATCTCATCAAGGAGAATATCGCGCACCCCACGCGTCTGATCGACATCACCGGCTTGCCCCTCACGGAGATTGAGGAGACTGATAGCGGCGGCTTGCGCATCGGCGCGCTCGTGCCGAACAGCGACCTTGCCTATAACGAGCGCATCAAGAAACGTTATCCCCTGCTTTCCAGCGCCATTCTTGCCGGAGCGTCAGCTCAGCTCCGAAACATGGCCTCGACCGGCGGTAATCTCGTTCAACGCACACGTTGTCTCTATTTTTATGATGCGGCGATGCCCTGCAATAAGCGCGAGCCGGGCTCGGGCTGCGGCGCGATTGACGGCTTCAACCGCATGAACGCCGTGCTCGGCTGGAGTCAATCCTGTATTGCCGTGCATCCCTCGGATATGTGCGTCGCGCTGGCCGTGCTCGAAGCCACGGTTCATGTCACGGGTCCAAAGGGAGACCGTGCAATTCCCTTCGCCGATTTTCATCGCCTGCCCGGGGACACGCCGGAGCGCGATACCAACCTCGCCAATGATGAGATCATCACCGCAGTCGAGCTGCCGCGTGAGGGGTTCAGCCGCAACTATAGCTATCTCAAGATCAGGGACCGGTTGTCTTACGCCTTTGCGCTGGTATCGGTCGCCGCGGCGCTGGAGCTTGATGGCGGCGCCATCAAGACAGGCCGCGTAGCGCTCGGCGGGGTTGCCCACAAGCCTTGGCGCATTGCCGACGCCGAACAGCGCCTCAGGGGCCAGCGGCCAGACCGAAAAATCTTCGGCGAAGTAGCCGACGCCATTTTGCGGGGTGCATCCGGTTTTGCCCATAACAAATTCAAGATCGAGCTCGCGCGACGAGCGATCATTCGCACCCTCGAGCAGGCTGCCGCCGGAACGCCCCAGTCTCAATCCGACAAAGTGATCATCTAGACACGTCATGACGCTTTTCACCAGGAACAGCATTGGAAAGCCGGTGTCCCGGGTGGATGGACCGGCCAAGGTGACTGGCGCCGCGAAATATGCTGCCGAGTTCAACGTCCCTAGTCTCGCTCACGGCTTCGTCGTCAACAGCGAGATCGCCAAGGGCCGCATCAAGAAAATCGATCGGCGCGCAGCGCTGGCGGTGACTGGCGTGATTGAGGTGTTCACGCACTACAATCGGCCCGAGATGGCATCGTCGAGCAAAAAATACGCCGATGAGACGGCCCCACCTGGCACGCCCTTTCAGCCGCTCTATAACGATACGATCTTGTTTGCCGGGCAGCCGATTGCGCTCGTGGTTGCCGAGGAATTCGAGATCGCGCGTTTCGCCGCCACGCTCGTGAAGATCGAGTACGAGTCGGAAGAACCGATCACTGATTTCGAGACGCAAATCGGCAAGGCCTACGCGCCGGCGAAGAAACGCATGCAAGGATGGGATCCCGAGCCGCGCGGCGATGTCGAGAAGGCTTTGACCCAATCACCCATCAAGGTTGAGCACGAATATCGCACCCCAATCGAACATCACAATCCAATGGAGTGTTTCGGCACCACGGCAGTGTGGGAGGGCGATGGGCGCCTAACCGTCTACGACAAGACCCAAGGTGCGCCGAACTGCCATCAGTATATCTGTAACGTTTTCGGCCTCGCCAAGGACAAGGTCCGCCTGCTGTCGCCCTATGTCGGCGGCGCCTTCGGCATTGCTCTCAGGCCGAATTACCAGCTGAACCTGGCGGTGCTGGCTGCCATTGGCCTGAAGCGACCGGTCAGGGTCGCCCTCACGCGGCAGCAGATGTTCACCGTTGGCTACCGCCCAGAGACGGTCCAGACATTGACTTTAGGCGCCGAGGAAGAAGGCAGTCTGTCGGCACTGAGGCACGACGTAATCGCCAACACCTCCCGCTTCGAGGACTATCAGGAGCCGATGGCGATCTGGACTGGAGCGCTCTATCACTGCAATGACGCGGCTGCGACTTCCAAGCTCGCACAGATCGACCTGTTCACCCCTTGCGACATGCGGGCGCCCGGAGGCGCGACGTCTCTCTACTGCATCGAGAGCGCCATGGATGAGCTTAGCTATGCGGTCGGCATCGACCCGCTCGAGCTCCGTCTCAAGAACTATTCAGAGTGGGACCAGAACGATGACAAACCCTTCACCAGCAAGGCGCTAAAGGATTGCTACTACCGCGGCGCCGAGCGGTTCGGCTGGTCTAGGCGGAACCCTGAGCCCCGCTCGATGCGCGAGGGCCGCGAACTGATCGGCTACGGAATGGCGACCGGAATCTGGGAGGCAATGCGCGTCCCGACCAGTGCGAGAGCGGTGCTCGCTCCCGACGGGACGTTGGAGATCGGCTGTGCCACGGCCGATATCGGTACTGGCACCTACACGATTCTCGCACAGATCGGCGCCGAGATGCTCGGGCTGCCGATCGACAAGGTCACCGTTAAGATCGGCGATTCTGACCTCCCTGCTGCGCCCGTCGAAGGCGGATCGTGGACGGCTGCTTCGGCAGGCTCCGCGGTCATGGAGGCCTGCACCGGCATCCGCCAGGAGCTGCTCAAGCGCGCCGGCAAGACCAAGAATGCTCCGCTACAAGGCACGGATCTGGCGGACGTCAGCTTCGTCGATGGCGAGATGCGGGTGAGGAGCGATCCCTCGCGCGCAATGTCGCTGGCCGATGTGCTTCATGGCCTCAATGATCCTATCAGGTCGGAGGTCACATCGAAGCCGGACCCTAATGTCTTCAAGCGCTATTCCCACTTCACCCATTCGGCGGTCTTCGCCGAGGTGCGGCTCGACGAGGAGCTTGGAATGTTGCGCGTCACACGCATTGTCAGTGCGGTAGCGGCCGGGCGTATCCTAAATCCAAAAACTGCGCGCAGTCAGATCATGGGCGCCGTGGTGGGCGGCATCGGCATGGCTCTGCATGAGGAGTCGGTCCTCGATCATCGCTACGGACGCATCATCAACCACAATTTTGCCGAGTATCATGTGCCGGTGAATGCCGATATCCACGACATCGACGTGATTTTCGTCGATGAGCGCGAGGCTCATCTCAATCCGCTCGGCGTCAAGGGCGTCGGCGAGATCGGCATCGTCGGCACTGCAGCCGCAGTTGCGAATGCGGCTTATCACGCGACCGGCGTGCGGGTGCGCGATCTGCCCATCACCATCGACAAGGTGCTCGGGCTGACCCCATCGAGCTAGCGCGCTCGGCTCCTTCTTCTCTAACCATTCCACCCGCCGCAGACCGGCTTGCTCTGCGACTTATCCCCGCCAGGCCCTTTCGCGCTACCCTGTGGTAGGAGTAAATTCCTATACCGAAGGGAGTCAAGAACTATGCGTGCAGGTCGGGTTTTGGAGGGCCAAAGTGCGGCAAACAGCGCGAGCCCCCTGGCAGGAACCGAGCGGCAGCTGAGGCGGGCGATAGATCCCGCCGTGGCCGCTGTGTTCGGGGTCGAGGTCAGCGATCTCCGCGCCGCAACGCGCCGATCGCCGCGGGCGGCCTTCGCCCGCCAAGTCGCCATGTATCTCGCTCATGTCGTGTGCGGGCTGAGCTTGACCGAAGTCGGGACGCTCTTTGCGCGGGATCGCACCACGGTCGCTCATGCTTGTGGAGTGGTCGAGGATAGACGCGACGATCCCGTGCTGGACAGCAGGCTCGATCATCTTGAACGCGCGATCTGCTCACTCCTCGATGCGTTGACGTGGCACCGGCACGGTCATCAATGACGCGCAGCAAGGCTGGAGGCTCACTGCCACGCTCTGATGAGAACGATGACGTTTTCAGACGGCAGCATCAGCTCAGGACGACCGGCGAGAGGAAGATCAACGGCATGCGCCGTTCCGTGCTCCTCAACGAAGGCGAGAGTCCCCTCGGCTGGCTGAAGAGCCGCAAGGATCGCAACGGCAACCCTCTGATCTCTGAGCCACAATATGAGGCCGGCGAGCGATTACGCGCCGACCACTGGTTCTCTCATATGAGCCCGCGCGTGACCTCGAATTGGTCGGCTTTCGCGCCCCGGGACCGCGTGCGGCGCGGAGCGTCGTCTAATCCTGCAATGCTCCGCGATGAGGTGATCGCGGCCAAAGAACGGGTCATGCGCGCGTTGATGGCGGTCGGCCCCGAGGTCTCCGGCATCCTGGTCGATATCTGCTGCGAGCTGAAAGGCCTCGAGGAGGCTGAGAAAGCCAACGGGTGGCCGGCGCGGGCAGGGAAGGTCGTCCTGCAAATCGCACTGACGCGGCTTGCCAAACATTATGGACTGATCGCGGCTGACGAGGTGGCACCGCGCAAGACTGCACTGCGCCAGTGGGGGACCGACGATTACCGCCCGACACTCGATGCCTGGCCTAAAGATGATTCGGGAAGAGCTAGTGGAGCGTGCGTTGCGCGAGAGCGGACTCGGCATCGCTCCTGATGCGTTTGACCATCGCCATCAGTCCATTGGAGCGCTGCGGCGTAAGATGCTCCTTGAGATGCAAGAGGCCAAGCGTGTGCGACGCATCAATTCTGATGATCTCTTGAGGTGTCTTGCCCGAATAGAGCGCGAAGAGGATGGCGATCAGGCCGCGCACGATGTGAGCGTCGCTGTCACCGACGAAGCTAAGCCGCGGGCTGCCGCCATTGGGCTCAACCTTGGTCGAGAGCCAGACTTGGCTCACGCAGCCTTGCACCTTGTTCGCGGCGGAACGCTCGGCTTCGGGCAGGGGCTCGAGCTTGCGCCCGAGCTCGATGACGTAGCGATAACGGTCCTCCCAATCGTCAAGGAAGGCGAAATCGGCAAGGATCTCCTCAAAGGCCGGGATTTGCCGGGCGTCGGTAAGTGTGTCCATGAGTGGAATATAGGCAGAAACCGGTCCGGCTGCGACCGGCATCGGGTAGCTTTCGCCAATAGAGCAGGGCGCGCAATCCGGGAGGGAAAGGGCATAACCGTCCCGGATGCGCGCCCCAGGCAGGCGGGGGGCCGCCAAAACTCTTGTGGTGGTCCGTCGAATCTACGTGCCGGAAGCGTCAGGGCCCGACCAGTCAACCTCGCGGTCGGCCGGGACCAACGTGTCCTGCGACGCGCCAGTCTCCCAGCTCGCCGGTGCCGCTGCGCTTTCAGCGTCCCCGCCCTGGCTCGGCCAAGATGCGGCGGGCTCGTCGCTGCCAGCTTCGGTGCGCCCGTTGATGAAGTCCATCAAGAGATGCGCACCGAACTCGGCCTTCTGCATGAACACGTCGATGACGTCGCGGCCCTTGGCGCAGGGCTCTGGATTGCGATCGCAGAAGCCCGTGACATCTTTCACGGCCGCCTCGGCGGTGCCGTACACTTCGCTCCGCTGCTTGTCGTCGGTCGGCAGCAACAGGATAAGAATCATCAGCCAAAAGGCTGTGCGGATAAGAAACATCATTGCCTTGCCCTCTCTGTTTAGACGCGTGCGGCTTTGGCGCCGCTTTTCATTCCCTACTAGGTGGCACTATAGCGCAGAGAAAATAAGGGAGTTTCACTGCAATCGATAAAATTCGAATCGAAAACTTAGGTCGAATCTGCTGACTATAAGATTAGCTCTTTAGTAATACACGAGCGTAACTGGTTATTAATGTGCTTCGAGATCGATTCAAATTTTAGCAAGTGTCGGTTATCCCCGCTCTCAACGGTGTGGCGGCTGGATTCAATCAGGCCGGAACGCAGCGTTGCTCCGTTTTAAGCTTCTTTAAGCGCGAGCCTTGATAATGCCCAATCAAGACCATCGGGGACGGAAGCGGCTTGGCCCGCTCCGAAAAGCGCGTGTTTGATCGAGAGACTGTGCGTGGGCTCGCCGCCTATTTCAGCTCGCTCGTGCATGAGTCGATTCGCGGCGATGCGCTCGCCGCTGCTCGCCAGCAAACCTTTATCACTTGGCATGTGCTGAGCGGTCTCTTCGCGCTCTGCGTCTTTCCTCTCTATCTGGTCGTTGTTGGGAAGCCATCGCTGCCGAGCGCGGTCGTCTTCCTCTGGCTCCTGTCACCCATCGCCGTCGCCATCTTCCTGTCGAGGACCGGACGATTCGCAGCCGCTCAACTCCTGTCCGTGGCGAATTTCGCAGGGCTGATCACCTATTGTGCTTGGCTTAGCGGCGGCCTCAACTGGTGGCTGATCCTTGGCGCCGTAAGTGCGGTGATCGGCGTCATAGCGCTGGTGATCGCGGCGCAGCCTGTGCAGAGACGCTCCGAGAACGCAGCCATTGGCGATGAACCT
Source organism: Pseudomonadota bacterium (assembly GCA_046735075.1). Lineage (GTDB taxonomy): Bacteria > Pseudomonadota > Alphaproteobacteria > Rhizobiales > Methyloligellaceae > Methyloceanibacter. The sequence continues at coordinate 22,821 of JBKPSQ010000040.1, forward strand.
TACCGGTTGCTCGCCGAGAATGTGAGCGATCTGATCACACGTCATGACAAGAAAGGACGCGTCCTATTTGCCTCGCGCAGCGCGCAGGAGCTCTTCGGAGAGCCGGCGGCGAAGATCCTGGGAGAGGGCCTCTTCCAGCGAGTCCACGTCGCCGATCGGCCCGCATATCTCACGGCGCTCTCGCAGTGCCTCGCCAATGACAAGCCGACCGCGGTCGAGTTCAGAGTGCGGCGCGCCAGCGGCCCGGAGCCGGCGCGCTATGTGTGGGTTGAGATGCGTGGCCAGCCGATGCGGAGCACCGATGGCGCCACGCGCCAACAGCCGTCGATTGTTGCCATCACCCGCGACATCTCTGACCGCAAGACGCAAGAGGGCGAGCTCGTGCGGACGCGTGATGAGGCCGAGAGCGCAAGCCGCATGAAGACGCAATTCCTCGCCAATATGAGCCACGAACTGCGCACGCCACTCACCGCGATTATGGGCTTCTCCGAAATCCTCAACCGCGAGCTGTTCGGCACACTTGGCGAAGAGCGCTACCGCGACTATGCGCATCTCATCCACGAGAGCGGCGAGCACCTGTTGAACGTCGTCAACGACATCTTGGACATGTCGAAGATCGAGACAGGCAAGTTCAAGATCGTCAAACAGCCGTTCGACGTGGCGTCGCTGGTGTCCTCTTGCTGCGATCTCATGCGCCACATTGCCGAGCAGAAATCGGTTGGGCTCACCGTTGACGTGATGCCGGCTATGCCGACGCTTTCGGCCGATAAGCGCGCATGCAAGCAGATGCTGATCAACGTGATCTCAAATGCCATTAAGTTCACCAAGGCCGGCGGCCATGTGCAGGTCTCGGCGCGAGCGGCGAATGGAGCCGTGGATCTCGTCGTCGCTGACAACGGCATCGGCATAGCTGCAGCGGACCTTCCTAAGCTCGGCAATCCCTTCGTGCAGGCCAACCATTCGTGTCAGGGCAGTTACGAGGGGGCGGGCCTCGGCCTGTCATTGGTCAAGGGCCTGGCGCGGCTTCATGGAGGCAAGCTCGAGCTCGCAAGCACGCTCGGTAAAGGCACCACCGCCACGATCACGCTGCCCCTCAACAGTCAAAACGAATCGGTCGAGGGATCAGCGGAAACCCCGGCAGTCTCAGCCGCATGAGGCATTCGAGGCGCCGGAACCCAGCTTTCCCAGGGAGCAGCGGGTTTAGCATTCTCTTTAGCTTCGGACGCCAAGATGGCCCGGGAAGGGGCGAGGCACGCTCCTTCACGTAGCAACCTCTAAAGTTCACCACAGCGATGGGCGTATTACCGGCGCGGCTCGTATTCCTGGCCTTCATCGGCCTTACGGGAGGCATCATCTACAACGCGCTCTATTTGCAAGATCTGCATGGCGTGCCGGTCGCCGGCTCCTCGCAGCCGCGCAAAGTGGTGACGACGTCGGTCAGCGCGCCATCCGCGGACACCGAGAAACTTCCTCCCGTCAGCACCGATCTGCCGCCTTTGAAGGTCGATCCGAACGCGTCAGACCTCCTGCTCAGGGCCGTGCAGCGCGAGCTCGCGACCCGCGGGTTCGATGTCGGACCTATCGACGGCAAGGCGACCGACAAGACGCGCGCGGCGATCTCGGCCTATCAAAAGAGTCAGGGCCTTCCGATCACAGGCGCCGCCAGCGACGCGCTGCTGCGGCACATTCTGCTCGGCGCAAGCGTGCAATCGGGAAATGCGACCGGCTCGATCGCCGAGGCCGCGAGCGCGGCCGGCAAATCCAAGGCGAGTGCGGCCGACGGAGCCACGTCAAAACTCACAACCGACTCGACGGCGAAGCCGACAGTTGCTGCCACGGTCAAGGCCGTGCAGCAGACGCTCGCCGATCTTGGCTATTCACCCGGACGCGCGGATGGCGCCATTGGGGGAGCTACAACCCGCGCGATCACCGCATTTCAGCGCGACCGCAAGATGGCCTCGACCGGCCGCATCACGCCCGAGCTCCTGCGCGAGCTCAAGCGCGTCACTGGACATGACCTGACGAAGACCGCCGCCGAGCGCTAAGCTCGGGCGCGAGGTGGTCGATGCGCATCAGGAGCGAGATTTGGGTCAGGGCCTATTTGCGCCGCTGTCAGGCTCAAGGCGTCCCCGTGGTGATCGCGCGGCGCGGCGACGAGGCGGCGGGCGCCATCTTCATTTGCATCGACCGGCTCGACGGCACGGTTTTCCTGTATGGGCCTGCACCGGCCGGTCTGATCGGCAGCGAGACGGAGCGCCGCTGGATGAATTGCTTCGGGAATCGCGCGGTCGGTCTCGTTGAAGTTGAAGAGTATCTCGCCAAGCAGCGGAAGTTCGACCCCGATCTCTGGATCGTCGAAGTCGAAGACAAAGCTGGGCGGCACTTTCTCGACGACGCGGCGGTCGAGAACGAAGGCAAGGAAAGGGACGATTAGGAGTTCGTTAACCTTACCTACGCCTTAATATTCGCGGGGGGCACACGGCCCGAGAGTGAGCTTGGAGACTGACTATGGCCGTCATCCTGGAATTCCGCCGGAGCGAGGAGGCCGCAAGCCGAACCACGAAGCCCGTGCAGGCTTCGCTCGGCGAGATCATTATCTTCCCCGGCGTGAGAATCGATCGCCGAGCTTCAGGCGACAGCCCGCGGCAGAGCGGTGCGTCTTCGGGACGACGCGCTCACCGCGCTCGCAAGAAATCTTAACTGCATCAACCTGCCTTCGCGTATGGACCGCAGAAGGTGGTCTTGAGCGCCTGCTCGGCACGTGCAGAGCGGCTTGGTCCGACCAGCGGCGCGCGGATGAGGGCGATTCCCTCGGTTACAGGGGAATTCACCACCACCACCTCATCGGAGCTTTCCGGTGCGTCGACTCCCGCTTCCTCGACAGTCTGATCGGCCGCGGTGATGACGAGGTCAATCTGGGCCCGTTTCATGTCAGCGCCGGCCACCGAATAGAAATTGTCTCCTTCCGGCGTGTAGAGCGCAATGAGCCAGAGGTCGTCAGGTACTGCCGCCTTGAGCCGCACCGGCCCATGGGAAAGGTCAAACCGGCAAAAGGCATAGCGCACGTCAGGCGCCATCATGGGCATGACCTGACGGCCCGGCGCCGCGGCCGGTAGCTCGATCATGCTATTTGCCGGACCGAGTGCGGCTAGCCTCGCATGGGCGTTCTTGGGTGCGAGCAGAGGCAGCGTAAGCACGGCAACGATATGGATGAGCCCAGCGAGCACGAGGCCGAGTACAACGTAAAGACCGGGAATCCTTACTCGCATGACTTACGCTCGATTTTCGGCAGCCGTTCGGCCGGGACCAATCCGATACCCAGAGAGTCGGTTTCGCGTGGACTGTAGATGCGCAGCAGCAGAATCAGGTTCTGGTCTTCGGTTCCGCTTGGCAGCCAATTCTCCGGGCGAGCCGTCCTCGCGAGGTTTATATGGAACTTCCCGTCGGAACGGCGAAGCGTCTCCTCGCTGTTGAAGCTGTAACGGCCGCTAGGGTTGTCGATTAGCCCGCCATATTCATCGTACAGAGCGATCGACCACCAACGGGCGTTCAGGGGAGAGCCGTCGATCGAGTATTCGCAAGACGAAGTCAGCGTGTGCCCGTTGCTATCGGTGCGCGCTAGGAAATAACGGGCGACGGTCGAGGAAAGCGGGAGCCTGCCGCTGCGTGCCACATGGGCCTTGGTGTAGGGATCGGCGTCAGGTTTGCCTTCGCTCTCCCAACCAGACCACGGCCCGACCTTGGTGGTTGTGAGCGGCGAGCCATACTCGATCATGTACCAGGCCGAACCGATGCCAAGAAACAGCGCAACTGCGAAGGTCCCGATGAAATAGGCGAGATCCCGCATGGAATGCGTTTCCTCGTGCTCGCGCCGAGCGCGGGGCGAGGTCGAGAGTGCAAATGGCGGGTTGGTCAGTACGCTGGTCAAGCGGAAGCGTCCGTTACAATAATACCGTGGCGCGCCGTCTAGTGGGGAACAGGCGCAGCATCGTCTTTTCCGGTGGACAGAGCGGTTTGCGGCTCAGCTGGCACTAGCACAACGTCGGCCGATGGCTGCGGTTGAGCTTCGCCGTTCGTCGAGGCGAGACTTGGCTTCGATGAGGAGCCCGTCGCGGGCGGGGCGGGTGCCTCGGCGCGGTCAGGCTTACTCGCATCGCTCGGTGTGAGACGCCGGGCATCCTTGAGCAGAGTGCTGATCTTGTCGAGAACCTCCCGCGTCGCCTGCGACATGTCCTTGACGCTTTCCGCAGGGGCCGGCGCAGGGGTCTCTTCGGCGGCAGCGGAGGCATTCTGGGCAGCCGCGGCAGCGAGCCGCTGTTGCTCGGCAACTTGCACCGGGTGCAGCTCGATGCCCGGGATCTGCGGGATGTTGTCGGTATCGTGCGCCGCGACCATGAAGGCGTGCCAGGTTTGGGCCGGGAAACTGCCGCCGGTCACGCGCGACATGGGTGTGAAATCGTCGTTACCGAGCCAGACGCCGGCCACGTATTGGCCAGTGATGCCCATGAACCACGCATCGCGGAAGGCCGAGCTGGTTCCAGTCTTGCCGATGGAGTAGGTGTAGTCGAGCTGCGCTGCACGGCCCGTTCCGCCCGTGACCACCTGTTGCATCATGGTGTTCAGCATCTCGACCGATTTGCGGGCGAAGATTTGCTTGCGCGGCGGCTCATCGCGGTCGTGATTGTAGAGGGTCTCCTCGCTCGCCAGCCCGCGGATTTCTTCGACGGCATAGGCACGAACGTCGAGCCCGCCGGATGCGAACACCGCATAGTTCTCCGTGTGCTCGAGCGGCGTCAGGCCCTGATCGCCAAGTGCGAGCGAGCAGGTCTTCTTCAGGCGCGTGATGCCGAGCTTCCTCATGGTCTCGAGGACCTTGTCTCGGCCGACATCGAGCGAGACCTTCACCGCGATGGTGTTGATCGAATGCGCAAGCGCATCATGGAGCGCCATCGTGTTGCTCTCGCCGGCGGCGAAATTCTTGGGCGCCCAGTGGCCGCAAGCGGCGCCTCCGCCGCTCACGACGGTTTTTGGTGTGTACTTTCCGGTCTCAAACGCGGTGAGATAGACGTATGGCTTGAAGGACGAGCCGGGCTGGCGATAGGCGTGGGTGGCGCGATTGAACTGGCTCTCGCCATAGTCCTTGCCGCCGACCAGGGCGCGTACTGCGCCGTCGGTTTCCATGACGACCATGGCGCCTTGCTCGAAATGACGGGCGCGCCCCGAGGTTGCGATCGTGGTCTCGAGCGCGTCTTCGGCCATCCTTTGCAATCCGGTATCGACCGTCGTCCGGGCAACGAGGATGTGATCCTCCTTGCCATGCATGATGCGCTGCACTTCCTCGAAAGCCCAATCGAGGAAGTAGTCAGGTGTTTGAGACTCGCCGCGCTCGACAATCTTGGCGGGGTTCATGCGAGCGCCATAAACTTGGCCCTCGCTCATGAATCCGGCCTCGACCATGTTGCTCAAGACCTCGTTGGCGCGGGCGCGCGAGGCCGCCAGGTTGACGTGCGGCGCATAGCGCGTGGGCGCCTTGAACATGCCGGCGAGCATCGCCGCCTCGGCGAGGTTCACATCGCGGATGGATTTGCCGAAATAGTATTGCGCCGCGGCCTCGACGCCGTAGGAGCCGCCGCCGAGATAGGCGCGGTCGAAATAGAGCTTGAGGATCTCGGGCTTGGTGTAGTGGTTCTCGAGATAGACGGCGATCAGTGCTTCTTTGATCTTGCGGCTCAGCGAACGCTCGGGCGACAGAAACATGTTCTTGGCGAGCTGCTGAGTGAGCGAGCTACCACCCTGCACCACGGTGTCGTGGCGGGCGTTGGCGGCAAGGGCCCGGAATGTGCCCATCACGTCGACGCCGAAATGCTCGAAGAAGCGACGGTCCTCTGTCGCGAGAGTCGCCTTGATCATCACGTCGGGAATTTCGTCGAGCGGCACGGAGTCGTCGCGCAGAAGACCGCGCTTGCCGATCTCGTTGCCGTAGCGATCGAGAAAGGTGACGCTGTACTCGTCGGATAGGTTCATCTTGCCTTGCGCGATCTCGAAAGCCGGCAGCGCGAAGGCGGCGAGCACGAGAAGGGCGCCGGCACCGAGGGTCAGCCCTTCGCAGGCGAGCTCGTTGAGTGCGCGCAGGAAGCCCTTGACCTCGAACTTGTTGAAGAAGGACGAGTAGCCGCTCCACCAATCGAGGAAGCGGGTCCACGAGTTGTAGAGGCCAGAGTCGATCCAGGAATCGATCTTCAGCCAATCGACGAGCTTGGTCTGCCGATTACCCTGCAGGATGTCCCGCACCTTGCCCCGACCTCTCGCGTGCAAAACCACCCGGCGGATCGGCTTGCCCCAATCTGCCGTGCGGAAGGGATCTTAGGGTGCGGAACCTACACTGTGATTGAGGCCATTTATAGAGGGCCGTGAAGCCGCAGCGGGGGACTCTGCCTACTGTTTGACCTCGAAGCCGCGGGCCTTCATGCAGGCGATGTAGTCCTTGTCGGCAGACCCTGGCCGGAGGCGGGAGAAGATGGCGAGCATGTTGGCCATGCCCTTGGTCTTGGTGTCTTGCTTGCAAGCCGCCTCGGCGGCCTCGATGGTGTTGCCGGCCTCCTGCGCCTTGGCCGGGCGCTGACCCACCAGGGTGAAGTCGTGCGGCGCGGGGTCGGAGGCGCAGCCGAGAAGCGGTGCGCCGAGCAGGAAGGCGGCGAGAGCAGCATTTTTGACCCGCGTCATGCGAAACCCTGCGATCCTCGGTTGGGTCAGTATGCCATTTCGGGCCGAAGGCGCGAGAGCCCCCAGGGCCTGCATCCTCGGACACTGCCATTAGAGGAAAAGTTAGGGCCGAAAGATGAAGAGGAACTTGCCCCTGGAAGCCGGCCTTTCCGCGAGCCGAAGCGGGGACGCTACCAGAGCCGAGGGATGAGGCGGTAGCGCACGCGGGCGGCGTAATCGGCATAGCCGTCGAGCTCGGCCATCAGCGTGCGCTCCTCAAGCACTGCGCGGACGGCAAGGAGCAGCAGGAGAACGACCGCGAAGAGCAGGCCCCACCACGAGCCGAGCAAAAGCGGCGTGCCGATGAACAATGGGATGATGCCGCCATACATCGGGTGGCGCACGATGGCGTACGGCCCGGTGCTCACCACCTTGTGGCCGCGCTCCTTCTGCACCTTGACCACCGGCGCGGCGAAGCTGTTCTCGCGCGTCACCAGCCACATCACATAGAAGGTGACGCAGATGAGCACGGCGCCGACGACCCGAAGCCAAACCGGCACGCTCGACCAATGGAAGCGCTTGGCGTCGAAGGCCATCAGCACGAGCCACAAGAGATAGAGCCCGAAGAAGACGCTGAGCAGCAG
>JBKPSQ010000041.1:0-11213 GCA_046735075.1 Pseudomonadota bacterium
ATGCTGGGGGTGCCACGGCCGACCTCGGCTTGCGTGCGCGTTTTGAGCTTCTTAACCGTGGCGTCCATCAATGAGACTTTCCTTGCAATGTTCAACGCGGGAGGGGTACGCGGGTTGCCGACAATAGATGACACGTCAGCCCATTTGGTTACAGGCATTCGTATCCCGGCCCTCTCATCTTCGTGCCCGGCTGCATATATAATGCGTGATTTCTGCCTGCAAGGCGAGCGGTTGACCAGGACACCAAGACTTAAAGCATGACACTGCCCGAAGACATCTATAGCCAGCGCATCCTCGAGCTTGCCGCCGCAATTCCGCGCACAGCGAGGCTTGAGGCCCCCCAAGCCTCGGCCACGGCCCATTCCAAGCTCTGCGGTAGTACGGTGACGGTCGACCTCGCCATGGAGGGCGATATGGTGACCGACTACGGCCAAAGCGTTAAGGCCTGCCTGCTTGGCCAGTCCTCGGCCTCGGTGATGGGGCGGGAGATCGTTGGCACGAGCGCGGCGGAGTTGCGTGCGGTTGGCGCAGCGATGCGCAAGATGCTGAAACAGGGAGGTCCGCCGCCCAATGGCAAATGGGGCGATCTCGCGGTGCTTGAGCCTGTGCGCGACTACAAGGCGCGCCATCCTTCAACCCTCCTAGTTTTCGACGCGGTAGAGGATGCCATCGCCCAGATCGAGGCGAAGCGCGCTGCCGAGGTTTCGGCGGAGCATGTCTAAGATCGTCCGGCAAAGTGCGGGCGATAGCGAGCCTCTCGCCTCACGCGTCGCCAAAACGCTCTTGCTCGCACCTATCGCCCTCTATCGCTGGACTGTGTCGCCGCTGCTGGGCGTGAACTGCCGGCACCTGCCGTCGTGCTCGGATTACGCCCGTGAGGCCATCGAGACGAATGGGGCATGGAAAGGCGGATGGCTAACGCTTGCACGGCTCTGCCGCTGCCATCCGTGGGGGAGCCATGGCTTCGATCCCGTGCCTGACTTAGGCGGCGTGCATCATCCCTTCGCGCCTTGGCGCTATGGACGCTGGCGCATAAATTCTCATGACGCGGAGGCCGTTTCCCGCTAAAAGCGGCCCGCACAATCAATCTCTTACCTGCGCTGGTACGCAGGAGTGAGAGGAGCAAGATCAATGTCCGAAATCTCCCTGACATTTCCTGACGGTTCCACCCGCAGCTTCAAGTCCGGAGTGACGGGCCGCGAGGTTGCCGAACAGATCGCGAAGTCGCTGGCCAAGAAGGCAGTGGCAGTCGAGCTCGACGGCAAGACGCGCGATCTCGCCGAGCCGATCAAAGCCGATTCCAAGATCCGCATTCTGACACGCGATGATCCCGAGGCGCTCGCACTCATTCGCCACGATGCAGCGCATGTCATGGCAGAGGCAGTGCAGGAACTTTACCCCGGCACGCAAGTCACCATCGGCCCAGTGATCGAGAACGGCTTCTATTACGACTTCGCCCGCGAAGAGCCGTTCACGCCAGAGGACCTTCCCAAGATCGAATCCAAGATGCGTGAGATCGTCGCTCGTGATCGGCCATTCACTTGCGAGGTCGTTGATCGCAAGAAAGCCAAGGACCTCTTCAAGAAGAAGGGCGAGGCCTTCAAGGTCGAGCTGATCGACGCCATCCCTGAAGGCGAGGAGGTCAAGCTCTATTCGCAAGGAGATTGGCTCGACCTCTGTCGCGGGCCGCACATGACCTCCACAGGGAAGGTCGGCAAAGGCTTCAGGCTGCTCAAGATCGCGGGCGCCTATTGGCGCGGCGATTCATCGAAGCCGATGCTTCAACGCATCTACGGCACCGCCTGGGCAAGCGAGGAAGAGCTCAACGCCTATCTGCGCCAGCTCGAAGAGGCCGAGAAGCGCGACCACCGAAGGCTCGGGCGCGAGATGGACCTGTTCCATTTCCAGGAAGAGGCGCCAGGGGCCGTGTTCTGGCATCCGAAGGGGTGGGCGCTATTTACCGCGCTGATCGGCTATATGCGCCGCCGCCAGAATGCGTGGGGTTATGTCGAGGTCAACTCGCCCGACATGATGGAACGCACGCTATGGGAGCAATCAGGCCATTGGGAGAAGTTCGGCGACCACATGTACGTCACCGAGACGCCGGACGAGCGCATCTACGCGTGCAAACCGATGAATTGCCCAGGGCACGTACAGATCTTCAAGCACGGGCTCAAGAGCTATCGCGATTTGCCGCTCCGCCTCGCCGAGTTCGGCAAGGTGCATCGCTACGAGCCGTCAGGCGCGTTGCATGGTCTTTTGCGTGTACGCCACTTCACCCAGGACGATGCGCATATCTTCGCGACCGAGGACCAGATCACCGAGGAATGCATCAGGCTCAACGAGCAGATGCTGTCGATCTATCGCGACTTCGGCTTCGAGGACGTGCGTATAAAATTCTCCGACCGGCCTGAGAAGCGCGTCGGCTCGGACGCTGTGTGGGACAAGGCCGAGGCCGCGCTCAAGCGTGCGGTCGAGGCCGCTGGGTTGAACTATGAGCTGAACCCGGGCGAGGGCGCCTTCTATGGGCCCAAGCTCGAATATGTGTTGCGCGACGCGATTGGCCGCGATTGGCAATGCGGCACAATCCAGGTCGACCTCAACATGCCGATGCGGCTCGGCGCCTTCTATATCGCGCCTGACGGCGAGAAGACCGTGCCGGTGATGATTCACCGCGCCATGTTCGGCTCGCTCGAGCGCTTCACCGGCATTCTCATCGAGCATTATGCGGGGCACCTGCCGCTGTGGCTTGCCCCAGTACAGGCCATGGTCGCGACCATCGTCTCGGACGCCGACGACTATGCCGGCGAGGTGCTCGAGGCTCTACGCAAAGCGGGCTTGCGTGCAGAGGCCGATCTTCGCAACGAGAAGATCAACTACAAGGTGCGCGAGCACTCGCTGGCCAAGGTTCCGGTGCTGCTGGTGGTCGGAAAGCGCGAGGCCGAAGAGAAGACCGTGTCGGTGCGCCGCCTCGGCTCGCAGGAGCAGCAGGTGATGAAACTCGACGCGGCAATACGCATGCTCTCCGATGAAGCCGTCCCGCCAGACCTGCGCGAAGCAACGAAGAAGAAAGCGGCCTAATCGGTCGACGGCGCTGCTTGTCAGCGGGCGGGCCGGAGCAGCGCGCCCGGATTGATTAGGGGCATGTTGGGATCGGCGTGCGGTGTCGCCGAGAAGCCGTCAAAGCCGAGCGCGGAGCCTCCAGAGGACGGCGCCTCGTCACCGGCAACCGGCGTACCGGAAGGCGGCGGCGGAGGTTCGGGCGGATCGGTCAGCGCCTTCAGGTCCTCCGGCGAAGTCGGACCGTCGTCGATCACCACCTCGATCTGCTTCGCTTCGACGCCCTCGATCGAGAATTTGCGGGTGTAGCTCAAGTCGCCGTGCTCGGCGATTACGGCGTAGCTGCCGGCCGCGAGAATATGGGTTGGAAGCGCGCCGGCATTCTCCTTCACCACGTCGCCTGCCGAGGTGAGAATTTTCCATTTGGTGTCGGCTAGCGCCTCGCCGCCGAGGGTCTGCACGAGCTTGAAGGTGGTCTTGGCGCCGGTTTGCTTGATGATGGCCTCGGTGAGCTTGCCGGGCTCGACGGTGACGTCGCACTTCACCTTGGCATTGGCGTCACCGTAGAGACTCTCGATGTGATATGCGCCGGCATTGAGCCTGATCACCGCGCCGGGCTTGGCATTGCCAAGGATGCTATGGCGGTTGCCGAACTGATCCTCCTCATCTGAGAGAATGTCGAAGCGGACGCTGCCATCGGGCAGCGGCTCGCCATTCGGCAGTACGGCGGCAAGCTTCAGTCCGCCGGTATTGAGGACAAAGGTCTCCTCGAGCGAGCGGCCGCTCTCGACCTTGATCTTCTTGGTAAGATTGGAAAGCCCATAGGCGGCATTGACCAGATATTCGCCAGGCAGCAGCGCCGCGGTTGGATTGGCCTCGTGATGGGTACTGACAAGCTTGTAGGCCCCGTCGGGCGATGTCTTCGAGGCATAAACGCGCCAGGTCAGACCCGCCTGCAATTTAGGTCCGACCTCGGTGACCAGGGCCTTGAAGGTCACGGGCACGGGGAGTTGCACCTGAGGCGTCAAGGTCGGTGGCCCGACCGGGAGTGATTGGACGAGCTTCACCTGTGGTCCGCTGCCTGAGCTGGCGGTCTGGCCCGCGGGCGGGGGGGATTTCTGAATCGCTGTTTCGCCGGGAGCTGCATGCGCCGAGGGGACTTGAGGCGCCTGCTTGCCCATTGCTGATTGCCGCGGCGCGACCGTCTCGCCCGAAACCGCATTCGCCGAGGCGGTCTCCTCGCTCCCTGTCACGGCTTGGGCAAAAGGCGCCGGAGCACGAGGGGGCACTGGAGGAGTCGCGACGGCATCGAAGACAGTGGCGACGCCTTGTTTGAGTTCGTTCGTATTGGCTGCCGTGACGAAAGTGCCTCCGGTCGCGCTGGCGATACAGGCCAACGCCTTCAACTCGTCCTTCTTGTCGCTAAGGCCGATTACATGGATGCGCAGAGCTGGCGATTTTTGCTTGAGGGTGGCGGCCGTGCCGCAGACGTCGGCGTTGCAGGTATCGGCGCTGTCGGCGATCAGCACGATGTCGAGTCTGGTAGCTTGAGCAGGCGCAGCCTTGGCGGCGTCGCTCAGCGCCGCGGCGATCGGCGCTTGGCCTTTCGGCTTGAGTCCGCCGAGCACCTTTCCTTGCGTTGCTGCCGTGAGTTCTCCCGGCTTGGCCAGAAGTTCGCTGTCGGCGCAGTTCGACGTTTTGCGATGGCCGAACGCAACCAGGCCGAAGGCGAGACGGTCTCCATATGTGCCGACGGCATTGCCGAGCTCGGAGCGAACCGAAGTGATCTTACTTGCGCCGCCGAGCTTCGCGTTCATGCTCTTGGAAGCATCAAGCACAACGATGGTGGTGGAGAGGGCGGGCGCCGCGGTTTGGAGGGGCTCGTCCTTGGCTGCGACGTCTCCCGCGCCGAGAAGAGCAGCGGCTAGGAGCAAGAGCCTAAGCCCCGCGCAGCGTGTCCCCCGCATAGCGTTCGTCCCGATCAGCCGGCCGCAAGCTGTTATAACCGTTTCCGGTCCGCCAAACTCCAAGCGAAATTCCTTTGTGAATAAGGCCGATTTGGGGAGCTTTGCGAAGCCATCATTCCCTCGGCAAAGGCCGGAATCCGCCATTGTTCACCTCGCGAATTCAGGCTAGGGAACGCGGCTCTGCAACCCTAAGCGGATGCCATGTCGAACCCCGTGCTCGATCTCCTGCTCACCCGCCGCTCCGTCTCCGCCAACGCCCTTGGCGAGCCCGGACCTAACGAGGCTGAGCTTGAGTTGATGCTGAGAGCGGCCTCAAGGGTGCCTGATCACAAGAAGCTCGTGCCCTGGCGCTTCATTCTCTTTCGGGGCGAGGCACGCGAAGCGTTCGGAAAGGTGCTGGCTGAGGTTTGCCGGGCTGAGGAAAGCGATCCCGGCAAGTTCCGGCTCGAGAATGAGGCCAGCCGCTTCATGCGTGCGCCAGTCGTCATCGCCGTGATCTCGCGTGTGGTGAAGAATCCTGCGGCGCCCGAATGGGAGCAGATCCTTTCGGCAGGCGCCGCCTGCCAGAACCTCATTCTCGCCGCCACTGCACTTGGCTATGGCGTGCAATGGATCACCGAATGGTACGGCTATAGCGAGGGCGTGCGGAAGGCGCTCAACCTCGCCGACAACGAGCGGGTCGCCGGTTTCGTCTATATTGGCACAGCCAAGGAGAAGCCCGACGAACGCGAACGGCCTAGACTCTCCGACATCGTCGCGAGCTGGCGTCCTTAGGTTTCAGGAGTGGGTGGGCTGTCATGTTCTACGACGCGGTCGCCAACACCCACGGTCTCGCCATCGATCCATTCAAGGCGCTGGTGGCGCCGCGGCCGATCGGTTGGATCTCGACCCTCGGCAAAAACGGCGTCGTCAATCTTGCGCCTTACAGCTTCTTCAATGCTGTCTCGGAGGATCCGCATTTCCTGATGTTCGGCTCCGGCGGCCGCAAGGACAGCCAGCGCAATGCCGAGGAGACCGGAGAATTCGTCTGCTCGCTTGCTACCTATGAGCTCCGCGAGGCGATGAATCGCACCTCCGCACCAGTCGCTCCCGATGTTGACGAAATGCAGCTCGTGGGTCTCACGCCGGCTCCATCGCGGCTCGTCGCTCCGCCGCGGGTGAGGGAGTCGCCGGTCGCCTTCGAATGCCGCTATTGGCGCACCGTCGATCTTCCGGGGAGGAACGGAAAGCCGGGCTCGAACGCGATCGTTCTTGGCCAAGTCATCGGCATCCATATCGCCGACGAGGCGATCGTCAATGGCAGAGTCGATGTGACCAGGCTGAAGCCCATCGCCCGGCTTGGCTATGGCGACTACGCTGTGGTCGATGAAGTCTTCACGCTGGCGCGGTCGAAGTCGCGGGCGCTCTGAGACCTGAGATCAGTACCCGAATTGCTCCGCCAGCACGCGTTCGGCAAGGGTGTGGCCGGGATCGAACATCATGAAGATGTCGATACCACTTTCCTCCATCACCTCGACCTTCACCACGTCGCGGAACTCGGTGTGGTCAGCCACGGCGCTCACCGGCCGCTTGTCCGCCTCAAGCACGTCGATGGTGACATTGGCATCGTTGGGCAGCAGCGCGCCGCGCCAGCGGCGGGGTCGAAACGGGCTGATCGGGGTCAGCGCCAAGAGCGGCGCATTGATCGGCAGGATCGGTCCGTGCGCCGAGAGATTATAGGCAGTGCTGCCGGCCGGCGTGGAAACCAGCACGCCGTCACAGATCAGCTCGTCCATGCGCACCTTGCCGTCGACTGTGATCCTGAGCTTTGCAGCTTGGTAGATCTGCCGGAACAGGGACACTTCGTTGATGGCGAGCGCCTCGTGCTTCACGCCGTGCTTGTCGTAGGCGGTCATGCACAGCGGATGGATGACGGTGGTCTCGGCCGCCTCGAGGCGGTTCTTGAGGTTATCCTCGTGATAGTCGTTGAGCAGAAAGCCGACCGATCCGCGGTTCATGCCGTAAATCGGGATGCGGCTATTGAGATGGGCGTGCATAGTTTGCAGCATCAGCCCATCGCCGCCAAGCGCAACGATCACGTCGGCCTTGCCGGGCGCCACGTTGCCGTAGCCGGCGGAAAGCTTCTTCAGAGCGTCCTGCGCCTCGTTGGTTTCGCTGGCCACGAGGGCGATCTTTTCAAAGCGGGGCATGACGGTGTTGATACGCTTGGACCCAAGCTCAAGAAGCGGGCACTATAAACGCGAGGAGGCTTAGGCACAGCAAGTGTCTAGATTCCGGCGCGCATGGTGAATCGATGGCGAACGACGACCGGCCGGTCCTGATCTATACGACCTTTCCAAGCCTCGATGACGCAAAGCGGGTCGGCGATGCGCTCGTCGTGGCGCGGCTCGCCGCCTGCGTTAACATGTTCCCCGGCATGGTCTCGATCTTCGAGTGGAAAGGCGCGCGCGAGGAGGCGAACGAGGTCGCCATGATCATCAAGACCCGGGCGTCCCTGACCGAGGCGGTGCTATAGGAGACGAAGCGGTTGCACCCGTACGAGTTGCCGGCCCTGCTCGTTCTGCCGACCGAGGGCGGCAGCGCCGAATATTGCGGCTGGATCGCGAGCCAAACGGAAATTGCTGCTCGGTGATGAGCCGCGGCTCCTATGTGCTCGCTATAGACCAAGGGACCACCAGCACACGCGCCATCCTATTCGACACCCAAGGTGAAGCGCGCGCGACAGCTCAGGTCCCGCTCAAGCAGATCTATCCTGCGCCGGGACAAGTCGAGCACGACGCAGAGGAGATCTGGCACTCGGTGCTCCATGTGTGCCGCGAGGTGCTGACCGGAGTTGGGGCAGAGCAGGTCGCCGCAATCGGCATTACCAATCAGCGCGAGACCACGGTGGTGTGGGAACGGGCGACGGGCAAACCGCTCGCGAATGCCATCGTCTGGCAGGACCGCCGCACCGCAGCGTTGTGCGCCGAGCTTGCGCGAGAGGGTTGGGACGCGCATGTAGCGGAAACCACCGGGCTCGTCATCGATCCTTATTTCTCCGCCACAAAACTTGCTTGGCTGCTCGCCAATGTGGCCGGACTCGATGCGCGCGCCAGGGCAGGGGAAGTGTGCTTCGGCACGATCGACAGCTTCCTCCTGTTCAAGCTCACAGGCGGCAGATTGCATGCGACCGACGCAACGAACGCGGCGCGCACCAAGCTCTACGATATTAGGTCAGGCGTATGGGACGAACGGCTGCTTCAACGCCTTTCCGTGCCGCGCTCGATGCTGCCCGAGGTGCGCGACAGCCAGAGTGATTTCGGGGTCACTGAGCCTGAGCATTTTGGTGGCAGCATCCCTATCAGAGGCGTGGCCGGCGACCAGCAGGCAGCGGCTTACGGTCAGGCTTGCTTTACGCCAGGTACGCTCAAAGCGACCTACGGCACCGGCTGTTTCATCGTCGCCAACACGGGAGACAAAAAAGTCGTCTCCGCCACCCGTATGCTCTCGACCATTTTCCATCAGATCGAGGGCGAGCGCACTTACGCGCTCGAAGGCGCGATCTTCATGGCCGGTGCCACGGTGCAATGGTTGAGAGACAATCTCGGCCTGATCGCCACGGCGGCCGAAAGCGATTCCCTCGCGCAAAGCGCGAGCGTCAATTCCGGTGTCTATCTCGTGCCCGCCTTCCAGGGACTCGGCGCTCCGTTCTGGGACGCCAATGCCAAAGCCGCGATCCTCGGTCTCACGCGCGCCTCCTCCAAAGCCGATATCGTAGCCGCAGGCCTCGAGGCGGTCGCCTTCCAGACGCGTGATCTCTTGAGCGCTATGGGCCGCGACATGGCAGCGAGTGGAATTCCGGCGCCATCGAGCCTGCGCGTTGATGGCGGCATGACCGCGAACGCGTGGCTCATGCAACGCCTCGCCGATATCCTCGGCCGGCGGGTCGAAGTGGCCCAGAATCCAGAGACGACGGCGCTCGGCGCGGCCTACCATGCCGGCCAGGCGGCCGGCTTGGTCGCAAGCTGCGAAGAGCTGGGAAAGGGTTGGCGCGCGGCAAGGACCTTCGAGCCGAAAATGAGCGAGACCGAGCGGCAAGCGCGCTATGACGGTTGGCTTGAAGCCGTCGCAAGGGTGAAGAGCGAAGCCGCGAGCTGACCCTTTGCTCGAGTGCAGCCTTGCGGGTCGGCGGCCAGAGTCCTAAAGCTGACGCGGCCGATCTGGCTTTGGCAAGGGGCTTTATAGTACCGTCACAACACCTTCATAGAGTGGCCGCGAACCCGAAGGGGCAGGGAGGACACGCATGGCAATGGCTGCGATTGATTTCCAACTTCTCGCCAATGCGGGATTCCCTCCCGCAACGTTTCAGGCGGGCGAGACCATCTTCGCGGCGGGGGATAAGGGCGACAAGATGTATGTCATTCGTTCTGGCGAGGTCGAGATCGAGCGCAACGGCAAGGTCGTCGAGAAGCTTGGCCCAGGGGGAATCTTCGGGGAGATGGCGCTGATCGATGGATCGCCCCGGGCAGCCAGCGCCAAGGCCAAGACGGCATGCGAGGTCGCTCCGATTACCGAGAAGACATTCCTTTTCCTTGTGCATGAGACGCCGTTCTTTGCCATTTCGGTGATGCGCGCACTCGCCGAGCGGTTGCGCCGAGCTACTCCCGCTTAGCCGGCAGGCAGCAGGTCGCAGACCTCCGCCTTGCTATTGCCGCTGCCGGAAGCCATGATCGGGCATTTCAACCCGCCAACTTCCGCTGCGTAACGCCCTTGTTGTCGTTTGAAAACTTGGCGCTCAAGCGTCCCCGCCCCCTCGACGCGGCGACGCTCGGGCGTGACGTCGTCGCCGGGGCGATCTCCGGTGTGGTGCAGATCGCCTACTGCATCTCTTTCGCTGCCCTCATCTTCACCGGCGATCTCGCCGGCGGCTTTGCCTTGGGTCTTGCCGGGCTGATCATGGGGACTGTGGTCACCTGTGTGGTGATCTCCTTGACCTCGACCTTCTCGCCGGTGGTCGGCGGGCCGGACTCGCCGGCGGTGGCGGTGATGAGCGTGCTCGCCTCCTCGATCGCCACCGCGCTCGCCGCCAAAGGCGCGAGCAGCGACACGATGATTCTCAATGTTCTGGTCGCGCTGTCCGTGAGCACGCTCCTCACTGGCATTCTGCTCTGGGGAACGGGCGCGCTGAGGCTCGGCCAATGGCTGCGCTTCATTCCCTATCCGGTGATCGGCGGCTTCCTTGCTGCCTCGGGTTTTCTTCTCATCACTGGCGGCATGGAGGTCGTGACGCAGACCAATTTGACTCTGGGCCCGTCAAGTTGGGAGCCGCTCTATTCGCCGGCTTATCTCCCGCAAATCGTGCTGGGAGCGCTATTTGCGGTATCCATTCCTGTCCTCGGCCGGTTTGTGCCGAACTACCTTGCCCTCCCGATCGCCTTTTTCGGTTTCCTCATCGCCATGGACGCGGGGCTATTCGGCTTCGTCAAGGACGCGGGAGTGCGCGGGGAGTGGTTCCTGCCGAGCCTCGGCGAACTGAGTTTGTGGCTCCCGATCAATGCCATCTTCAGCCAACAAGTTGACTGGGGCGTGATCGCCCAGTCAAGCGCCGAGATCGGCTCGTTTTGCGGTGTGATGGCCATCGCCCTTCTGCTCGATGTGACGAGCTTGGAAGTGGCGCGCCAGAAGACCGGCGATCTCGACCAGGAATTTCGCTCGAATGGGTTGGCAAATCTGTTTGCCGCGTTTTTCGGCGGGTTTGGCGGCTCGCTGTCCATGAATGCCTGCCTCCTGCTCGACGAGTCAGGAGCCACCACGCGGTGGTCAGGCGCCATCGTGGGTATTGTCTGCGCCATCATCCTGTTCTCGGGCGCCGACGTCGGCAGCGTGGTGCCGAAGGCGATCCTCGGCGGCATGCTCGCTTATCTCGGCGTGATGATCATCGTCGAGCTGTGGCAGGCGCCGGCCAAGAGCTCATGGACCGAGTGGGCGCTCACCGGCATCATGACGCTGGTCATCATCAATTTCGGCTACTTCATGGGCGTGGTGCTCGGCGTCATCGGCGCCTGCCTGATGTTCGCGCTGAGCTATAGCCGCATCGGGGTGGTCAGGCGCCACCTCACCCGCTACGAATTTGCGAGCAATGTGGAACGCTCGCCCGAGCAGACCCGGTTGCTGCGGGAGGAAGGCAAGCGCGTCCATGTGTTCTGG
>JBKPSQ010000042.1:0-19104 GCA_046735075.1 Pseudomonadota bacterium
TCGTGAAGCCGGCCTTCATTGTGCTGACGGCTTGGTTATTCAACGAGGCGCAGAAGCGCCGCGATGTTCCGGGTACCGAGCTTGCCATCGCGCTCTATGCCGTGTTCGTTGTGATGCTAATCATGCAGCCCGATTTCGGTCAGACGCTTCTTGTTACGCTTGTTTGGGGCGCGATGGTCTACATGGCCGGCATAAATCTGATCTGGATGGCCGCGCTCGGCCTTGCCGGCATGGCCGGTGTTGCTTCCGCCTATTTCCTCGCGCCTCACGTGGCCTCGCGCATCGACCGCTTCCTGAACCCTGCTTCCGGCGACACCTACCAGACCGACCGCTCCATCGACTCTTTCCTGCACGGCGGCTGGTTCGGGCGAGGGCCGGGGGAGGGGACAGTGAAGGACGTGCTTCCGGACTCGCACACCGACTTTATCTATGCGGTGGCCGCCGAGGAGTATGGACTGATCGCCTGCCTTATCCTGCTTGCGCTGTTTGCCTTCATCGTGCTGCGTGGCTTGTCTAAGGCCTCGCAAGAGCAGGATGGCTTCATCAGGCACGCCGTTGCAGGGCTTATGATGCTGTTCGGTCTTCAGGCGCTCATCAATATGGCAGTGAATGTCGGGCTTCTTCCTGCCAAGGGCATGACGCTGCCCTTCATCTCTTATGGTGGCTCGTCGTTGCTCGCCATGGCACTGACCATGGGCTTTGCGCTCGGGCTCACGCGCAAGCGGCCGATGGCGGGTCGCGTCACGGTTAGCGCGGCGGTGGAGCATGAGCCGGAGCATGCCGGCATCAAGGAGCAGCCGGCTTGAGTGGCCGCTTGATCCTGCTCGCTGCAGGAGGCACCGGCGGGCATCTTTTTCCAGCAGCAGCGCTTGCGCAGGAGCTTGCCCGTCGCGGCTATGACGTCGAGCTTGCCACCGACATCCGGGCCGAGAAGTACGGCGTCGAGTTTCCGGCGCGTGCCATCCATCGCATACCGTCGGCGACTCTCTCCAGCCGAAACCCTTTCGCTGTGGCGGCGACCTTCTCGCGGCTCGGCATGGGCTTTCTCGGCGCGAGGCGTTTGCTCCAGAAGATCAAGCCGAGCGCGGTGATCGGCTTCGGCGGCTATCCCACGCTTCCCCCGATCATCGCCGCAAGCACGCTGAAGATTCCGACCGCGATCCACGAGCAGAATGCGATCATGGGCCGGGCCAACCGGCTCCTCTCGCGCTTCGTCGACAAGATCGCGCTGTCGTTCAAGCCGACCAAGCTTCTACGCGCCGACGCCGAGCCGAAGGCGCGAGTCACCGGCATACCGGTACGCGACGCCGTACTTGCCTATCGCAATACCCCCTACACACCGCCAGTTCCGGGGCAGCGCCTTCTGCTCCTCATTTTCGGCGGGAGCCAAGGCGCGCATTTTTTCTCGGAGGTTTTGCCCCAGGCGCTAAAGCTTTTGCCGGCGGAGATGCGCGAGCGTCTCACAGTCGTGCAGCAAGCACGCGAGGAGGACCTCGACGAGCTCCGCGAAACCTATGACAAGGCCGGCATTGCCGCCCATCTCTCGCCCTTCTTCCGCGACCTGCCGGAGCGCATTGCGCAGACCCACCTTGTCATTGCCCGTGCCGGCGCCTCGACTGTGGCCGAACTGATGGCGATCGGACGCCCTTGCCTGCTCGTGCCCCTGCCGCACGCCCTTGACAACGATCAACTCGAAAACGCAACTCGGCTGCAAGAAGGAGGCGGAGGCTGGTGCATCCGCCAGAACGAGCTTAGTCCTGAGCGCC
The DNA here is from genome assembly GCA_046735075.1 of Pseudomonadota bacterium. Taxonomy (GTDB): domain Bacteria; phylum Pseudomonadota; class Alphaproteobacteria; order Rhizobiales; family Methyloligellaceae; genus Methyloceanibacter. The sequence continues at coordinate 1,767 of JBKPSQ010000042.1, forward strand.
TCACCAAGGAGCTCGAACGCCTATTCTCCTCGCCTGAGGTCTTGGCAAAAGCCGCGGAAAAGGCGAAAGCCATGGCCGAGACAAAAGCGGTGTCTAAGCTCGGCGATCTGGCTGAGGAGCTTACCGAGAGCAAGAGTTAAGTCGAGTAGGGCGTAGCATGCATCTGCCTCCACCCGAGAAGACCGGCCTGTTCCACATCGTGGGAATTGGCGGCATCGGCATGAGCGCGATCGCCGAGGTGATGCATACGCGCGGCTATCGCGTGCAGGGGAGCGACCTCAAGGACAGCGCCAATCTCGAGCGCCTGCGCGCGCACGGCATTACCTCCCTAATCGGCCACGATCCTGCCAACATCAAGGACGCCGCCTATCTTGTCATCTCGAGCGCGGTGAAGCCCGGCAATCCAGAGTTCGAGGCCGCCAAGGAACGCGGTATCCCCATCATCCGCCGCGCCGAGATGCTTGCCGAGCTGATGCGGCCTTGCGCCACCGTGTCGATCACCGGCACGCACGGCAAGACCACGACGACCTCCCTCATTGCCGATCTGCTGAAAGCCGGCGATCTCGATCCGACAGTCATTACGGGCGGTATCATCAATGCCTGGGGCACCAAGGCCCGCATCGGCAAAGGCGAGTGGATGGTGGTCGAGGCCGACGAGTCAGACGGCACCTTCATCAAGCTGCCCACTCAAATCGGCGTCGTGACTAATATTGACCCTGAGCACATGGATTATTGGCCGTCGCTTGATGCATTGCACGCTGCGTTTCGCCAATTCATCGATGGTATCCCGTTCTACGGCCTCGCCGTCGCCTGCATCGATCATCCCGTGGTGCGCGAGCTTCTTGCCAAGCTCGGCGGTGCGGCGAACGGCCGACGCACGCTGACCTACGGGGTTGCGCGCGATGCAGATATTAGGCTCAGCAATGTTCGACCCGACCACAATACGATCACCTTCGATGCCGATCTTGGCCCGGCAGTGAAAGGCGGCGCGCGGAAATTCGAAGACCTGATGTTGCCTGTATTGGGCCACTACAATGCGTTGAACGCGCTCGGCGCGCTTGCTGCCGCGACTGAGGCCGGCGTCAACGACGAGGTGATCCGCAAGACCTTCGCGAAGTTCTCCGGCGTGAAGCGGCGCTTCAGCCGGGCAGGCGAATGGCAGGGCGTTGCCGTGTATGACGACTACGCGCACCATCCGGTTGAGATCGCGTCGGTGCTGCGCGCCGCGCGCATGGCCGGTAACAATGGCCGGATCATCGCCGTCATGCAGCCGCATCGCTACACACGCTTGCAGTCTCTGTTCAACGAGTTCTCCGCGTGCCTCGATGACGCCGACATCGTGGTGGTAACGCCGGTCTATTCGGCTGGCGAGGCGCCAATTCCCGGCATCGACCGCGACGAGCTCGCGTCAAGCTTGCGCCGTCACGGCCATCCCAATGTGCTGACCGTCGACGGCGAGGACACGCTCGTCGAGACTGTGGCCTCGGTGGCAAAGAAAGGCGATCTCGTTGTTGGTCTTGGCGCCGGCACCATTACCGACTGGATGAACGCGCTGCCTCGACGGCTCGAGAGCAGGAGCCAGGCATGAACGGCGAGGCTCTTGCGACGAAACTCACAGCGAGTCTGCCTGAGCTGCGGGGCAAGCTGAAAGCCGAAGCTGCTCTCTCCGATCTCACCTGGTTCAGGGCTGGCGGTCCTGCCGAGGTTCTCTATTCGCCCGCCGACGAGGCTGACCTCGCCTATTTCCTACGCGAGACGCCGCCCGATATCCCGATCATCGTCATTGGTCTCGGCTCGAACCTACTCGTACGCGATGGCGGCATCGAGGGCGTGGTCATCCGCCTGGGGCGCGGCTTCGGCGACATCAAGGTCGAGGAGGGACATCGCCTGCGCGTCGGGGCCGCGGTGCCCGACGTGAAAGTCGCCCGCGCCGCGGCTGACGCCGGCATCGCCGGACTCTCCTTCTATCGCGGCATCCCCGGCTGCGTCGGCGGAGCGCTGCGCATGAATGGGGGCGCACATGGGCGTGAGACCTGCGAGGTCGTGATCGAAGCGCGCGCCATCGATCGCAAGGGTCAGCTCCACGTCCTTCCCGTGGCCGACCTTCAGTACGAGTATCGCCATTGCGGTGCGCCGGAAGATTTCATCTTCACCGAGGCTCTGTTCCAGGGTGAGGCCGGAGAGCCGGAGAAGATTCTCGCCGAGATGGACGGCATCGCCGCGTACCGCGAGCAGGCGCAGCCGATCAAGAGCCGCACCGGCGGTTCGACCTTCAAGAACCCGCCGGGGCACAAGGCATGGCAGCTCATCGATGCCGCAGGCTGCCGCGGCCTCGCGGTGGGCGACGCCAAGGTGTCAGAGATGCACTGCAACTTCCTCATCAACGAGGGAAAGGCGAGCGGCGCCGATCTCGAGGAGCTTGGTGAGACTGTGCGAGCGCGGGTGAAAGAGAGCAGCGGCGTCGAGCTCGAATGGGAGATCAAGCGCCTCGGCGTTCCTCGCTAAGCCCCGCCGCGTGTCCCGTGTCATTCCTTAACGAAAACGAGTAATCAGTAACTCCTTTCGGGGATCACCGGATCGCCAAGCGCGAAGACTCTGTCTCGCATTTCTCACCTGTCGAATAGCGGGGGATACGCATGACCAAGCACCAGATTCACGTCGCGGTTCTGATGGGCGGCTTGTCCTCCGAGCGGGAGGTGTCATTGCGCTCGGGTGCGGCCTGTGCCGATGCGCTCGAAGGCCTCGGCTACCGCGTGACACGGCTAGATGTCGGCCGCGATGTTGCGGAGCGCCTCGCCGAGATCAAGCCCGACATCTGCTTCAACGCGCTGCACGGCCGTTATGGCGAGGACGGCTGTATCCAGGGTCTGCTCGAGATGCTGGCGATTCCCTACACCCACTCGGGCGTGCTTGCATCGGCGCTCGCTATGCACAAGGAGCGCGCCAAGGCGGTGCTCGCCGCGGCTGGCGTGCCCGTGGCTGAAAGCGTTGTTCTTTCGCGCATCGAGGCGGCCAGGGCGCACCCCATGATGCCGCCTTACGTGATCAAGCCGCCGACTGAGGGGTCTAGCGTCGGCGTATTCATCGTGCGCGAAGACCAGCGCCACCCGCCACAGGAACTGACTAGCGCCGAATGGACCCTGGGCGAAGAAGTGATGGTCGAGCGCTATATCGCCGGAAGAGAGCTGACCTGCGCCGTCATGGGCGAAGAAGCCCTCGGAGTGATCGAAATCCGCCCGGCCGAAGGGCTCGCCTTCTACGATTACGACGCAAAATATGCCCCCGGCGGCTCAATTCACGTCCTTCCGGCGCCGCTTAAACCAAATGTTTACCAATTGGTACAGAAGCTGTCCCTAGCGGCTCATCGGGCACTGGGCTGCCGTGGGGTCAGTCGCTCCGACTTTCGCTACGACGACCGGCCCGAGGGCACGGGGGAATTGATCTGCCTTGAGGTCAACACCCAGCCCGGAATGACAGGGACGTCGCTCGTGCCAGAGCTCGCTGCCCATGGCGGCCGCTCGTTCGCCGAGCTGGTCAAATGGATCGTGGAGGACGCGTCGTGCAATCGCTGAACCCCGGTAGGGGTCAGATCAGGAGAGGGAGATCGCAAGATGTCCTGCTTGCGCGCGCCATCGCCGCGCCCCGCACATCGCGACGTGTCCCTGCATTAACCGGAATCCGATCTGTTCTGAGGCGCAGTCCAAAAGCGGTACGGCTCGGCAAGCTCGGCCCCGATCGCGTCCGCGGCAAGTGGCTCGTGCTTTGCGTGCTCTTTCTCGCCACCGCAGTCGCCTATGGCGCCTGGATCGGCGGGCAGACATCCAAGATCATTGGCTTATTCACCGGCGGGTTCCAGCATCTTGCCGTTGCCGCAGGCTTAGGCGTGAAGCGGGTCACGGTGGAAGGCCAGCTCCACGCGACCGATGCCGATATCACTACCGCGCTCAACGCAGGCCCCGACACCATATTGCTCGGCTTCGATACTGATGCCGCCAAGGCGCGCCTCGAAGCGGTCCCGTGGATCAGACATGCGCAAGTCATGCGCTTCCTTCCTTCGACCCTTCAGGTCGCGATCGAGGAGCGTGCGCCCTATGCCATCTGGCAGAAGGATGGGCAGACCTATGTCGTCGACGACGAGGGCGTGGTTCTCACCCGCGCGCTCCGCGACGCCTATTCCGATCTTCCGTTTGTGGTGGGCGAGGGCGCCGGTAAGAGCGCGTCACAACTCTTCGCGGTCCTCGTCCGTTATCCGGAGCTCAGAGAGAAGATGCTGGCGGCGATCAGGGTCGGCGACCGGCGCTGGACTCTCAAACTCAAGTCCGGTGTCGAGGTCATGCTGCCCGATGACAGTGTCGATGAGGCGCTCACCTCGCTCACCAAGCTCGAAGAGGAACATCGCGTTCTGGAGCGTGACATTGCCGCCGTCGATCTCCGTCTGCTCGATCGCGTCACGGTGCGCCTCCACGATACGGCGTCGGCCGCGCCGGCGGATGGTACCGCGCCGCAAGATCTGCCGACGGCGAGCACCAAGGGCACAAAGATCAAAGGCAAGACCTAAGACGAAGTCTGAGGGAATAGGGGGAATGGCTTACACGACGACGATCAGGAGCAAGCGCCAGCGCATCGTGACTGCGCTCGACGTTGGCACGAGCAAGATTTGCTGCCTGATCGCCAAGACCACTCCCGCGCCCGACTGGTTCGAAGGCAAGGGCGAAGCGGTGCAATTCGAGGTGCTGGGCTTCGATCACACGCGTGCCGAAGGCCTGAAGGCCGGCATGGTCGCCCATCTCGACAGCGCCGAGGCCTGCATCCGCTCGGCAGTCGATGCTGCCGAGCGCATGGCTGGCGTGACCGTCGAAGACGTCCATGTGAGCGTTACGTGCGGAAGGCTAAGAAGCGAGAGTTTCTCGGCGAGCGTGGCGCTTCCGTCAGGCGCCGTGCGCGAGGATGATATTCTGAGATTGCTCGCGGGCGGCCGCCAGTACGCCGCACGTGACAAGCGTAGTGTGTTGCACGCGCTGCCCACGAGCTACCGCATCGATGAGAATAGCGGGATCAGCGAGCCGCAGGGCATGTGCGGCGAGCGGCTGTCAGTCGATCTCCACGCCGTCACCGCCGACGAAGTGGCCATGCGCAACATCATGCTCTGCGTCGAGCGCTGCCATCTCGGCGTGGCGAGCCTGGTCGCTGCACCTTATGCGAGCGCCCTTTCGGTGATCACACCGGATGAGGCCAAGTTCGGTGTGGCCTGCGTCGATTTCGGCGCCGGCACAACCACGCTTTCGGTATTCGCCGACGGCCATTTCATCCACGCCGACGGTATCGCGCTCGGCGGCAACGCCATCACCACCGACATTGCACGCACCCTCGGCGCGCCCCTCGATCACGCCGAGCGTCTCAAGACGCTGCACGGGAGCGCCTTTGCCACGATTTCCGATGAGCGGGAGATCATCACCTATCCCGCCGTGACCGGCCTGCCGCAGCCGAGCCTCAACCAGATCACCAAGGCCCAGCTTGCGCTCATCATCCGCCCGCGCATCGAGGAAATCCTCGATTTGATGCGGCGCCGCCTTGCCGCGAGCGGCGTGGCTTCCGAAGCCACCCAGCATCTCGTGCTGACCGGCGGCGGAAGCCAACTCACCGGTCTCGCTGAACTTGCTACCAACATGTTCGGACGCACGGCGAGGCTTGGGCGTCCGAGATCGTTGAGCGGGTTGCCCGCCGTGGCAGCCGCTCCCGATTTCGCCGCTTCGGTCGGTCTCCTCCTGCAATGGGACCGCGCCGACGACAGACTCTCAGGACGTGCAGAGCAGCGGTTCTTGCGTACGGGTACCGGGTATTTCGCCAGGGTCGGCGAGTGGATCAGGGACAACTTCTAAAGGACGAGAGGTTCCATAGCGCGCGACGCGCCGACGGAGCCGGAGCAAGGGCAATTCGCTAAGGATCGGATGACCGCCATGACCATCAACCTCAGAGTTCCAGATTTGACCGAACTCAAACCGCGCATCACCGTGTTCGGTGTCGGCGGGGCCGGCGGCAATGCCGTCAACAACATGATCGAATGTGGCCTCAAGGGCGTCGAGTTCGTGGTCGCCAACACCGACGCGCAAGCGTTGGCGAGCTCGCGCTGCGAGCGCCGCATTCAGATGGGAGCCAATGTGACCGAAGGCCTCGGCGCAGGCTCAAAGCCCGAAATCGGCGCCGCTGCCGCCGAGGAAGCGATGGCCGACATCAAGGCCCATCTCGTCGGCTGCCATATGGCGTTCATCACCGCCGGCATGGGCGGCGGCACTGGCACCGGTGCAGCCTCGGTGATCGCACGCTCCGCGCGCGAGGAGGGCATCCTTACGGTCGGCGTGGTCACCAAGCCGTTCCAGTTCGAGGGCACGCGTCGCCTGCGCGCCGCCGAGGCAGGGATCGACGAGCTGCAGAAATATGTCGACACGCTGCTCATCATCCCTAACCAGAATCTGTTCCGCGTCGCGAACGAAAAGACCACCTTCACCGACGCCTTCGCCATGGCCGACGATGTCTTACGCGCGGGCGTGTCGTGCATCACCGACTTGATGGTGAAGGAAGGGCTGATCAATCTCGACTTCGCCGATGTCCGCACCATCATGGCCGGCATGGGCAAAGCGATGATGGGCACCGGTGAATCGAGCGGCGAACGCCGCGCCATCGAGGCGGCCGAAGCTGCCATCTCCAATCCGCTGCTCGACGACGTGTGCATGAAGGGGGCGAGCGGGCTACTCGTGTCGATCACCGGCGGCAACGACCTCACACTTTATGAAGTTGATGAGGCGGCGAGCCGCGTCAGGGCCGAGGCCGATCCTGATGCGAACATCATTGTCGGCGCGACTTTCGACGACGAGCTTGACGGCTCGATCAGGGTCTCGGTGGTGGCGACCGGCATCGGTCTTGCCAGCACGCAGTCAACTCGCCCGGTGCTCGACGCTCCGAAGCCCGCCGTGTTGCAAGAGAGGAGCAGGCTGACAGAGAGGCTTGCCGGCCTTGCAACGCTTCCAGGCGTTCCCGTCGATCTCGACGAGCAAAGCCTCGTGCTTGGACAGAACGATGTGGTGAAGGAGCCGTCGGTGTGGCGCGCGCCTGGCAATGTCGTGATCGAGAAGCGTCCGGCGCAAGTCACCGGCATGACCTTCCCGCACCCCGCACAAGGCAAGTCTGCGGCGCCTCAAGGCGGAGCATTCCAACCCGCGCCGCCGGCGGCAATCAGGCGTCCTGTGCGCCGCATGCCGAGCATGGATGAGTTGCCGGTCACGGCCCAGAACGAAATCAAGGCGCAATCGGGCCAGGCGCCCGCGCATGGCCTTGCCGCGCAGAAGAAGAAAGTCGGCTTCCTCGAGCGGCTCGCAAATGTGGGACGCCACCGCAAAGAGCCTGACGCCGAGATGCTGGCCAAGCTCGAGCCGGAGTTCGGCCAGCCACGCCTCGCTTCTCTGCCTGAGACGGCGAAGCCTCAGCTGCAAGCTCAGCCCCAGGCTCAAGCCCCGGTCCAGACGAGGCCGCTGGCCCAGGCCGCGGCGCCGAGAGCCATCAGGATTGAGCGTCCGCGCGGCGAGACAGCGCCTGCTGTGCCAAAACGGATCGAAGCGCCGAAATCTGCGGTCGCCGAAGTGACTGCGGCCGGAGCCGAATCATCAGGAACCGATGACCTTGAGATTCCTGCCTTTCTCCGCCGCCGGGCGAATTGAGGTTAACGCCAGCACCTCACAGCAGCGCCCGAGGATCGTTAATGTCCCTGTAAAGTCTTTGTAAACCAAATGCTTATGAGGACATAGCTACGGTAACAGAGTGAAAGAAACAGTGATTTGTCGCCTCCCCGTGCGAGCGTTAAGGTTTGCGCAGATTGAACGGCACGACCAGGACCAAAAAGGCACGAACAAGCCGGGGGCGGCTCAAGTGCCAGGGAGAGCCGGTCAATTGGGGGGCTCGGGACACTACCCGAGCTAAGTAGGGAACTCAAAAATACGGCGCGGGGGGCCGACGGGGGCCATGAGGGGTTTTATCGGGGCGCGGCAAACCACTCTTGCCGGCGAAATCTCACTAACCGGAACGGGCGTACATAGCGGAGCACCAGTTTGCATTACGCTCTGTCCGGCAGACGGCGACACCGGGTTACGCTTTCTCCTTTCAAACGGTCATCCTGACGGCACCGAGATTGCTGCCGATCAGCGCTGGGTAACCGGCGTCACGCTCTGCACCATCCTCGGCGACGGTAATGGCGCCTCTGTTGCGACCGTAGAGCATCTCCTCGCTGCACTGCGCGGGCTTGGCGTCGATAACGCGATTATCGAGATCGATAGCTCCGAAGTTCCGATTATGGATGGCAGCGCGTCCCGTTTCGTCGAGGCCATCGACGAGATCGGCCTTGCCGAGCTCGACACGCCACGCCGCTACCTCAAGGTGCTGAAAAAGATCGCCGTGGAAGACGCTGGTGCCTATGGGGAGCTGACCCCGCATAATGGCTTCCATCTCGACGTCGAGATCGATTTCGACACTCCGTTGATCGGCAATCAGAGGATCGAAATCGACGTGAATCCGGGCTCTTTCCGCCGCGAGCTTGCCCGGGCCCGCACCTTCGGTTTCATGAAGGACGTTGAACGGCTGTGGGCTGCCGGCCTTGCGCTTGGCGCCTCTCTTGAGAACACCGTCGCGATCGGCGACGACCGCATCATCAATCGCGAAGGCTTGCGCTTCTCCGACGAGTTCGTGCGTCACAAGGCGCTCGACGCGGTCGGCGACCTCGCGCTGGCCGGCGCGCCGCTCCTCGGCGCCTATCGCTCGAAGCGCGGCGGCCATAGGCTGAACGCTCTGGTGCTCAAGGCCATGTTCGCCGACGCCGACGCTTGGACCATGGTCGAAGCCCCGCGTTACCGCGAGGTTCGTCATGCCGAGCTCAGCCACCGCCTTGCGGCAGCGAATTTCGCCGCCGAGCGGAGCTGACCGGCTCCTTCCCAGTGATTGGCGGTAGCCCCGGTCGCACGGCTTTGCGCGTTCGCGCGGTAAGTATTCTCGTTTGGAAGCGCCCGTCTCCGCCCATAACGGGCAAAAAAACACCATAATCCGCTAGTTGGTTGGCTCTAGGCTACGCCAGCTTCGCTGGCTGGCGCAAATGTTGCGCGGGCGAGCTAGGCCCGCGAGGGGGACCGATCTTGAGGGGTGGCATACCAGATCCGGTCGCGCCGCTCGGAGCGAAGAGACGTCCCGGCCTGCGCCGCTGCGGTCTCACGCGTCTTTCCGTTGCGCTACTTGCCCTTGCTCTTTCGCCGACCCTGATCGCCGGCTGCGGCTCCCTATGGGGCAAGAAGGAAATCGTTGAGAACAACGACCCGCCCGACGTCATCTACGGCAAGGCCGAGACGATGATCAATAAGGGCGATTTCGGGGATGCCGCCAAGGAATACGAGCAGGTCGACATCAATCACCCTTATTCGCAGGAGGCGCGCAAGGCGATCGTCATGGCGGCGTATGCCTATTACAAGGCCGGCAAGTATGACGACGCGATCTCGGCGGCCGATCGCTATCTCACGCTTCATCCCGGCACGGCCGAGTCCGACCTCGCCCAGAACATCATCGGCATGTCCTATTACGTTCAGGTGCTCGATCCGAGGCGCGATCAGACCACGGCACGCAAAGCGCTCAATGCTTACGAGCAGCTGCTCCAGCGCTATCCCAATTCGCGCTACGCGGCGGAGGCATCGAACCGGGTACGCATTCTGCGCGACCTTCTCGCCGCGAGCGAGATGACGGTCGGACGCTATTATCTCCGCCACAACAATTTTCTCGCCGCCATCAATCGCTTTCGTGTGGTGGTGACCGACTACCAGACGACCGAGCAGGTGGAAGAAGCCTTGATGCGCCTGACCGAGGCCTATATGGCGTTGGGCATCGTCAATGAGGCCGAAACCGCGGCCGCCGTGCTCGGACACAACTTCCCGGACAGCAAATGGTACAACCACGCCTACACTCTCCTGCAGAAGAACGGCGCCCAACCGCAGGAGCACGAGGGATCGTGGATCACCCAGACCTGGAAAGGCGACGGCAAGCCGGCCTGACCGAACCGCCATGCTAGCCGCGCTGTCGATCCGCGATATCGTTCTGATCGACAAGCTCGATCTCGAATTCGGCCCAGGCCTATCGGTGCTGACCGGAGAAACCGGGGCCGGCAAATCCATCCTCCTCGACGCGTTTTCGCTCGCCATCGGCGGCCGTGGCGATGCTGCGCTGGTGCGGCGCGGGGCGGCGCAAGGCCAAGTAACGGCGAGCTTCGATCTGGCGCCAAGCCATCCCGCGTTCCAGCTCCTCGCCGCAAATGGGCTCGAGGCGCAAGACGGTCTCATCCTGCGGCGCGTGCAGGGAGCCGACGGCAGGAGCCGCGCCTTCATCAACGACATTAGCGTCAGCGTTCAGCTTTTGCGCCAGGTGGGGCAGGCTCTGGTCGAGATCCATGGGCAGCACGACGATCGCGCGCTGATCGATCCGAGCGGCCATCGCGACCTGGTGGATGCTTTCGGCGCCTTGACGAATGACGCCAGCCGCGTCGCCACAGCCTACGAGGCTTGGCACGGGGCGGAGGCCGCGCGCGCGCAGCATGAAAGTGAAATCGCTGCTTCACGCGCCAATGCCGACTATCTGAGCCACGCGCTGGAAGAGCTTCGCCAGCTCGATCCGGAACAGGGCGAGGAGGAAGCGCTTGCCGCGCGCCGCCAATTGATGATGAACGCCGAGAAGATTGCCGGCGAGCTCAACGAGGCGCTCGATGCTTTGCAAGGAGAGGGAACCACGGGCGCGCGGCTTGCCGCAAGCCTACGCCGGATCGAGCGTCAAGCGGCCGTTGCCGGCCCTGTGCTTGCTCTGGTTGCTGAGGCGCTCGAGCGCGTGCTCGCCGAGACCAACACGGCGCGGGCAAGGATTGAGGAGGCGCTCGCGCTCACAGCCTTCGAGCCAAAGGATCTTGAGCGCGCCGAGGAGCGGCTGTTCGCGCTGCGGGCGCTTGCCCGCAAGCACAAGGTTGGGGTCGACGACTTGCCGGCCTTAATGAGGCGCATCGAGGCTGAACTTTCGGCCATCGACCAGAGCGACACGTTGAGCACCGAGCTTGCCCGCGCCGCGGAGGCCGCGCGCAAGAGCTATGAGACGCTGGCGCTCGATCTAAGCAAGGCGCGGGCCAAGGCGGCGCGGCGGCTCGACAAGGAGGTCATGGTCGAGCTCGCCCCACTCAAGCTCGACAAGGCGAGCTTCATCACCAATATAGAGACTGTTCCACTCACCGAGGGCGGTCCAAGCGGCATCGACCGCATCGCGTTCTTTGTCCGAACAAATCCCGGCACCGAGCCCGGGCCTTTGATGAAGGTCGCCTCAGGCGGAGAGCTTGCCCGGTTCATTCTCGCGCTGAAGGTCGTGCTTGCCGCGCGCGGCTCTGCACCGACGCTGGTCTTCGACGAGGCCGATGCCGGAGTGGGTGGCGCCACCGCGGCTGCGGTGGGCGAACGGCTGGCCAAGCTCGCGGCGCGCGTTCAAGTGCTTGCCGTGACCCATGCGCCGCAGGTGGCCGCTGTTGCGAGCGGTCATCTTTTGATCGCGAAAGAGCCGGTGCGCGGCCCCGAAGGGGAGGCCATGGCAACCCGCGTCGCGGTGCTCGAAGGCCCACATCGCCGGGAAGAGATCGCCCGGATGCTCGCCGGCCAGACCATTACCGACGAGGCGCGCGCTGCGGCGGACCGGTTGATGAGCCGGTCGGCATGACGAGTGATGAGCAAAAGCAAAGCGAAACAGAAGACCAAGGCTGGACCGTTTCTGGAGACGACGTCCATTACCGAACTCGATGAAGCCGAAGCGGCCTCCGAGCTGAAGCGGCTTGCGTCCGAGATCGCCCATCACGACGAGCTTTATTACCGTAAAGACGCGCCAGAAATCTCAGACGCCGACTACGATGTGCTGCGAGCGCGGAACGACGAGATCGAGGCACGCTTCCCGCATCTCGTGCGTGACGACAGCCCTTCATTGCGGGTCGGCGCCGCTCCCGTGGAAGCCTTTGGCAAGGTCGTCCACCGCGTGCCAATGCTCTCGCTCGGCAACGTGTTCGACGAGGAGGGCTTGCGCGATTTCCTCGAGCGCATCAGGCGCTTTCTTGGGCTTCAGTCGATCGACGGATTGGCTTTCACCGCCGAGCCAAAGATCGACGGGCTCTCCATTACCCTTCGCTACGAGAACGGGAAGCTGATCCAGGGCGCCACCCGCGGCGACGGTTACGAAGGCGAGAACGTCACCGCCAATGTCCGCACCATCAGCGACATTCCACACACCATTAAATCGCGGAGTTTCCCCGATCCATTCGAGCTGCGCGGCGAGATCTATATGAGCCGCGGCGCCTTTCAGAAGCTCAATGAGGAGCAGGCGGCGCGCGGCGATAGGCTGTTTGCCAATCCCCGCAATGCTGCGGCGGGCTCTCTCCGCCAGCTCGATCCGAGCATTACTGCCTCACGACCGCTCGGCTTCTTCGCCTATGGCTGGGGAGAGGTCGCGAGTCTGCCCGCAAAGACGCAATGGGGAATCTACGAGGCAATGCGGGATTGGGGCTTTCGCTTCAATCCCTTGGCGCGCCTCGCCCATACGGTCGAAGAAATGCTCGCCACCTATCGCGACATTGAGAGCGGCCGGGCAGGGCTCGACTACGACATCGACGGAATCGTCTACAAGCTTGACCGGCTCGATCTTCAGGAACGTTTGGGCTTTGTCTCGCGCTCGCCGCGCTTTGCGGTCGCTCATAAATTTCCTGCCGAGAAGGCGACCACCGTGTTGCGCGACATCGACATCCAGGTTGGCCGCACTGGCGCGCTTACCCCTGTTGCCAAGCTTGATCCGGTCACGGTCGGCGGCGTCGTCGTGCAGAATGCGACGCTGCACAACGAGGACGAGATCGCCCGCAAGGACGTGCGTATCGGCGACACGGTGATCGTGCAGCGCGCCGGCGACGTCATTCCGCAGATTCTGGGCGTGGTTCTGGAGAAGCGGCGCAAGGGCGCAAGACGATTCGTCTTCCCTGATGTGTGCCCGGCCTGCGGAAGCCACGCCTCGCGCGAGATCAATCCTAATACCGGCAAGGAGGATGCGGTCAGGCGCTGCACCGGAGGACTGATCTGCCCGGCGCAGCGCGTCGAGCGCTTGAAGCACTTCGTGTCGCGCAACGCCTTCGATATCGAGGGGCTCGGGGAGAAGCACATCAAGGCATTCTACGCCGACGGGTTGATTCAATCTCCGCCCGACATCTTCACGCTGGAGAAGCGTGACGAGCGGGCGGCATCGAAGCTTGCCGAGCGCGAAGGCTGGGGCGAGACCTCGGCAAATAAGCTATTTGCTGCCATCGAGGCTCGGCGCAATGTCAGACTCGACCGTTTCATCTATGCACTCGGCATTCGCCATGTCGGCGAGACCACGGCGCGGCTGCTCGCCCGCAATTACGGCACCGCCGACTCCTTCCTCGCCGCGATGCGCGAAGCCGCTGCCGATCGAGAAGGAGACGCCTTCGCGGCCCTCGACAATATCGAGGGCATCGGCCCCGCCGTCGCCGCAGCAATCGCCGACTTCTTCGCCGAAGCGCACAATGTGGAGGTGGTCGAGCAACTCCTGGTGGAAGTCACGCCCACGCCGTTGGAGAAAGTCGAGCACGCCTCGCCCGTGTCAGGTAAGACGGTGGTGTTCACCGGCACGCTCGAGCAAATGACCCGGTCTGAAGCGAAAGCGCGCGCCGAGCGGCTTGGCGCTAAGGTGGCTGGCTCGGTCTCGAAGAATACCGACTATGTCGTGGCCGGCCCCGGCGCCGGCTCGAAGCTCAAAAACGCCAAGGACCTGGGAGTGGCCGTACTTAGCGAGGAGGAATGGCTCAAGCTGATCGAGTAGCGACCGGCATTATCCATATTTCACCTTCATGGCGATGATGGCGAGCGCCAGCGCAAGGGTGATAGCGTTGGAGACAATGATCGGCCAGTTGCCGATCAGGCAGCCGAACAGGAGCCAGAGCGCTACGCCCGCAGCGAAAGCCACATACATAAACAGCGAAATCGCGCGCGTCTCCTTGTAGCGAATGATATGCAGCGCCTGTGGCACGAAGGCAGCCGTGGTCAGCGTGGCCGCCACGGCGGAGACGAGGATCTCGGTCGACATGCACCGGCTGTCTAGCGGCTCTCCGGCGGAATGTCGCGCACGATTCTTGCGAAACGGTCGATCTCGTCCTTGTCATGGGAGAGGTAGACGCGCTTGGTCGAGGCTGGCCGCTTGGCAAGGCTCAAACCCTGCCGCCGCTCGGTGGCCGGCCTGATGGGGCGTGGGACGAATCCTCCGCCACAATTCGGACAGACGTTGAACAGCACCGTGTCCACGCAATGAGCGCAGAAGGTGCATTCATAAGAGCAGATGCGAGCGTCGATCGCGTCAGGCGGCAAATCCTTATCGCAATATTCGCAGTTCGGGCGGAGCTCCAGCGCCAAAGTTCCCTCCTCACGTCATTTCGCCAAGTGCAAATCCACCAATCCCTCCTCCGCCTGCGTAGGTCTGCGGTTGCGCGACTGCCAGGTCAAGGTCGGCAATGACACGATAAAGTGAGGAGGGGGCTGTTAGCTGATCGGCGCGGTCGCGTGGCGGAGCCAAGCGCGGTCATTGCTCAAGAGCTGCGGCTCGATCTCGCGCCTGATGCGCGCATGATAAGCGTTGAGCCATTCGCGCTCGAACGGAACCAGCTGCTTGGGATCGATGAGACGGCGATCGAACGGGACAAGGGTCAGCGTCTCGAATCCCATCATCTCGCGGGAGCCCCCGGCGATCTTCTCCAGCGGCGTCACCAGCACGAGATTTTCCAGCCTGATGCCGTATTGGCCTTCGAGATAGAAGCCAGGCTCGTTCGACAACATCATGCCTGGCTCGAGCTCGACCGTGCCTAGCCGCGACAGCCGCTGCGGCCCCTCATGCACCGCGAGATAGCTCCCGACCCCATGCCCAGTGCCGTGATCGAAGTCGAGCCCTGCTTCCCACAACGGCCGCCTCGCGAATGGATCGAGGTCCTGCCCGCGCGTGCCCTTGGGGAAACGCGCCGTGGCGATGGCGATATGCGCCTTGAGTACAAGCCCATAGTGACGCCGCATCTCCGCCGTCGGCGCGCCGATAGCGATGGTGCGGGTCACGTCGGTCGTGCCATCGCGATATTGTGCGCCAGAATCGATGAGATAGAGCGAGCCCTTTTGCAGCGCCCGCTTGCTCTTGGTCGTGGGCCGGTAATGAACGATGGCGCCGTTTGGCCCCACTGCCGAGATCGTGTCGAAGCTGATATCCTTGAGTTGGCCAGACTGCCGGCGGAATTCTTCAAGTTTCAACGCTGCGGCGATCTCGTCGATCCGGCCCGCATCGCCTACCTCGTCGAGCCAGGCGAGAAAGCGCGCCATGGCGATGCCGTCGCGGAGGTGCGCGGCATGCGCGCCCTTGATCTCCACCTCATTCTTGATGGCTTTTGGGTGAAGGCATGGGTCGGCGCCGGGGACGAACTTGACCCCTTCGGCCTCCAGCAATTGCGCGAACCGGATCGGCGTAGTCTCGGGGTCAAGCCGCACGCGCAGCTTCTCTTGGCCAAGCGACTTGAGCCAGCCCTCGAGCACCGAGGGCTCGGCGAGATCGACATAGTCCCCGAGCGCGCCCCTTACGTTGTCGCCCACCTTCTCCGGATCGATGAACAGGATCGGCCGCCCGGTGGCCGGCACAATGGCGTAAGCGAGCGCGACCGGAGTGTGCTTGATATCTCCGCCCCGGATGTTGAACAGCCAGGCGATCGAATCGAGCATGGTGAGGAGCACGACGTCGGCCTTATCCTCGCGCAGCTTCTCCTGCATGTCGCTGATCTTGTCTTGCGCGCTGCGGCCGGCGAGCTCGAGTCCATGTGGAACGATGGGCGCCGATGGCGCCTTGGGGCGGTCATGCCACGCGGTATCGATCGGGTTGCTCTCGACCGGCACGAGTTTAATGCCAGCCTTGCCCAAGGTTTCGGTGAGGCGCTCGATCTCCTTGATTGTGTGCAGCGAAGGGTCGTAGCCGACGCCGGCGCCTCTGCTGAGCTTGCCGATCAACCAGGTAGACGCCTTGGCCTCGGGCGTCTGCAGCACCTCGAACAGGGCAGGATCGGTTTGCGCGCGCGCTTGCAATATGTAGCGGCCGTCGACGAATAGGGCCGCCGCCTTGTCGAGCACGATCGCAACGCCAGCAGATCCGGTAAAGCCGGTGAGCCAAGCCAAGCGCTCGGCCGAAGGAGACAAGAACTCGTTCTGGTGCTCGTCGCTATGGGGAACCAGGAAGCCCTTGAGCTTCCGTGCCTTCAATTCCCGCTGTAACGCCTTGACCCGCTCGCCGCTTTCCCCTGCTACGCTAACATCTTCGAATATTTGATACATGGGCGGGCGTATGTAAGCGCAAAGCGCCGTCCCGATCAATCGCGCAAAGCTCGGCCCTTGCGGCGGACTATCACTAGGCTCGTCCATCCTTCGAAAATGATGCGCTTTTCGAGGATGAAGCCATGCGCGGCGTAGCGCGCTTCGATGCCGCGCGCCTGCGCGGTGAGACCTGAGAGAATCGCGCGACCTTTTGGCGAGACGTGCCGCGCAAGAGTTGGCGCGAGGTCGTACAAAGCACGCTCGAGCAGGTTTGCCAGCACGAGATCTGGAGTCGTCGATCTGAGCGTGCGGTGTGCGAGGCCACTGGCCTTCATGACTCGCACGAGGGGCGCTACGCCGTTCTTACGCGCGTTATCGCTGGCGATCGCGACGGCAAGGGGATCGTTGTCATTGGCGAGGACCTCGCGATTGAGCGCCTTGGCGGCAGCGATGGCGAGAACGCCGGTGCCGGTGCCAATGTCGAGAATTGATCGTGGGCGGCAACGTTTGAGTACGTCGTCGAGCGCGATGAGACAGCCCCGCGTGCTCGCGTGATGTGCTGTGCCGAACGCTTGTCCGGCGTCGATCTCGATTGTGTGCAAGCGGCGAGGCACGCGCGCCCGATCATGACTGCCATGCACAAGAAAGCGTCCGGCTTTGACCGGTCGGCGCTTGCCTTGCGACAGGGTCACCCAATCTTCGTCGGGAACTCGCTCGACCAGCAATGGCCCGAGCTGCACGCCAGTAGCGGCATGCTCGATCAGAGCACACAAAATTTCCCGCGGCGGCTCCTCCGCAAAGTGGGCGAAGACTTCGAAACGTCCTTTGCCCAGCTCGAACACGCCAATCGCGACGGGCGAAGGATCGCATTGTTCTTCGAGCGCCCGTGCGATTCGAGAAGCTGCCGC
>JBKPSQ010000043.1:0-9121 GCA_046735075.1 Pseudomonadota bacterium
CTCGACCACTATTCGGCGATTAACACCGGTCCCCTCTATCTCGCCGCGTCGAACGAATGGAGCGACGTGCTTGCGCCCGACCTTCTGCCGCTCGAAAAGCTCCCTGAGCTACTGTGGACGACAGAAATCGCTGGAGGTGTCACCAAAGCGGCCGCCGAGGTCACCGGACTCGCTGTCGGCACCCCGGTCATCACTGGTACTATCGACGCGGCCTCAGAAGCCATCAGCGTCGGTGTGCTCGATCCCGGCGACATGCTCCTTATGTATGGCTCTACGATCTTCATCATCGCACTGACTGCCGGCCGCGTCCGCGATCGCCGACTTTGGCACGCCCCATGGCTCTTTCCCGGCGAGCAGGCAGCATCCGCCGGCCTCGCCACGAGTGGAACCCTGGGCCACTGGTTTCGCGAACAGTTCGCTCGCGAACTCGATCCTGCTGCGGCCGTGACTACCCTCGGCGGCGAAGCTGAAGCTTCGCCGCCCGGCGCACGCGGTCTGGTCGTCCTGCCTTACTTCTCGGGCGAGCGCACGCCGATTCACGATCCGCACGCTCATGGCGTTATTTTCGGACTCGACCTGACCCATACGCGTGGCGACATCTATCGTGCCATATTCGAGGGCATCGCCTGCGCCACAAACCACATCTTTGAAACTTATGTCGAAGTCGGCGAAGTGCCACGCTGCCTCTTCGCCGCCGGGGGCGGCGTGCAGAACCGCGTCTGGGCGCAGGCGACGAGCGATATCTCCGGTCGCGGACAGACAGTCCGAGAGAAAACCCTTGGCGCCTCCTACGGTGACGCCTTCCTCGCCGCCCTTGCCGTCGGCGATGTCAGCCGAAGCGACATCCGGGTATGGAACCCGGTTGCCAACGAGATCGTCCCCGATCCGGCAACGCGCGACATCTACCAACGTCGCTACCGCACCTTTCGCGCGCTCTATCCCCGAACCCGCGACCTCATGCAATGACGAGTCTGAGTGAAATCCAACAATTCATTTCACAGAGCGACGAATTTGGCGGAGAGGGTGGGATTCGAACCCACGGTACGGTTACCCGTACAACGGTTTTCGAGACCGTCCCATTCGACCTCTCTGGCACCTCTCCGTGGCGCTCATGTAGCTTGCCGCTCCCTTTGCGGCAACCTGCGCGAAACATCTAAGTATCTCGCCGACGCACCGCTATTGTCGGACGGAATACTCGGTGAGCGCCAGGTATAGAGCGGCAAGAAAGCCGGCCGTAGTCGGCAACACGATCAGCGAACCCGCCTCGTCGATCGCCTCGGGAATCATGGCGTGGGTCACCAAAGCAAGCACGGCCCCGCCGGCTACGGCTTCGCAAAATACGGTGAGCAGCGGATACGAGCCGCCGATGAACCCATTGCCGATGGCCGCTGCCAGCGTGCCTGCCACGAGAACGGTCGCCCAAAGTCCGAAGATCGTAGGGGCACGAAAGCCAGCCCGGCGCAGCGTGGCGGCGCTCGCCGCCGCCTCCGGGATGCCACCGATAAACATGCCCAACATCAGGGTTAGGGACAGGGTGCCAAAGCCGTGAAAGGTCGAGCCTATGACCAAGCAGCCGGGGATGGTGTCGAGAACATTACCGAGAACGATGGGAATGCCTGCGCCGTGGCCGCCCTCGGCCAGGATCCTATTGGCTTCACGTCGTGTCAGGCGCTCCAGGCTGCACTCGCGACCGCCGACCAGCTTGCCGCGCCGGCTGTGCCGGCGCTCAAATTGTTAAGTGCCCGGTCGTGGCTTAGCCGCTCCACCGCCCGAGCCAGGACCGGATCCTCGGCGACCAGCCGCTCGAAATCCTTTCGGCCGATCTCGAGCAACTCGACGTCGCCAGCAGACCTGGCCGTCGCGGTGCGCGGGCTGCCGCTGAGCAGCGCCATCTCGCCGAACGCCTCGCCCTTCCCCAAGCTTGCAATGGATTGGTCAGGCGGAACCTCATCGGATCCGTTACCCTCAAGGATTTCGATTTTGCCACTTGCGACGATATAGAGGGCGTCGCCCGGATCGCCGGCTCTGAAGAGAACCTGCCCGGGTCCCAGCCGGCGGGTACGCACATAAGGTAGTATCGCTTCGATCTCCTGCGGCGGAAGATGGCGCAGCAAGTCGCAGCGGGAGAGCAGCTCGATCAACTCCTTGGCGTCATGCTCGCGACGCTTCTGAATGAATTCGCGGAAGCGAGTCGGGTAGCGGACGGCAGCACCTTTTTGCTCCAGATAGCGGGAGAACACGCTGTAGATGATCGCGCCGATAGCGAAGCCGCTGCCGACGAGCAACCAAGCGGCGCCGAGGGTAAAGTCGAGATGGTGGAGGTGCACTGCCGCATTGAAGGCGAGTTCAATCGCGAGCGCGCTTATCAGTCCGCCAGAGGCAAAAGCGAGAATGCAACCGAGCAGGCGATTGGATATAGGAAAATAAAGACCCAGCGCCACCCCGATCATCGCCGAGGAGGTGGTTATCAGCCCGAGCAGCGCAGCGAGAATAACCTCATTCATTGATAAATCTTCTCGCTCTCGCGGCTCTTCTGAGCTCGGCAATTGACTTATAGGCCTTGCCATCTATATTGCGCCGCTTGATCAACGGCTAGCGCGGCGCGACGGCCACCCACAGGGCGAGCCAGCGCATTTCAAGCCACAGATATGGATTTTGAGACCATGTTCGCGGTCATTCGCACGGGCGGCAAGCAATATCGCGTGGCGCCGAACGACATCATCGAGATCGAGAAGATCGCCGGAAAGCCCGGCGATATCATCGAGCTGTCGGAAGTCGTCCTGCTTGGCGGGGATGGCGGCCCCAAGACAGGCAGCCCGACCATCGCTGGCGCACTCGTCGCGGCGGAGGTCATCGAGCAGAGACTCTCGGATAAGATCGTGGTCTTCAAGAAGAAGCGGCGCGCCAACTACCGGCGCAAGAAGGGTCATCGCCAGGCGCTAACCGCGCTCCGCATCACCGAGATCCTGACTGACGGCAAGAAGCCCTCGAAGGCAGCGCCGAAGCCGGAGCCGAAAAAGACGGAGAAGAAGCCGGAAGCTCCTGAGACAGAGGCCAAAGCTGAGAAACCGGCAACCAAGAAGGCCGAGGCGAAGCCAGCTGCCAAGAAGGCAACAACCAAGTCAACGGCCAAGGCGCCTGCCAAGAAGCCGGCAGCCAAGCCGAAGAAGAAGTAAAGGACCAGTTCCATGGCACATAAGAAAGCGGGCGGCTCATCGCGTAACGGCCGCGATTCGATTGGGCGCAGGCTCGGGGTCAAGAAATCCGGCGGCCAGCGCGTCCTTGCCGGCAATATCATCGTCCGCCAGCGCGGCACGAAGTGGCATCCGGGTGAGGGCGTCGGCATTGGCAAGGACCACACTCTGTTCGCGCTTCGCGAGGGCGAGGTGACCTATGCGACCAAGCAGAAGGGTCGCGTCTACGTGTCGGTAAAGCCACACTAGGCACCTGCCTTCAATTTGCCTCGCTTCGGTCTCGCCCGCGAGCGGGCTCGCGTGTAGCCTTGTTTCCGTGACCATCAGGACCGCAAGACTCTTGTTGCGCGCGCCCCAATTGTCAGATGCGCGCGAGATCAGTCTGCTCGCCGGGGACTACGAGGTGGCGAGCATGACCGGCACCATTCCCCATCCCTATACCGAGCGTATGGCCGCCGATTGGCTCGCGAGCGCCCTCGACGGCGAGGAAGGCGTCGTGTTCGCCATTGAACGGTCCGGCGCATTGATCGGCTGCACCGGCTACCGGGCCTTCAGCCAGGATCATGCCGAGCTCGGCTATTGGATTGGAAAGCCCTATTGGGGAATGGGCTACGCCACCGAGGCTGTGCGGGCGTTGGTGCAATACGCCTTTGCGCGCGATGGCTTTACCTATCTCACCGTCGGCCATTTCAGCGACAATGCCGCTTCGGCCCGGGTCATTGCCAAGGCGGGCTTCATGCGGCAAGGCAAAGAGCTGCGGGAATGCATGGCGCGCGGGGTGAAGGCCTATTGCCTGACCTACCGGCTCGACCGCGAGACAGCGCTTGCCGAATTCGCCAAAGCACAAGCCTAGCGGCGCCTCGCTCCCTCACGATATTCGGCGCTCCCGTAGTGTATTGGAAAGCCGCTAGTGCTAATGCCTCCCCATGCAGTTTCTCGACCAGGCCAAGGTCTATGTTCGCTCAGGCGACGGCGGCAACGGATGCGTGAGCTTCCGCCGGGAGAAGTTCATCGAGTTCGGCGGCCCTGACGGCGGCACGGGAGGCCGGGGCGGCGACGTGATCGTCGAGTGTGTGGCGAACCTCAACACCTTGCTCGACTACCGCTACAAGCAGCATTTCAAAGCGAAGAAGGGCGGCCATGGCATGGGCCAGAACCGCTCTGGCGCCAAGGGCGCCGACGTGGTGCTGAAAGTGCCGCCAGGCACGCAGATCCTCGATGAGGACGGCGAGACGTTGATCGCCGACCTGCTCAATCCCGGCGACCGTATCGTGCTGTTGCGCGGCGGCAATGGCGGCTTCGGCAACGTCCATTTCAAGTCCTCGACCAATCAGGCGCCGCGGCACGCCAATCCCGGGCAGCCCGGCGAGGAGCTGAATATCTGGCTTAGGCTGAAGCTCATTGCTGATGCCGGCATCATCGGGCTGCCTAATGCCGGCAAGTCGACCTTCCTTGCCGCGGTCAGCGCGGCCAAGCCCAAGATCGCCGACTACCCCTTCACCACGCTGCACCCGAACCTCGGTGTGGTGCGCATCGACGGATTCGATTTCGTGCTCGCCGATATTCCGGGACTCATCGAAGGAGCACATGAGGGCGCCGGTATCGGCGACCGCTTTCTTGGCCATGTCGAGCGTACCGCCGTTTTGCTTCATCTCGTCGATGCCACGCTGGACGACGTAGCCGACGCTTACGCGATCGTGCGCGGCGAAGTGGAAGCGTACGGCGCAGCCCTTGAGGACAAGCCGGAGATCGTCGCGCTGTCGAAGGCCGACGCGGTGCCGAAGGACGAACTCAAGAAGAGGGCGCGGGCTTTGAAGAGGGTGGCGGGTGCAGAGCCGTTGATCGTCTCCGCTGCAACAGGCGAGGGCGTACCGGAAATGCTGCGCGCGCTTGCAGCAAAGGTCAAATCTGTGCGTGCGGCGAAGCAACAGGAAGCGCCTGCGGGTGCGCCATCGCAAAGGTGGCGGCCATGAGACAGGAATGGACCGGGGCGAAGCGCATCGTCATCAAGATCGGTTCCTCGCTTCTTGTCGATACGGCGACGGGGATGCTCAAGGGCGCCTGGCTTGCTTCGCTTGCCGACGATATCGCCACGCTGAGACAAGCAGGCAAGGACGTCATCGTCGTGTCTTCCGGCGCGATCGCGCTTGGGCGTAACGCGCTCAAGCTCCCCACGGGATGGCTCAAGCTCGAGGATAGTCAGGCTGCCGCAGCGGTCGGCCAGATCGACCTCGCCCATGCTTATGAGGATGCCTTTCGCGCGCGTGGACTGGTGGCAGCGCAAATCCTGCTTACATTGGGCGATACCGAGGAACGTAGGCGCTACCTCAATGCGCGCAACACCATGTCGACGCTGCTTAAGCTTGGCGCCGTTTCGGTGGTCAATGAGAATGACACCGTAGCGACCACTGAAATCCGCTACGGCGACAATGACAGGCTCGCGGCGCGCGTCGCCTCGATGATGAGCGCCGATTGCTTGGTGCTACTTTCTGACGTCGATGGCTTTTACACCGCGCCGCCCGATGCAAATCCTGATGCCTGCAAGCTTGATGAGGTGCAGGAGATCACGCCTGATATCGAGGCTATGGCTGGCGACGTTGGCTCCGAGCTATCGAAGGGCGGCATGGTCACCAAGATCGAGGCCGCCAAAATCGCCGTGCATGGCGGCACGCACATGGTGATCGCCAGCGGCAAAGTGCTGAATCCGCTGCAGGCTCTTTCCAAGAAGGGAACCGGCACCTGGTTCTTGGCCCGCTCGGACCCGGTGACCGCGCGCAAGCGCTGGATCGCAGGTACGCTGGAGCCAAAGGGCGCCTTCGTCGTGGACAAAGGCGCAGCCCAGGCGCTCGCCTCCGGCAAGAGTCTGCTTCCGGCCGGTGTGACGCGCGTGGAAGGTAGTTTCGAGCGCGGCGATGCCGTGGTGATCAGGAACGGTGAGGGAGCCGAGCTCGCGCGCGGACTCACCGCTTACGACCACGAGGAAGCAAAAGCCATCATCGGCCGGAAGAGCAGTGAAATCGCGGATATTCTCGGCTATTTTGGCCGCCCTGAGCTGGTCCACCGGGACGACATGGTCCTGCAACGGAAGATTGTGACGTGAGCGCGATCGTTGAGAGACCGGAAGCGAGCATCGAGCCGATGATGCTCTATATGGGTCGCCTCGCCCGCGAGGCGGCGCGAGAGCTTGCGCTCGCCTCGACAGCGCAGAAGAACGAAGCGCTGGAGCGGATGGCGGCACGCATCGAGGCTGGAACCGAGAAGATCATCGAGGCAAACCGGCAGGACCTCGAAGCCGCACGGAGCAAAGGCCGCGACCTCGCCTTTCTTGACCGCTTGATGCTTGACGCTCTTCGCGTTGCGGTTATTGCTCGTGGTTTGCGCGAGGTCGCAGCGCTTCCCGATCCCGTGGGACAGACCATAGCGAAATGGACGCGCCCGAATGGGCTCGAAATCTCGCGCGTGCGTGTGCCGCTCGGCGTCATTGGCATCATCTACGAATCGAGACCTAACGTGACCGGAGACGCTGCTGCGCTCTGCCTCAAGTCCGGCAATGCAGTCATTCTGAGAAGCGGTTCTGAGAGCTTTCTCACATCGCTTGTCATCGCCAATCTGCTGAACGAGGCGGTGACTGCGGCTGGACTTCCTGCGGCAGCGATCCAGCTCGTGCCCACCATCGACCGTGCCGCTGTCGGTTACATGCTGGGCGGACTTGGCGGTGCCATCGACGTGATCGTGCCGCGCGGCGGCAAGGACCTCGTCGCCCGCGTGCAGGCTGAAGCGCGCGTGCCCGTGTTCGCGCATCTCGAAGGCGTGTGCCATGTGTATGTGCAGCCCT
The DNA here is from genome assembly GCA_046735075.1 of Pseudomonadota bacterium. GTDB lineage: Bacteria > Pseudomonadota > Alphaproteobacteria > Rhizobiales > Methyloligellaceae > Methyloceanibacter. The sequence continues at coordinate 7,030 of JBKPSQ010000043.1, forward strand.
CGGCCGACCTCGATATGGCAAAGCGCATCGTACTCAACGCCAAGATGCGGCGCACTGGCGTGTGTGGCGCGGCAGAGACGCTGCTCGTAGATCGCAAGGCTGCGCCGACGCATCTCGGCGCGCTTGTCGAGATGCTGATCGAGGCAGGTTGCGAGGTAAGAGGCGATCCCGAGACGCAACGCGCCGACACTCGTGTCAGACCAGCGAGCGAGGACGACTGGCCCAAGGAGTTTCTCGACGCGATCATCGCGGTCAAGGTGGTCGACGGGCTCGATGAAGCAATCGACCACATCGCCCGCTATGGCTCGCAGCACACGGAAGCCATCATCACCGGGGATCGCGCCGAAGCAGAGAAATTCCTCGCCCGCGTCGACAGCGCGATCGTGCTGCATAACGCCTCGACCCAGTTTGCAGATGGCGGTGAGTTCGGCATGGGCGCCGAGATCGGCATCGCCACTGGCCGCTTCCATGCTCGTGGTCCTGTCGGTGTAGAGCAGCTCACGACCTTCAAATATGTCGTGCGCGGTTCAGGGCAGACACGGCCCTGAGCATTTGACTTGGGGAGGGACGACTTTGCCTAGGCAGAAATCGAAGAAACCCAAGAAGCAACCTAAGGGCAAGAAGCGAGCGGAGCCCAAGCAAGCGAAGTCTGCAAAGGCCGCAAAGCAATTGAAACGCGCCGAGAGGAAACAGGCAAAGCGGGCAAAGCGAGCGGAGAAGAAGCACACAAAGGAAGTGAAACGTGCCGAGCGGAAACAGGCAAAGCAGGGCAAGAAGGCTCGCGCCCTGAACGGCTCCACGCGGCAGAGCAAGAAACCCGATCGAAAGGACAAAACACCCGCGCCGCCGCGGCAAATCACTCAGCTGCCAATGGCGGCGTCGAACATGCGCGTTGGGCTCCTGGGAGGATCGTTCAATCCGCCGCATGAAGCCCATATCGCCATCAGCCTCGCCGCGCTGAAGCGGCTTGGGCTCGACAGGGTGTGGTGGCTCGTCACACCCGGCAATCCGCTAAAGAATGGCGCCACCCTCCCAAGCCTTGCCGAACGCGTGCAAGGCGCCAAGAGGTTAGTTGCCAAGCATCCCGGCATCGAGGTCACCGGCTTCGCCGGGCAAAAGGCCTCGTCCTATACGGTCGATGTCCTCGCTGATCTGAAGCGCCGCGCTCCAACGGTGAAATTCGTGTGGCTGATGGGGGCCGACAATTTGGCCGACTTTCACCGATGGCGCTCCTGGGAGAAGATCTTCAGGCTTATGCCGATGGCCGTGCTCGACCGCCCGACGTTCCGGCTAAGAGCGCGCGCGAGCAAAGCCGCACATCGATTCTCCGAGTTTCTTGTGGACGAATCAGATGCCTCCGGCCTCGCGCAGCTTACGCCGCCCGCTTGGACCATCATGAGCCACAAGCTCTCGTCCCTCTCTTCCACTGCGCTCCGAGCCACCAAACCCAAGAGCCAAAAGGGGAAAGGCAAGAGTAAGAAGAACAATAAAAAGGCCAAAAAACACTAGCTATTGAAACGCCGACGCCGACCATACTATGTTTATGGGGCGAAGCGGCGAACCAAGAGGATAAGTGCGCGTTTAGGCGAGGCTGATCCTCAAATCGCTTCCGCAAGGAGCAATGGCAGAAGGACACTCACCACAACATGCGCTCAGCTAGAGAGGGTGCCAGACGCGGCACACCTCCCTCCGGATTTGCGTCATTTCGCGCCAGTCCGACCAATCTCCTCGATGTCGTGCTCGACACGCTCGATGCCGCCAAGGCTGAAGACGTCGTCACCATCGACCTCCAGGGAAAGACCTCGATCGGCGACCATATGGTGCTCGCATCGGGGCGCTCGCAGCGGCACGTAGGGGCCGTCGCAGATCAGCTCATCAAAAAGCTCAAAGATGAAGGCTATGGCAAGGCCCGCGTGGAAGGCCAACCCCATTGCGATTGGGTGCTGATCGACACCGGCGACGTCATCGTCCACATCTTTCGGCCCGAGGTTCGCGAGTTCTATAACCTCGAGAAGATGTGGTCTGCCGACCGGCCCATGGAGCGGCTTGTGATCTGATTAGCCGGCTCCTCGCCGCAAGGCCTGAGGGCAAG
>JBKPSQ010000044.1:0-9231 GCA_046735075.1 Pseudomonadota bacterium
GCGTGATGCTGTCAGCAAAGGCGGGATCGTGCGCGACCCACTGAGGCGAAGGCGGCGGTCGCCAAGGTTCGCGATTTCATCGAGCAGGCAGGTTGGACCATCGTGGTGAAATTGTCTCTCCTATAAAAGGCGGCAGCGGCAATGAGGAATTCCTGATCGGCGCGCGCCATGGAACTTGAACTCGAGATTGCGAGGCTCGGCGCCCAAGGGGACGGCGTTGCCGAAGGTTCCGACGGGCCGATCTTCGTGCCCTTCACTCTGCCCGGTGAGCGAGCCAGGGTCGCCATGGATGGAGAAAGCGACCATGCCAGGCTGGTCGACGTGCTCGAGCCCAGTCCGGCCCGGGTCGAGCCGGTCTGCCAGCATTTCGGGGTGTGCGGCGGGTGCGCGCTCCAGCACATGGAGAATCACGCTTATCTCCGCTGGAAGCGCGAGCAGGTCGTCGCCGCGTTGAATTCGCGCGGTCTCCAGGCAAAGGTTGAGGAGGCACGACCCGTGCCTCTTGGCAGCCGCCGCCGGGCAAGCCTCGCCATTGGCCGGGGACCGGCGGGACTCGTGCTTGGCTACCACCGCGCACGATCCCACGATCTGATCGACGTTGAGGCTTGCCCGGTTCTCTCTTCTCGCATCGTAGCGTCCCTGCCAAAGCTCAAGCAGGCGCTTGAACCGCTTCTTGGTGGAAAGCGCGACGCCAAAGTGGGCATTACCGAAACTAGTAGCGGCCTCGATGTCTTGGTTGAGGGGGCTCGCCCCGCTCCAGCAGCCATGGCCGCGTTCGCGAGCCAAGCGCCGATGCTCAATGTAGCGCGCCTGACCATAGGCGAGGACAGCATCACCGCTTCGACTGCACCGGAGGTCGATCTCGCGGGCGTCAAAGTAAGGCTGCCTCCAGGCGCATTCTTGCAAGCGTCACGAGAGGCCGAAACAGCGCTGGCCAGCCTTGTCAAAGAAGGGATAGGTGCTGCCAAGCGTGTTGCCGACCTGTTTGCCGGTCTTGGCACCTTCACCTTTGCTCTGGCGCGAACCGCCGCGGTCGACGCCTTCGAAGCCGACGAGGCCGCGCTTGCCGCTCTCGCCCAGGGTGCGCGTAAGACGCCCAAGCTCAAGCCAATCCGAACCTTCACTCGCGACCTGTTCCGCTCCCCGCTTAGGCCAAAGGAGCTCGCGGCCTATGACGCCGTCGTGTTCGATCCGCCGCGGGCGGGAGCATCGGCTCAAGCCAAGGAGCTTGCCGCATCCAAAGTCCCGAAAGTCGTGGCGGTCTCCTGCAATCCGGGAACGCTGGCGCGCGATCTTCGCATCCTGGTCGATGGTGGCTACCGCATCAGCCGCGTTGTTCCCGTGGACCAATTCCTGTTCTCGCCGCATATCGAAGTCGTCGCGCATCTCGAACGCTAGTTGCGAAGCAGCCGTTCGACATAAGCCGGAACGATCTCGGTCGCAGGTCCATAGAACGCCTCGGCGAACAGGGTGGCGCCATCTGACGGCTCGAGATTGAGCTCGACCGTGTGTGCGCCAGACGCACGCGCCTCCGCCACGAAGCCCGCAGCAGGGTAGACGCTCCCGCTCGTGCCGATCGAGATGAACAGATCGCAGGCCTGAAGCGCCTCGCCGATACGGTCCATCTCGCGCGGCATCTCGCCGAACCACACCACGTCTGGCCGCATGGATGCTGCGCCGCAAGCTTGGCAGGCAATCTCCACACTGAGGTCTTCGCTCCAGGGCGTGCTCGTTCCACAGCCGGCGCAAAGCGCGCGCGTAAGCTCGCCATGCATATGAATGAGATTGACCGTTCCCGCCGCCTCGTGCAGCACGTCGATATTCTGAGTTACGGTCAGTACGTCACCTCCATGCTCGCGTTCGAGCCGCGCCAACGCGACATGTGCGGCGTTGGGCTTTGCGTCCCGATGCTTTCGGCGGCGCAAATTGTAAAACTCAAGCACGCGGGCAGGGTTGCGGGCGAAGCCCTCGGGGGTCGCGACTTGCTCGAGCGGAAATTGCGACCACAGCCCGCCTTTGTCGCGGAACGTGCCAAGTCCGCTCTCGGCTGAAAGCCCGGCGCCCGTCAGGATGACGATTCTCTCCAAGCGCACTAGCCCTTGCCGGTCTGAGCGCGGTGGCGGAGGTAGTGGTCGGCGAGCACGATGGCGAGCATCGCCTCGCCGATTGGGACCGCGCGAATTCCGACGCATGGATCGTGGCGGCCTTTGACCGACACCTCGGTGTTCTTGCCATTCTTATCCACGGTCTCCCGCGGCGTCAGGATGGAGGAGGTGGGCTTCACCGCGAAACGCGCGACCACCGGCTGCCCGGTCGAAATGCCGCCGAGAATGCCTCCCGCGTTGTTGGACTTGAACTCGGGCCAGCCCTTAGGCCTGTTGCGCATCTCATCGGCATTCTCTTCGCCTGACATCGCTGCGGCGGCGAAGCCTGCGCCAATCTCCACACCCTTCACAGCGTTGATGCTCATCAGCCCGCTTGCGATGTCCTGGTCGAGCTTGCCGTAGACCGGAGCGCCGAGCCCAGGCGGCACGCCGTCGGCGACGACCTCGATCACTGCGCCGGCGGACGAGCCCGCTTTCCGCACCTCGTCGAGAAACTTGGCCCAAACCTCCACCGCCTTGGGGTCGGGGGAGAAGAATGGGTTGTTGTCGACCTCGTCCCACCGCCAATTGGTGCGGTCGATTTTGTGCGGACCGATCTGCACTAGAGCGCCGCGCACCCGCATATTGGGCACCACTTTGCGCGCGATGGCCCCTGCTGCCACGCGATTCGCGGTCTCGCGCGCGGAGGCTCTGCCTGAGCCGCGCCAATCGCGCACGCCGTATTTCGCAAAGTAGGTATAGTCGGCGTGGCCTGGCCGGAACTTGTCTTTGATGTCGCCGTAGTCCTTGGAGCGCGCATCGACATTGGCGATCTCAAGCGCGATCGGCGTGCCGGTGGTCAGTTGCGCTCCGGTCTCCTCGTCGGGAAACACGCCGGACAGGATGGAGACTTTGTCCGGCTCCTTGCGCTGGGTGGTGTAGCGCGACTGGCCCGGCTTCCGCTTGTCGAGATAGACCTGGATGTCGGCCTCGGTGAGCGGGATGCCCGGCGGGCAGCCGTCGACCACGCAGCCGATCGCCGGTCCGTGGCTCTCGCCCCAGGTGGTGATGCGGAAGAGATGGCCGAACGTGTTGTGCGACATGGCGCGTGTTATGCGCCCATGCCGTCTTTTTGTCATTACCGCCTAAGCGAGCCTCATCGCCTCGCCGCGAGATCGCGCGAGTTCATGTCAAAGAGCTTCCTACGAGCCGGCCCTCGGACTTGACCCGAGGAAAGGGGATGGCGCGCCGAAAAGCGCAAACCTATGGTGTCCGCGATCTTGCGAGACCGCGGCAGGCGCCTCTCGGCGCGCCACACGCGCTCAAGTAGCGAAGCGATAGCGCATCGAAAAATGCGCGTCCGCAACGAAACCCTCGCGCATGCTCATTTGCGGCGTCCATACGGCACCGGGCCTCGCTTTAGTCCGGTCCGTCACGCTCGAATGCGCCGACCGATCCTTCAGCTGGCTCCCAGCAGGACCTCCTATTGGGTCCGGGAGGAGCTCCGATACCGCCCGAGCGCTCGTGTTGCGTATACGAGCCCGCAGGCGCCGCACCTCGTCCCGCGATCAAGACGCCTCTAGAACGCGCCCCTCAAGTGAACGAGGTGCTGCGGAGTGTAAGTGCGGATTGGAGCGCGGGGATAAGCCTGCTCCTTTTTCGGTGTCATGCCCGCGAACGCGGCATCCAGTAAACTCAGAGGACCGCAATAGCGGGACAGAGATCGTTCCAGGACTGGTCAGAGACAATAGAGGGCAGTGGTTATTGGATTCCCGCTTTCGCGGGAATGACAGCGAGGGAACTATTCCTTCACCACAGAGATATCCGGAGCCTCTTCGTTCTTCATGCCGACCACATGGTAACCGGCATCGATGTGCAGGATCTCGCCAGTGACGCCGCGGCCGAGGTCTGAGAGGAGATAGAGTGCTCCGGAGCCGACATCCTCGATGGACACGGTGCGCCTGAGCGGCGAATTGTACTCGTTCCACTTCAAGATATAGCGGAAGTCGGCGATGCCGCTGGCGGCAAGGGTCTTGATCGGGCCGGCCGAGATCGCGTTGACACGGACCTTGCCCTTGCCGAGATCGGCAGCAAGATAGCGCACGCTAGCTTCGAGCGCGGCCTTGGCAACGCCCATCACATTGTAATGGGGCATCACCTTCTCGGCCCCATAATAGGTGAGCGTGAGCAGCGCTCCGCCATTCGGCATCAGCTTCTCGGCACGCTTGGCGAGAGCGGTGAAAGAGTAGCAAGAGATGAGCAGCGTCTGAGTGAAGTTGTCTTGCGTCGTGTCGACATAACGCCCGTCGAGCTGTTCTTTGTCGGAGAAGGCAACGGCGTGGACCAGGAAATCGATTGAACCCCATTCCTTGGCGAGCGCCGCGAACACGCCTTCGACCGAGGGTTCGTCGGTGACGTCGCAGGGAAGCACAAGCTTCGAGCCGATCTCTTGCGCCAGCAGCTCGACCCGCTTCTTGAGCGCTTCGCCCTGATAGGTGAGCGCAACCTCGGCGCCCTGGTCGGTGATGGCCTTGGTGATGCCCCAAGCAATGGAGCGATTATTGGCGACGCCAAACACGACGCCGCGCTTTCCCGCCATGAGTTTGCCGGTCTCGGCCATCCAGTATGAGCCCTCAGATACGCCCGAGCTTTATAGAGCCGGGGAAAGGGGCTCGGAAGGCTTTTTGCCGAGAAGTCCGGATATCTGAGAGGATCAGCCCGCGAGCGACCAGGAACCGTCTAGCTCGCGGCAGGCGACGCCTTCGATCTCGCGGGCATAGCCACCAAGGGAGAGCGAATAGACGAGATGGCGGCAGATCCTGCCTTGGTCGTCGCGGAAGGTGGATACTGGCCTGACCCGGCCCTCGAGCGCGTGATCCGGGCGGCGCCATACCAGGGTGACACCATCGCCGAGCTCGTTCATGGCGAGTTGCAAGGCCTGCGCCGCGGCTTGCCGGTCGTTGCCATCGAGCTTCGATTTAAGCTCGGCAAATTCGGCCGTGGGCTCAGAAGCCTCGCGCGTGACGACCACCTTCCACTCGTCGGCCTTGAGAGGGGGAGGGACGGGCGCGAATACGGAAAACAGGAGAGCGCCCGCCCCAATGATGATAGGAGCCTTCAAACGGAACGTACGCATAACCAACCGTCCCCCAAACTCCGGCGCGGGACTCGCATTACCAACCCGCGCCGTCTATCAACGGGAGAGATGGTGCCCTAACAGGGTGAGGAAAACGTAAATGCGCGTGCCGTGCCGGGATGCCGGTGTCTAAACAGAACGTTAACGCTATGGACAAGCAGCCGACGGATCGAACCGTTCAAGCGAAGGACTTCGCCGAGGCCGAGGAGCCCTTTGCGCTGTTCAAGGAGTGGCTGACCGAAGCGGTGGCAAGCGAGCCAGCCGATCCCGAGGCTATGGCCGTCGCAACGGTCGATGCTCACGGCCTGCCCAATGTGCGGATGATTCTCCTCAAGGGAGCCGATGAGCACGGCTTCGTGTTCTACACCAATTGCGACAGCGCCAAGGGCGTTGAGCTTGCCGGAAATCCGAAAGCCGCATTGCTGTTCTATTGGAAGAGCCTCGGTCGGCAGATCAGGATCAGAGGTCTCGTCGAGTCAGCAACCGCTGCCGAGGCGGACGCCTATTTCGCGACGCGGCATCGCGAGAGTCGCATCGGCGCTTGCGCTTCGTCCCAGTCGAGACCACTAGCGAGCCGCGCTGCGCTCGAAGAGGAGGTCGCGCGCCTCACCAAGCAGTTCGGCACGGGGGAGGTGCCACGCCCAGCCTATTGGCGCGGCTACCGCGTGGTGCCGCTCGAAATGGAATTCTGGAGGAGCGGCGCATTCAGGCTGCATGACCGCATCGTGTTTAGGCGCGCTTCACCTCAAGCGCCGTGGACCAAGACCCGGCTCTATCCGTGAAGGACCTGGAGGACCACAAACCTGCCATGGCTTGGATATAAACCTGTGGCGAGCTGCCTATAGGCAAGCCAGGATTTGAGGGCATGACGTGAGCTTTTCGACCGCACGCTATTCGACAGCGCGCCTAGCCGTGAAGGAGGCGCATGAGGCGACCTGGGCGCGCCGCTTCGCGCTGTTCTTCGTGCAGCTCATGATTCTGACGGTGCTCTTGCACCGCTTCGCGTCGCTCGGCACGCCGGCGGCGATGAACCTGCTTGCCGTGTCGATCGTCGGCCTGTTGGTGGCGATCGCGATTGCCTTGTTCTCTCTCGTGCGCATCTGGTTCGGCGGCCAAACCGGCGCGGCGCAGGCTTTCGCCGCGATTTTCGTCGCTATGGTCGGACTCGCCGTGCCGCTCTACTACCTCTCGCATGTCGCTACGCTGCCGCCGCTCACCGATGTGGAAACCTCGCCCGACGAGCCGCTCGAGTTCAAGGCGCTGGTGAGCCTCCGTCCGGCCGACGCCAATCCCATCAAGGAGCCGGATGACACTACGATCGACGAGCAAGCGGAGGCCTATTCCGATATCGAGCCCATGGTGCTCGAGCGGTCGGCCCCGGAAGTATTCAGCCTGGTGCACGAGGCAGTCGATCATTTGGGTTGGAATATCGTCGCGAGCGAGGCGCCGGGCGAGTCCGGCGTCGGCCGCATCGAGGCAACCGACCGAACCCTCATCATGGGCTTCACCGACGATGTCGTGGTGCAGATCAAGGGCGACGACGCGCACGCGCAAATCGACGCTCGCTCGGTGTCACGCTACGGACTGCACGATCTCGGCCGCAACGCCTCACGCATCCGCAAGTTGTTTGCGGAGGTGAATTCACTGCTCGAAAAGGGCGAGAAGACGGTGCTCGAGCAGGCCGAGCCGAAAGACAAGGATGATGCGGCTAACGCCAAGAAGGCCGGCAAGAAGCGCCTCAAGAAGGGCGCAGATAAAAAACGCTCGACAAATCAGCCTGCCCCTCAGCCGAAACCAACTCCCGACTGATCAAATGCTGGAGATGGCCGAGCACTGAGAGAGCAGCCGCCTCCTTCAACTCGGCATCGAGTGTGCCGTACAGCCGGGCGACGATCCGCGGGATGGTGTTCACGCCGTCTTCAAGACAAGCGAGGATCGTCTGCTCGCGCCATTTGCGGTGCATGATATAGGCCTTGACCACGCGCTGCGGTGTTTGGATGCGGCCGCCATGGCCGGGCAGAAACATCTTGTCGTGGCGCTGCATCAGCCTCTCGAGCGAGGCGAGGAACTTGGCCATGTTCCCTTCGGGCGGCGCGATCACGGTCGTATTCCACCCCATGACGTGATCGCCAGTGAACATGATGCGTTTGCCCACCAAGGCAAAGCAGAGATGGTCCGGCGCATGCCCGGGCATATGCAGCACATCGAGGGCGAAGCCCTTAGCCTTGATGGTGTCGCCGTCGCCGAGCCTCCGATCGGGGACGAAGGCCGTATCGACGAAGCTGTCGCCGAGACTTGGCGCACCGGCGCCGCGGGGCGTGCCGGTCGGCCCGAAGGCGCCGATCTCTCCGCCAAGCAGCGCCTGCAATGCCCGAGCGCCGTCGCAATGATCGTGATGGCTGTGGGTAATGAGGATGTGGACGAGACGCTCGCCCCTGGTGGCGGCGGCGATCGCCTTTATATGGTTGTCGTCGGCAGGACCTGGGTCGATGACGGCCACCTGTCCACTACCCACCACATAAGTATTGGTGCCGAGGAAGGTGTAAGGACCGGGATTGTTTGCGACGATGCGCCGGATGCCGGGCGCGACCTCTTGCGGCACGCCATAATCGACGTCAACGCTGCGATTGAAGGCAAGCTCCGCCGACATGGTCTTACTGAAATGTTGGCCTTCCCGGGAACCTAAACCTTATTCTAGCGGAGCGCGCCGGCGGTGGCAGCGCCGCCTTTTGCCAACCTTAACTCTTCCACCGCTTTTTGCGCAAAATGTGTCCTACGACAAGGACTTGGCCGAATACCGTCCTTAAGCCGGATTTTTGAAGATTGGTCGGAGTGGGGAGATTCGAACTCCCGACCCCCTGCTCCCGAAGCAGGTGCGCTACCAGGCTGCGCTACACTCCGCTGGCTGAAGAGCCCTGGTATATAGACGGCAAGGCAATACCCGGCAAGGAAGCATGGACGGGCCGCCTGGCATGCGTTGCCCGAAGGTCGCGATGCTGGTAGGAGGGCATCCGCTCACCATATTTTCGGGAAGCATGGGCCGCCGTGGTCCTTGATGCCGATCAGCCGGCTGGCTTCCAAAGCGACAAGCGGATTGGGGCGTGGCCAAGCGGTCAGGCAACGGGTTTTGGTCCCGTGATCCTAGGTTCGAATCCTAGCGCCCCAGCCACCGCATAAACAACTGACATAGAATAATTGCTCGTCATTTGGACGGGTCCGATTTCCCGCGAAATCCGGGCCAATTTTCGGTCCCCAGGCGGTGCCCAAACGGCAGAGACGATTCTGCGCCAGATCCTGGCCGGCGCGGACCAGAAAGTCTCCCGGGCGGCTTTCAGGGGTTCACTTTTCTGGTCAGCGATGGCGCATCGAATTCCCGCAACTAAGGACGTCGAGAGAGGGGTTAGCCAACCGAATCGATGACTTATCGTTGCTGAAAGCCAAGCAGCTTCCGCTGTTCAGCCCAGTCGACCGGTATTTGCGGTGTCAGTCGCATCAGCTTCTTGGCGGTGAGTTGTGGTGGGCTCTTGCCGTTGACGATTGCGGTGATGATGTCGGGCGCCAGCGTAGGAAGACGTAAGAGGCGATAGACATAGTTTGCGGAGACTCGTTCCTGGCTGGCGATAACATGCACAGTCAGATCACTGTTCTGCATCAGACGTTCCTGGATTTCGTGAGCCCGAGCGACAATCCTTAGCAGCCCGAGATCGGGCGTCGGCTGGTCGTCGCTGTTATCGACGAGCATTCTCATTTCGCGGCCGACGCGCTGCAGCCGTGCCCTAACCGTCAGCGTCAGAACGTCCTCGGATTTCTTGTCAGACTTGCGCCCTTGCGTCGTCGGATCGATCGATTGGGCATCAAGCAGTTCGATCAGGTAGCATCGACGGATATTGATCTCAACGCGATCGGGTTTGATGTCTACGCGGCTGAGTAGTGTCATTAGGATCGCTCGAGTCTGGTCTGGCGCAATGGTTCCGAGTTCTTCTGCGATCTGGCGGCCGCGCCTGATCAGCC
>JBKPSQ010000045.1:0-13170 GCA_046735075.1 Pseudomonadota bacterium
AGCCGACACCGCAAACCTGATCTCCCACCTTGGTGTAGTAGGTCCTCTTCTCGAAGGCCTCATCCGAGCCAGGGCGCGGCCACCAATACGTGGTCTCCTTGATCGTTCCTTCGGCGGCAGTCTGCATGATCACTTGGCCGAACGGATCGCCATGCTTGCCCTTGATGTCCCGCAGATCCTTGCCCTTGTTGGTCGGATGGACCGTCAGAATGCCGTCCGCGGCGTTGGCGCAGAACACATAAAGGTCCTTCTCCTTGAATCCGCCCTCGCCGGTGGCGAACATTTCTAATGCCTTCGCTTCGTCCTGCTTCATCGCGGTGACTGCTTTCTCAAGCATGGCCTTGGCTTGATCTGCAGTGGCGAATTGAGTTTCCGCGCCCGAGGCAGGCCTGAACATAGCCAGCGCGGCGGCGCAAGCGATTAGGAATGCGAGATGGCGTGGCATGGCGTCCTCCCGAGACTGGACATGCGAGGAAGGAATCTACCACGCTACCGCAAAGCCATCACCAGCTCTCCGGATGACTCGATATGCGAGCGTAGGTCTACCTGAAGACGTAGACGATCTTCCGCGCAGTCGGCTCGACCAGAACCCGTTGACCGTTGACGTAGGAAAAGACGTAAGGCGATGCCGGAACTGAATAGACGGGAACCGCGGGAGGCAGAGTCGCCCCAATCATCACTTCCCCATTGACGATAACCGGCTGAACGGCCTGCATCGTCACGTAGGAGACCACGTCCGGCGGAGGCGGCGGAGCCGGTGCGACCACCCCGACGGTGGGCGGAACCGGCACCATTGCGCCGACCGGCGGCGTGGCCACGACCGGCGCCCCGGTATTGGCCGGGGTCACTACCGGAATGCCGAGCTGAGCGCCAGCCACTTGCAGATTCTTCGGTGTGCCGGCCGCGCTGGTGACGAGATAGGGAGCCGATGCCCAACCGGTCAGCCCGCCTGGAAGGGCGACGGCGCACCAGGAATAATCCGACACGCACCCGGTGATCTGAGCGGGCACGTTGGCAGGGATCTGGCTTACCACCTGATATTGGAAGCCGGGTCCGCTCCGCACATTGAGATGACCGGTCGGCGAAGAGGCCGTCACCGCCAAGGCAGGACCTGCGGCGAGCACGGCTCCGAGAAGCGAAGCCAGCCCGATTACTCCATACATGCGTTGCATTACTGCTCCTCCCACTCTGAAAGTCATGTTGGCTGAAATCCCAGCGCCACACCTATACAACGGCCGGGACCCCCAAGTCATGCCCCGACCGAGCGCGGGCATCGCAGCGAATATTGTCGTGCTTTTCAGTGGGCCTTAAGGCCGTCAACTGCCGACGCTCGCCGTGCCGCGCCAGTCAAACGGGGCAAACACGCCGTTGTTACGCCCACTGGTATCGTCCCAGTCTATGCCAAACACGTGCATATGGCTGCGCGTAGCCTTTGCCAGCCCAAGGCGCGTGTTGGCCCAATGCAAATTATTGTTGACGTAGAGCGGCTCGTCCGGATTGGCGCCACCGCCCATGCCCTCGGCCGCTTGATCAAGAACGCCCGGAATCGAGAACGAGAAGTTCATGCCGCTCTTTTCGAACTCGATTTTCCCGGTCTCAACTCCAGCGAATGTACCAACCAGCGGGGCAAATCGCTCCATCGGACCGCCCACGCTGCCGGTAAGAATAGATTTGAGCGCCTCCCGCTGCTCGGAGCTTGCATCCGCGTCGACTATCAAACCCACTGTCCAATTACCGTCGACGAGCGGTCCGGGGATGTAGCCGACAACTGCGACCGCAAGGCTGTCCAGCGACAGTTGACCGTAGTGTCCTTTTTGGACGTCGAACAACAACGCTGCCTTGCACCAACCGTGTGTCGGACGATCCTTCAGGTTCGACGCGACGCAAGGGCATACATAGTTGCAGCTACAGGTTTCCAAGTAGTCGCCGCTAATCGCCCAATCGATCTGTCCCATAGCTCCTCCCTACGCGGAAACTTCAACATGATCTCGAGCGGCCAAACCCAATGTCGGTTTGTCGGTTCCAGAGCTTTCACTGGATTTTTAGAAGCATGCAACGAGCGCCCTGGAATAACTTTCCAAAAAGCGGCTCAACTGCAAAGACATCGACCTGCACGCGCAAGCTGTAATGACCTACGCGGTAGTGGGGCAGCCGGTGACTTTTCAGGAGGACGAACCCAAATATGCCGAGTACCAAATCGTCCGGCTCGAGGCACAGAGCGACAGCCATGGCAAGCGTTGGCCGCCTATTGGAAACCGCGCTCTATGTCGATGATGTGGAACGCGCGGCCGAATTCTATCAGCGCGTTCTCGGGCTCGGCCCTACCCTCACAACGACAACAGAAAACACTGGCCAGAAGCGTCTCTTTGCACCTTTGCATATGCCGGGCGGACAAGTCTTGCTGCTATTTGCCAAAGGCTCCACTACAAACACGGCCGTCCTTCCTGGTGGTACGATCCCGCCGCATGATGGCAGTGGGCGGCTGCACCTCGCCTTCGCCATCTCCGCCGCAGAGCTCGACGCTTGGCGAGAACGCTTGCAATCTCAAGGCGTGCCGATCGAAGGCGAGATGACCTGGCCGCGCGGCGGCACAAGTCTCTATTTCCGCGATCCCGATGATCACCTCGTGGAGCTTGCCACGCCTGGCCTCTGGTCGACCTACTAATTGAGCACGTGGTTCACTTTCGCCATCGCGCCGGACGAGTTTCTCGTCCCGTTCCCGGCGGCTCGGGCCTCAAATAAAAAATCAGGCAGGAGATGCAAATTCCAAGTCCGACCAGCGGATATTTCAGTGCGACGACCGCAGCCAGCGCGAAAAGGCACAACGTCGCAAGCGAGCGGAAATGCATGATCCTGCGCACGCTCGGCGCGATCTGCTTGCCTACGTTCCGATCAACAAGTTCCCAGATCAACAACACGTAAGTTGCGTTCACAAGAAAGAAGACAGCCGCGTAGAACGCAACCGGTTGGGGCGCTAATTCGCTCACGGCCATCCATGCAGTCGAGAGTGGAAGCAGCGACATAGAAAACAGATGCGCGAAATTGAACCACAACAGGCGCGGCGTCGCTTCGGTGGCATAGCGCATGAGATAGTGGTGATTGATCCAAACGATAGCGATGAAGAGATAGCTGACGGCGTAGCTCAGCCACGTCGGCCATAACGACAGCAGCGCCTTGAAGGTGGGCTGTTGCGGTGGACGCAAGTCCAAAACCAGTACCGTTATGAGGACAGCAAATACGCCGTCGGAGAAGGCACTGAGTCTTTCCGGGGTCGCTTTACGGAACATGATCGAGCAAGTTGCTATGCAGCGTAGCCTAGTCGTCTTTTCTAGATGGCGGCTCGGCGTAGATCGCTTCTCCTCGCATTGCCGCGTACTTCGTCGTGCTGTCTCCCGAGAAAGGCGCTGATTGCTTCGGCGATTTCGCTGGCATGCGTCTCGAGAGCGAAGTGGCCAGCGTGGAGAAGCCGCACCTCGGCGTCCGGCAGGTCGCGTTTGTAGGCCTCGGCCCCGGCCGGCAAGAAGAAGGGATCGTTGCGGCCCCATATCGCTAGAAGCGGCGGGCGGTGCTTGCGGAAGTAGGCTTGGAAATCCGGATAAAGCGCGACGTTGTTCGCATAATCGAGGAAGAGATCGAGCTGAGCCTCATCGGCGCCCGGCCGCGTCATATAATACGAATCGAGATCGCTACCGTCGTGCGACACCAGTGATGTGTCGGGTGCGCCATGCGTGTATTGCCAGCGGATCGACTCTGGCGTCAGCAGTTCCCTGAGCGCCTGCCGATTTGCATCGCTAGGATCTCGCCAATAGCGCTGGATAGGATTCCAGCCGTCGCTCAGTCCCTCCTCATAGGCGTTTCCGTTCTGCGAGATGATGCCCGTGATCCGTTCCGGATGCGCCAAAGCGCTGCGCAACCCGGTCGGCGCGCCGTAGTCGAAGATATAAAGCGCGAAACGATCGAGCCCAATCACTTCCGTGAAGTGGCTGATCACCTTGGCAAGATTGTCGAACGTGTAGCGGAACGCGTCGCGGGAGAGCAGCGAGGTGTGGCCGAAACCGGGAAGATCCGGCGCAACGAGGTGGAAGCGATCGGAGAGCAGCGGAATGAGAGCGCGGAACATGTGACTTGACGTGGGAAATCCATGCAACAGCAGCAATGATGGGGCTGCTGGGTTGCCTGCCTCTCGATAGAAGACGTCGAGGCCGTCCACAGTGACGGAACGATAGTTCAGTCCAGTCATGGCGTTACTCCTCTGGTTTTTTCTTCGGGGGCTCGCCTTAAACGGGAATATTCGAGCTCAGCTGCCACCCGGGACTCCGCAAATCGGAGGCTTTCCTCCGAGCCGCTGGGCTACGGGGTCTATAACTCCTTAAGCTCGGAGTAAGTCCCGCGCGCACTTGCCGCACGGTGCAGTACGCAGCCTTCGGGCCGATCGGCAGCAATTCGGTACAGTGTTACGCGCTCTGGGGTTCGGGGATAACTCCGCGGTGTCGCCATCGGCCAAAGTGCCAAAGGTCAACAGTCACGAGCATCTTGAGGTCGTTAAGAGACAGGACGCCCGGCTCCAGTGTAGGGATGATGCGGGATCAATGAATTTCCAAGTCAAAGCCGGTGTCCAACGACAATAGGCGACGATGGCTGGCCGCCGGCCCGGCCACCGCCTACACGTTCTTTGCATCGCTCTATTTTGTGCAGAGCGTCGGCGATCCGACCTCGGGGCTCATCGCACAGCCGGTGCGCTCTCTTCTGCGGCAATGGGGAGAGTCACCTGCAGCTCTCGGCGCGCTAATGGCGCTTCTCGCTCTGCCATGGACGCTCAAGCCCCTCTTCGGCCTTCTATCGGATTTCGTGCCGCTGTTCGGATCGCGACGTCGGAGCTATTTGCTTCTCGCGAACTGCGTGGCCGCGGGGAGCCTGTTTCTGCTCGCTTTCGTTCCTTTGTCATCAGGAAATCGCTGGCTGCTGTTCGCGCTTCTTCTCCCGACCACACTGGGTATCGCCCTAGGCGATGTCATTGTCGATGCGCTCATGGTGGAGAAAGGCCAGCCGCTCGGGCTCACGGGGCGTTTTCAATCCATCCAATGGGCGGCGGCCAATGCGGCGCTGCTGCTGACGGGCGTACTCGGCGGCTATGTTGCCGAGCAAAATCTCCAGTCCTTCGCCTTTGCGGTCTGCGCCGCCTTGTGGGTATTCGCCTGCTTCATGACATGGGTTTACGCGCGCGACCGCCATGAGGAGCATCTCGACGCTGCCAGTCTGCGCGAGACCGGCGCTGCGCTCCTTGGCGCGTTCCGCAATCCGCTGTTCCTCGCCGTGTGCGCGCTTTTGACATTGTGGAGCTTCAATCCGGTGTGGGGCTCGGTGCTTTATCTGCATATGACCGAGGGGCTCGGGTTTTCGGAGCAGAATTTCGGCAATGTCACATCGGCGTTTTTTGCCGGCTCGCTTATCGGCAGCATAGGCTATGGCTTCTACTGCCGATCGGTACGGCTATCGACGCTGCTGCACCTTTCCATTCTAGCGGCGACCGTCTCGAACGCGGTCTATTGGCAATTGAGTAGCCTGACATCGGCCTACGTGGTCTCCATTATCGCCGGCTTCGCTTACATGACTGGCACGCTTATTCAGCTAGATCTGACGGCGCGCATCATCCCGGTGCGGGCGGCCGCCACAATATTCGCGACCGTCATGGCCCTTACCAATTTTGCCGGTACTGGGTCCGAGGCCGTCGGCGGATGGCTGTTCGAGTCGGCACGAAACTCTTATGGACGCGATGCGGCGTTCAGCCTCGTGGTGGCAATAAGCGTCGCCGCAGCGATGGGCTGCTGGCTGTTAATTCCCGCGCTCCGGAGAGCTGCCCCGCAATGGTGGACGTAGCGGATAAAGATCAGGATCTCCTATCGTTGCGGCGACCGGCACGTAAGCCAATCGCAGCGAGATGGTGAATTCCTTCACAATTCACGACAAGCGTTTCGCCTCGAGGTGGCGGAAGAAAGCTGCCGTTCCAAGGCCATCGCCGGTTGCCTTCTCGACAATTTCCTCCGCTGAGAGGCGCTGGCCCACGCGATGGATATTGGTGCGAAGCCACGCGAGCAGGCCGCCAAATTCACCGCGGCGGATCTCATCATCGAGAGGATGCCCGCGCGCGTA
The DNA here is from genome assembly GCA_046735075.1 of Pseudomonadota bacterium. Taxonomy (GTDB): domain Bacteria; phylum Pseudomonadota; class Alphaproteobacteria; order Rhizobiales; family Methyloligellaceae; genus Methyloceanibacter. The sequence goes on from JBKPSQ010000045.1 coordinate 6,151, forward strand.
AGCTTCCGCGAGCTGCGCCGCATAGAGGCTCCCCAAGGTGTAGGTCGGAAAATATCCGAAACTGCCGAGCGACCAGTGCACGTCCTGGAGCACGCCCTCGCGATCTGACTTCGGCGTTGCCCCGATCAGTGACGTGCTGCGCTCGTTCCAAACTTGCGGCAGATCGGCAACGCCAAGCGCGCCAGAGATCAGCGCGACCTCGAGCTCGTAGCGTAGGACGACGTGGAGATGATAGGAGGCCTCGTCTGCCGCCACCCGGTTCACTCCAGGGCGCACCAAGTTCACGCTGCGATAGAAGGGTTCAGCGTCGAGGCCATCGACTGCCTCGGGAAACAATTTCCGTAGGCTCGGAAGCGCGTAGTCCCAGAAGGCACGGGCGCGGCCGACATGATTTTCCCAGAGGCGCGCCTGAGATTCTTGCATTCCCATACTGGGAGCCTCGGCAAGCAGCGTGCCACGATCGTCGGGATTGAAGCCTTGGTCATAGAGGCCGTGTCCCCCCTCATGCAGCGCAGCCAACACCGCTTCGGAGACATTGCTCTCATCGACTCTGATGGTCAGCCGCACATCGTTCAGGCCAGCGAGAAGCGAAAAGGGATGGGTCGAGCGGTCGAGCCGACCCCTCTCGAAGGCAAAGCCAATTGTCCCGAGCAATTGCCGACTGAGCTCCCATTGCCCGGCGTCCGGGAACTTGCGCCCGTTCAGCACTCTGTCGGCGGGCGGATCGGCCGCACGAACGAGCGGCACCAGAGCGTTGCGCACCTCCTCCAGCACGGGATCGAGCCGCGAGCGGCGCATGCCAGGCTCGTGCTCGTCGAGCAGAGCATCGTAAGGATCGTCCCCGCCGGCGAGCGCCTGCGCGCGTTCTCGCACCAGCGCGACCAACCGCTCAAAAGACGGGGCGAATAGAACATAGGAGCTTTTTTTGCGTGCCTCTTCCCAGGCACCAAGCGCCTGCGATCTCGCATGCGCAAAGTGGCGGACGAGATCCTCGGGCAACGCCAGAGCCTGGCGCCGCAAACGCCGAAGCAGAACAAGCTCGCGGGCAAGCCGCTCGTTCCCGTCAGACTGTGCGGCGACCTCTTCCACCAGATCGCCAAGCCGGTCCGACGCCAGTAATCGGTGGCGGATGCCTTCCAGCGTTGCAAGCTGCTGCCCGCGTTCCGTGCGTCCTGCCGGCGGCAGCACTGTTTCCTCATCCCAACCGAGCAGCGCGATGGTCTGGTCGAGATGGCGCAATTCCGAAATTTGCGCGCGCAGCGATTGCTCCAAATCCTCGGTGCGGGCAATGGGCCGTTTCGGGATGCGCAGCTCTGCCGGGACCTCCGCCTCGAGCACCGCAGCGAGGCCTCCCCGCTGGGCGACATTGACGACCTGCTTCTGAGACACCCGGCAGATGGTACCGAGCCCATTCTCGGTCGCGGCAAAGCCCATCACCGCATAAAACGGCTCGCCGAACACGCGCTTGTCCGGGCCGACAACCGGGAACTCGTGGACCGGAAGTTGCGTCGCCGTCTGCACCACCCACGAATTTTCCGGATCATCCCCGCTCAGCGCCGCCTTCTCTAGTGCTGCTTCCCAGTCCGCCTGTTCGGTCGCAGGGCCGATCATGACTCCTTCGCCGCCATAGGCGCGGTTCGGTTTCAGCACCAACAGGTCGCGGTTCGCCCGCGCATATTGGAGCAGGTCGCCTTCCTTATCGTGAGGCAGCGTCGTGCGCCGGTCCGCCAAGAGCCGCGTCCACAACACATGGCGCCGGAACAGCCTGCGGTCGTCCGCGCTGAAAAGTTGCTCGCCGAGCCCAGGATCGGTCAGGATCTCGAAAGCGCTCTTATGATCGAAGTCGCCGACCAGCGATGAGACGACGCGGTTCTGTCGGAACAGGAGCCGCATGGCATCGAGCGGCCGCCCGATCTCCTTCTCCAAAGCGATCAACTCGCGCAGCTCGTAATCGCGGTAGACCACGTCGATCTTGACGTCCTCGTAGAAGACCTCCTCCCCCTCCACGCGCAGCTCGCGCGGGTCGGCATGGGCAATGGTGAGACCGTGCCGCTCAGAGAGGAACTGGCTCAACACCGACTGCTCGGCAGGCCCCTCATGCACGTATTTCGGCTCGACGAAGCAAAGCTGGCACGACTCGCGGCCGAGGGCGCGCGCGTGGTCGATCAACACCTGGACGAACAATTCACGTTGGTCCCGCGGCAGCTCGACGACGAGGCTCGGGTCGTGTGCAAGCAAGGTCGGCATGACGTCGCGCATGACGAGCTGCTCGGAGATCGGCGCGTAGTGAATGCCGCCAACGCCGGTGAGGTTCGGCTCCATGAAATGGAGCGAATCCTGCCAGCCGGCGCCGGTGAAATCGCATACCGCATCGAGCCGGCCGTAGATCGAATTGAAGCGTGAATGCTCTTTCGTCCACGTATCGTGGAACCAGCGCTGCTCATCCTCCGTGATCGCCACGATTTTCCTGATGCGCTCGTCTTGCAGATAAAGGTCGGGCAGCCGCTTCAGCGCCTCGATCATCTGCAGACAGACATGATGCACGTAGCTGAGCTGCTCCTGCATAACGAGCAACGGGCGCAGCATGAGGCGCACTGGCTCCTGCACGCCCTCATGTTCGTAGATCATCTCGTTGGCGCGTGCATCTTCAAGCAGCCGCGCGGCAATCCGCGCGAAGGTCGCGTCGCTGACGTGATTTGCGGCGCGCCTGATGCGCGCTTCGAGGGTGGCGCCGGAAAGCCCGAGCGCCTCGGCAGGGCTGAGGATTGGCCGCGTCACAGGGGGATGTTGTGGTGCGTCTTGGATGGTTCGCGAGGGGCTTGTTGCGGGAGCATCTGTAGCGCCCGGGCGCGCTTGCTCGCAAGCTTCATCGCTTCGCCGGGTGGGTCCGCGAAGCTGCGCCGAAAACCTCGTTCTCGGGAACATCGCGATAGGAGCTGCATTTATATGGCGCCACGGCACAGCGGTCATCCGGGGGGCAAGGAGTTTCTGCCATGCCCACCTCGATGCCACCTAATCCCAAAAGCACAGCCTCGATTGCCGGCCATCCCGTGCATCCGATGCTGATTCCATTTCCAATCGCATTCTTTGTCTTTGCGTTTCTTTGCGACTTGGCCTTCTGGCGAACGGCGGATGCGTTCTGGGCCACGGCCGCCTTATGGCTGTTGGGAGTCGGCCTCGTCATGGCGGCTCTGGCAGCTGTCTTCGGCCTGATTGATTTTTTGGGTGAACCAAAAATCCGCGCCTTGAAGGATGCGTGGTGGCATGGGGGCGGCAATGTCCTGGCTGTATTGATCGCGCTGTACAATTGGTACACGCGATACACGACAGGTGAAGCTGCGATCCTACCGACCGGATTGCTGCTCTCGCTCGTCGTGGTCTGCATCCTTCTCTTCACAGGCTGGAAGGGTTGGAACTTGGTCTATTGGTATCGCGTGGGAGTCGCTGACCGATAGTTTTTGCGGAGAACTACTGCGCTTGCTCGCAAGCTTGATCGCTTCGCCGGGCTGGCCCGCGAAGGTATGTCAAAGAACGGCCCCCGTTTGAAGGGGGATGGCGCGCCGAAAAGCGCAAACCTATGGTGTCCGCGATCTTGCGGGATCGCGGCGGGCGCCTCTCGGCGCGCCAATCACGGCGTTGTCGGCACCGGGCCCTGCTTTAGTCCGGCCCGTCGCGCTCGAACGCGCCGACCGATCCTTCAGCCTGCTCCAGGCAGGGACTCTCTAGTGGTCCCGGAGGGAGCTCCGCTGCCGCCCGAGTGCTCATGTTGCGTCCACGAGCCCGCAGGCGCCGCACCCCGTCCCGCTTCACGAACGCCTCGAGAAACGCCCTTCAAGTGGACGAGGTGCTGCGGACTCTACGCGAAGTTTTGGCGGCGGGGATAAGGCCTGATTCGCGCGTAGCCCCTCTTCCCGGGTTACGGGTTTCAAGCACGTATTCTCCTGGACAAAAGATGGGTGCAGCCCATCGCTCGGCCGTGGAAGGCGACAATTTTGCCCAAGAAATGTCATCATAACGCTTGACAGAGACCAAAATGGCACGACCTGGCCCGCGTGACGGGAGGTCAGGCGCATCCCCTAAAGGCTCGGTCAGAAGTGCAGCCCCTCAGAGCCCAAGCCAGACAGCTCGCGTCAGAGCCTTCGGATCAGGACATTCCTGCTTTGGCGAAGCGCTTCCTCGAGCCGTTGCGCGGAGAAAATCCTCCCGCGCCGAGGCGGCCAGCCTTCTCAAGACCGACTCTGGTTCCGACAGCGATTGGCTTCCCCGGCCAACAAGCCCAGGCGATCGTTCGGCCGAACTCGCGCGCGCTCCCGACGGTGGCCGCGGATCAAAGCAAGCGTGGTCTGAGCAGAAATGCTTGGGTCTCGGCGCTTGTGGTCTTGGCCCTCATTCCCTTGACCATGCTCTTCGTTCGGCTGTGGCAGGACATGGTGGCAACGCACGCGGTTCATGGAGGGCCATCTGCTGCCAAATCGAGCGCATCGAGCTCGCCTACGCCGACCGCTTTGGCGCAGCCCAAGCAACGCCCGAGCACGTTGGAAGTCGCTCTCTCCTCGCCCGACCGCATCGAGGCCAATGGCGGCGAGCTCATCGCGTTTCCCGTCGCCATTGACGCGACCGACGCGCTCCCAGTGCGCAGCATCATCGCCGTCACCGCGCTCCCCGAGGGCGCCTCATTCTCGCAAGGCCGTCCCTACGGCGCCACGGGTTGGAGCCTCCGTCCCGACGAGATCCCCGACTTGCAGCTGCGTCTGCCGGAGCATGGCGACGCCTCAGACATACGCCTTGAACTCATCGCGGCGGACGGAACCGTGCTGGCGCAGTCCGAAACACGGCTGAGCATCGCCCCCTCGTCCGCTCACACCGGCGCCGTCGCGGCGAGCGCAAGCAATCCCTTCGAACAGGTCGCGACAATCGAGACAACCCGATCCATCGACAGCTCGTCGCCTCCGCCACAGCCGAAGCCGCCAGCATCGGCCGAAGCCGCTAGTGGGGTGAAGGTCAACACCGTAAAGGTCGTCACCATACCCGCGCCGCAACCGGCGCGCCCGCACGACGGGGGCTATGCGCTTGGTCCCGCACCGGCAGAACCGAAAGCGCCTGCTGAGTGGATGGTGACCAAAGCCGCGGTGGACATGCACGCCAAGGCAACGAAGTCTTCGGAGACGGTCAAGGTCGCGAGCAAGGGGCTCAAGCTGCGGGTCGTGGCGCGCGACAAGAAGTGGATCCAGGTCACCGATCCCAAAACATCGACGACCGGCTGGATCTATAACCGCTTCCTCACGCCTGCCGAATCCGCGGCGCGTTAGCACGATTGGGGCGCTGCTCGCGAGTTGATCCCTGGCCGTGGTCCAGCCTCCAAACACGCTTTGCGATAACGTCGGTCAGCTGGACGAAGTCGGCGCAAAATAAGTACGGATCGGAAGCAAGAATAATTAGTCTACCAGGTGACGCGCATGCCGGCCTTGCCGCCGACGCCGTCGAGGTCGTCGCCGAGGGTGACGTCGACCTTGGCGAACACGCTTGTGTTGGCCGAGGGATTGAAGAAGTTCACGCCCGCAGAGACCTCGCCCCACACATCTTGCAGGTCGTCCTCAAGCTTGAAGCTGGTACCGCTTGAGACAAGTGTGGCCTGATTATCGTCGGTCAAATTGCCCCACAGGCTGCCGATCACGAACGGCTCCATGGTGGTGCCGGTCCATACCGGCATCGAGGTGCCGACACGGAGGCCTAGTCTTCCTCTGACATTGGGATCATCGTCGAAGGAGACCCTGTTGCCGCCGTTCGAGAAGCCGTTGATGTCGGCCCAATTGACCGAGATGGTCGCCAGCGGCTCGATGAAGGCGCCGCCGTTGAACGAGCCGAAGCGATAGCCAGAGTCGGTCCTGACGCCGACCGTCGTTGCATCAAGCGAGCTCGGGAAGCCGAGGGTTCTGGTCTCGAGCTCCATGAGATGCACATTGACCAGCGTGTCGACAAACAGCCCACCTCGGAGGTAGGTGGCATATCCGCCCACCTGCCCGCCATCGAAGTCGAACGCCTTGCCGAGCGCATCGTAATCGAGGTCGCCATGCACATAGCCGCCGAGGACGCCGAAAATCAGAATGTCGTTGTCGGCGAGAAGGCCTCGCTTCCCGAGATCAAGGCCCGTCTGGAAGTCTGCGGTCTCGAGGTCCCGATTGAGGTTGAAGCGGAAATTTTGCCCGAAGGCGTTGACGGTCTCGCTGTCGTCGCGGCTGAGCCAGGCGCCGGAGCCGCGCGCCCATACGGCCGGCGCGATGTTGGCTGCCGCTTCCTCAAGCTTGCCGCTGGGAACGACAACCGGTGCGCCGCCATTCAGCAGCACGCGCAGATCCGTCGTGCGGTCGAACCAGGTGTCGGAGCCCTGGTGCCACATATCCTGCATCGCCGTCTCGAGTTGCGGCAGCAGGAGAGCGTGTCCGTTCAAGAAGCTCTGAAATTCAAACACGCCGCTGCCCGTCGGCCTGAAGAACAGGTCGTAGTCGAAGAATCCGGCGTCGATCGGGTGCTTCAGGAAGAACTCATCGCCGCTCGCATGTCCGCCGACATAAACGACCGGAATGCCGGCAGAATTGAACACGCCGAGGCCAGAGTTGGTGTTGTTCACCTTGACCTCGGTCTTGCCCGATACATCGCCATCGATAATCAAGACGTCGGATTTTGACCCCGGGCCGCCAAGGAAGGCATCGACCGCGAGCGTGGACTTGCCCGAGCCGTTGAACGCAATGCCGCCATTAGAGAAATATTGGCCCGGAAGACCTGGCACATTCGAGATGCGGAACACGTCGCCTTCTTTGCCGTCCTGCAACGACATCAAACCTTGGTTCTCGAAACGCTCCAATCCGATGAAGGAGCTGTACTCGCTCGCGTTGGGATTGGTGGCGGCGAGGACGGTACAGATGCCGGCACCGGTAACGATGTGAGTGCCGTAATAGTCGGTGAAGCTGCTGGTGCCACCGCCGAACAGGCTGCCGGAGTTGACGATCCTAACCGTGCCGG
>JBKPSQ010000046.1:0-5320 GCA_046735075.1 Pseudomonadota bacterium
CGCCGTCACATCGAGCGGGAGCGCGGGCGCGTAGCTCTGCGCGGCACCTTCTCCCATGTGATTGCCGAGGCTGCGGAAGAGGGCGTGCCGGGGCGACAGATCGAGGGGCTGCTGTCGAATTTGCGCATCCGGCCCGTGATCACCGCGCATCCGACCGAGTCGAAGCGCGTCACCGTGCTCGAGAAATACCGGCGCATCTATCTCTTGCTGCGTGAGCTCGAGCTGCCGCGCTGGACCGAACGCGAGCGCAACACGATCCTGGCTGACCTGCGTGATCAGATCGAGCTCGTGTGGATGACCGGCGAGCTGCATTTAGAAAAGCCGACGGTGCAGCACGAAGTCTCGCGCGGACTTCACTTCTTCGACGAGACCCTGTTCGCACAAGCCCCCGAGATGCTCGACCATCTCGACGACGCGCTCGCCCAATACTACCCGGGCAGGCATTTCGAGGTTCCCCCCTTCTTCCAGTTCGGCTCGTGGATCGGCGGCGACCGCGACGGCAATCCTTCCGTCACCACGCGCGTCACAGCCTGGACCTTGCGGCAGAACGCGCTCGCCTCCCTGCGCTACTACCGGGATCGTCTGGTGGCGCTCGCCAAGGCGCTCTCCATCACCGAGCGCGCTCTTCCGGTTCCGCAGAGTTTTCGCGATGAGCTGCGGCGCGAGCTTGAGTCGACCGGCGAAGCCGAAGCGATCGCCGCGCGCAATCCCGGTGAGCCTTACCGCCAGTTCCTGACCGTGGTGTTGCGCAAGCTTGACGCCTCGATCGCCCGCATCGGGGGCCAGGATATTGGCGGCCCCGGCGCCGCTTACGACAATGCCGACGGGTTGATCATGCATTTGCGCATGATCGAGTCCTCGCTCGAGGCGGTCGGCAGCCGCTCGCTCGCGGTGAATCTGGTGCGCCCGGTGCGCCGCGCCGTCGAGATCTTCCGCTTTTCTACTGTGCGGCTCGACCTTCGCGAGAACACTACGCGTACCACCGCCGCGCTCCAGTCGCTGTGGTGGGCGACCGCGGGGCACGGCGATGCCAGCCCGCCAGAGCTCGGCAGCCGCGAGTGGCGGGCCTGGCTGTTGCGCGAGCTTGCGCGCCCGCTTAGCGGTCCACGGCTCATTCCCGAGCTTCCTGCTGAAGCCGCAGACCTGATTGCCATGTTCAGACAGGCCGGCGAGGTGCGCCGCGGACTCGATCGCGATGCCTTCGGTTCGTTCATTCTGTCCATGACGCGCTCGGTTGACGACATCCTTGGCGCTTATCTGCTTGCGAAAGAGGGCGGCGCTTTTCTCGATGTGACCGGCACAGAGATTTGCGCCATGCCCATCGTGCCGTTGTTCGAGACTATCGCCGATCTTAAGGCGTCGCCCGGCATCATGCGCGAGGCGCTTTCCATCCCGGTCATTCGCCGTTCCACGCATTGGCAGAACGACGTGCAGGAGGTGATGATCGGCTATTCCGACTCCAACAAAGACGGCGGCTTCGTCGCCTCGAACTGGGAGCTCGCCAAGGCGCAGTCGCAGCTGACCAAGGTCGGCACCGAGGCGGGAATTGCCATTGCCTTCTTCCATGGCCGTGGCGGCTCTGTCAGCAGAGGCGGCGCGCCGACCGGGCGCGCCATCGCCGCCCAGCCTGCCGGCTCGATTCGTGGGCGTTTCCGCGTCACCGAGCAGGGCGAGGTGGTTTCCTCCAAATATGCCAACAAGGGCACGGCGCTTTATCAGATGGAGCTGCTTGCCGCTTCCGTGTTCGAGCACGCGCTAAAGTCGGAACGCGAGGAGGCGTTGAGGCCGAAGCGCGAGTTTGACGATGTGCTCGAAGCTTTGTCGGGCGCCTCACGAGCTGCCTATTCGGGGCTTATCGGCCACCCCGACCTCGTCGCCTATTTCCAAGCGGCAAGCCCGCTCGAAGAGATCGCGATGCTCAATATCGGCTCGCGCCCCACGCGCCGCTTCGGCGCCAAATCCTTGAGCGATCTTCGCGCCATCCCCTGGGTGTTCGCCTGGGCCCAGAACCGCCACATCATCACCGGCTGGTACGGCGTGGGCACCGCGCTTTCCAGCTTGCTTGAAGTGCGCGGAGAGGAGGGCCTCGCCCTGCTCCACCGCATGTTCAACGAGTCGCGCCTGTTCCGGCTGATCATCGATGAGGTGGAGAAGACGCTGCTGCTCGTCGATCTCGATATTGCGCGCGACTATGCGAGCCTCGTAGCCGAGGAGGGTGTGCGCGCCAATATCCTCGGGCGGATCGAAGCCGAGCTCAAGCTCACGCGCGAGATGTTGCTGAAGGTGAGCCAGGGACGCGAGCTCGCCGAGCGCTTCCCCGAATATCGCCGCTCGCTCTTGTCGCGACTTCCCACCGTCAATGCGGTGAACCGCGAGCAGGTCGAGCTATTGCGTCGCTTCAGAAGCGCGCAAAACGAGGCCGAGCGCGAAGCCTATAAGTCCGCAGTTCTGCTATCCATCAACACGGTCGCCGCAGGTCTCGGCGCCACAGGTTAAGTAAGGAGGGAAAGGAAAGATGAGCTTCACCCTGATCCAACAGGCGACCCCGCGTCTCCATCGCTCAGAGCTTGCCGTACCGGGGTCCAATCCCTCGCTGTTCGAGAAAGCGGCCAAAGGCGGCGCCGACATCATCTTCCTCGACCTCGAGGACGCGGTCGCGCCCGACGATAAGGAGCAGGCACGCAAGAACATTATCCAGGGCCTCAACGACATCGATTGGGGCGCGAAGACGATGATGATCCGCATCAACGGCCTCGATACCCATTACTGCTATCGTGACGTGGTCGACGTGGTGGAGAACTGCCCGCGGCTCGACATGATCCTGATTCCCAAGACTGGCGTGCCGCAGGACGTCTACGCCATCGACATGCTGGTGACGCAGATCGAGCAGGCGAAGAAGCGCGAGAAGAAAATCGGCTTCGAATGTCTGATCGAGACCGCGCTCGGCATGGCCAATGTCGAGGCCATCGCGCAAAGCTCGAAGCGGCTGGAGGCGCTCTCCTTCGGCGTTGCTGACTACGCCGCTTCAACGCGCGCGCGCACAGTCGGCATCGGCGGGCCGCACCCGGATTATGGAGTGCTCGCCGACAAGGACGCCGAGGGCCACCGCCATTACTACTGGAACGACCCGTGGCACTACGCGCTGTCGCGCATGATGGTCGCCTGCCGCGCCTATGGCCTTAGGCCGATCGACGGGCCGTTCGGCGATTTCTCAGACCCCGATGGCTATACGGCCGCGGCGAAGCGCGCCGCCGTGCTCGGCTTCGAGGGCAAATGGGCGATCCATCCCTCCCAGGTCGAGCTCGCCAACAAGGTGTTCACGCCGTCTGACGCCGAGGTCACCAAGGCGAAGCGTATCGTCGAGGCCATGCAGCAGGCGGCGCGGGAAGGGAAGGGCGCCGTGTCGCTCGACGGCCGACTGATCGACATCGCCTCGATCCGCCAGGCCGAGGCTCTGCTCAATAAGGCCAAAGCCATGGGCATGGCCTAGCTGCCGCTCGACTCCCATTCAGTACTCTTCACTAAGGAAGGAAATTTTGATGACCGTTCATGCTGCAAGACTGCTCGTTGCCTCCATGACCATCCTCGGCTTCGCCGGTACGGCGCAGGCCCAGTCGGTGACGGTGACGCCGGCCGTACAGCAGGCCTGCGAGTGGGACTACCACAATCTGTGCGGCCAATACGCGATCGGCAGCGAGCTTCTCGATATTTGCTTCAAGCAGAACGGTCCCAAGCTGTCCAAGGCCTGCATCGATGCGCTGATCGCGGCCGGCGACACCTCTCAGGAATATGTCGATCAGCAGAAGAAGCTCCTTGGCCGCTAGCTTAAGCGGAGGCTTTATGCCTCGCCGGGGTGACCGCCTGCTCTCTGCGGGAACACCAGGATGCAGAGCACCATCGCCGCGGCGATGACCAACGAGGCGATGGGTCTGCTCCAGGCAAGGCCGCCGTGATCGAGCGGCTTATCGAGGAAATCGCCCAGCGTCGCGCCGAGCGGGCGCGTCAGGATGAAGGCCGCCCAGAATAGCGTGACCCGGGAGATGCCCGTACAGAAATAAAGTCCGGCGATGATGGCGAGGGCCGCGCCGAACAGGAGCGCGCCCCCCTCATAGCCGAGCCCGCCGGTATCGGCGGCCCAATCGCCGAGCGCAGTGCCCAGGGTCTGCGAGAAGGTGATGGCGAGCCAATAGAACGCCTCGACCTTCGGCGTGTTCACGGTCGAAACCGAGATCGACCCTTGCGACCGGTACCACCCAGCAAGCACCGCCATGAGGCAGGCGAGCAGGATCAGCGAGCCGCCGGTATAGCCGACGCCGAGCGAGCGCGTGGCGAAGTCCGCCATGGTCGTCCCCGCCGTGGTCGACGCTACGATCACCGCCCAGTAGAGGAACGGGTGGAATCGCTTGGCGGAGATTTGGATGAGCACGAGCACGGCGAGCGCCGAAAGAAAGATCGCGCTTCCGACTAGGTAGCCCGAGTTGGCCGCCACGTCTGCTTTGAGCCAGGTCATGGTCACCGCGTCGCCGCCGGTCTCGCCGAGCGTGGTCGCGAGGATCTTGATGATCCAGAATCCGAAGGTGACTTCGGGGACCTTGCTCGGGCTGGTGTTAACGCCGGTGGCGACCAGGGCTTGTGATGCGATCATGGGCTGGCAAATTCCCTTTCGTGCCAATTGGTTTCAATATGCTTAGAATGCCCTCCAGCGCCTTGCGACGAAAAGCGCGCTGTTGGGGGAAGACTTTGGCTGGACCTTATCGGCAAAAATTGGTCGTTTTTGCATTCACGGCCGGGACAATTCTGGTGGGCACGCAGCCCGTCTTTGCCGAGTTTCAGATCCAGGAAGCTGGCATCGAGAAAGGCGAAAAGGAAGTTGAGTATAGGGGAGCCTATCATTGGGGCGTACCGGCGATTACCGGCAATAACGAGAACGCAAACGATATCGTTCACAGCCATGAGCTTGAGCTTTCCTACGGACTCACCGATTGGTGGCTTCTGCAATTTACTGCGGGCTTCGAACAGCCCTTGGGCGAAGACTTGAGATCGAGCGACGTCGAGTTTGAAACTGAGTTCGCATTGATCAAGCGGGAAGGTGACGGCCTCGCGCTGTCGTTTCAAGGAGGATACGAGAAAGCGATAATCACGGAGGCGCGGAAGGCGATCCCGACCAGTTCGGCTTCGGCCCCATCGTAGAGTTGGTCAGTGGCCCCTGGCTCGTCACACTGAATCCGCTTTTCACGAAGCAGGTAGGACGATTTGCCGATCAGGAGGGTCTTGGGTTCGACTATGGCGCTCAATGTGATTTTCCCGGACGGTGGGAGGT
>JBKPSQ010000047.1:0-2606 GCA_046735075.1 Pseudomonadota bacterium
GATCAGGCCTTTCTGCACGAAGCTCTCGCGCTCGGAGACTTTCAACTCCTGCATCACGAAGCGCTGGAGCCTGGACGGCATCGACGCTTCGATCTCGAGCCTGATGACGGAGCCGCGGCGCCGGCGCTTCAATGCCGATTCGAACAGCCGCACCAGATCCTCGGCCTCTTCCTGGACCTCGATGTCGCTGTCGCGCAGTACCCGGAACGAGCCCTGGCTTCTCACCCGATAGCCGGGGAAGAGGCGCGACACGAAGATTCCGACCACCGTCTCGAGCCTGATGAAGCGGATCGGCTCCTTAGGCTCGCCCTTGCTCGGCAAGCGGATGAAGCGGGCGAGCTGGGGCGGGATCGGCATGAGCGCGTGCATGGCGCGAAGCGAACCTTCGCGCACAAGCTCAAGCCCAAGGGTGAAGCCGAAATTAGGGATGAACGGAAACGGATGGGCCGGATCGACGGCGATCGGCGTCAGCACCGGAAAGATGTGGCGAAGGAAGTGCTCTTCAAGCCAGGTGCGCTCGTCGTCGGTGAGTTGGTCGGCGTGAAGGACGTGGATGCCAGCCTCGGCGAGCAGCGCCTCCAGCGTGACCCAGTTCTCCTGCTGTTGAGCGGTAAGCTCGGCGACGGCGCGGTTGATGCAGTCAAGCTGCTCCGCCGGCGTCAGCCCGTCCACGCTCGGCGTCTCGATGCCGGCAACGACCTGGCCGCGCAGGCCGGCCACGCGCACCATGTAGAACTCATCGAGGTTCGAGGCAGAGATGGAAAGGAAGCGTAGCCGCTCAAGCAGCGGATGGCGCTCGTTCTCGGCCTCCTCGAGCACCCTCCGGTTGAAGTCAAGCCAAGACAGCTCGCGATTGAAGAAGCGGCTAGGCCCGAAGGCGGCGACTCCCGGCCCCGGCTCAGGATGCTCAACCTTCTCTTGCAAGGTCATTTATAACCTCTTGGAAACAAAGCGCTTTATTGCGCCCCTACGCGTCCCCGGCATTACCGGCAGCCATGATAGCGCAAAATATCTATCAACTGCGTTACGAGTAAGGAGCGGAGCCCCGCCTAGTCGGTCACGGTGCTCCCCGCAAGCGCATCGACGATCAGCTGGCGGTTTATCTTGCGTCCCGTCGCCAGCGCCAAGCGGTCGATGACCTCCACCGCCACCGCCGCAGCTTGCAACGAGCGATCCACGTGAAGAGCGAGAAACTCGAGCGCCTTCGGATCGATGTCGATCTGCCGGTCCGCAAAATGCTTGAGCATAACCATTCTGAGCAGCGCCTCGTCAGGCTCGCCAATCTCGACAATGGGTAGGGCGCTCAGCCGCGACGATAGGTCCGGCAACGAGATATCCCAGCGCCTCGGTGCGGTACGGGCCGTGAGCAACACAAAGAGCAGCTTCTCCCGCGCGAGGTTGAGGAGGTGGAACAGAGCCCTCTCGTCGTAAGCATTGCGTTCCAAGTCCTCGACGACAAGCGGCGTCCCCTCGCCCACCTTATCGATGAAACTGGCATCCAGCGTCTTTGCATCAAGGAGCTGCGCGCCGGATCGCTCCTGCCAGACGCGCACGAGATGCGTCTTGCCGCTCGCCGGTGGCCCGATCAGGAGTTGCGCAGGCTCCTGCCAGCGGGGCCAAGTATCGATCAGTCTCACCGCCGCGATATTGCAATCGCTGACCAGGAAGTCTTCGGCGCCGAGCGCGGCGCGATGCGGCAAATCGAGCGTGAGCTGCGTGAGCGTCACGAAGCCCTAACCCGTGACCGCTGCGACTGGTCGACTCCAACCGTGGTGCTCTTGCGCGGAGGAAGCGGACGAGGCTGAGGCTCGTAGCTCGCCATGTGCCCAAGCCAAGCCCAGAAATAGGCCGCGGCAGAGAGAATGGTGAGCGCGCCTGTCACCCAGACCAGGAAATGCACCAGAGGATCGAGGCCGAGGCCTAGGCCGAGCTCAGCGAGCACCAGCCCCGCAAGCACGATCTGGGCGAAGGTGTTGACCTTGCTGATGAGCAGCGGGTGCATCGTCAGTGGCCGCGACAGCATCCAGGACAGCACGACCGCGCCGACGATGAGGATGTCGCGGCTCACGACCGCGATGACCAGCCAGGCCGGGAGATGGCCGGAGAGGCCGAGCGTGACGTAAATGCTGACGAGCAGCGCCTTATCGGCAATGGGATCGAGATAGGCACCGAGCTCGCTTCGCCACCCATAGCGCTTGGCGATGAAGCCGTCGGCCGCGTCGGAAAAGCCTGCGAGCAGGAACAGCAGGAAGGCCGCCAGCATCTCATGCGTGATGATCAGCCACACCACGAGCGGAACAAGAATGATCCGCCCAAGTGTGAGGCCGTTGGGGATATTCACTTACACATTCCTCCCGGCGGCCGCTTTTGCGCGCTTAGCGTTTAGGCAGCCTCCAAGTTCAAAGTTTAGCAGATTCGACAACAGGGAGTGACTTAGGGCCATGGGCTCTAACGGGAACGGAGCACGAAGTTTCCATCCTTTTCGCCGAACTCGAAGCCGTTTTGGCCAAGCTCAGCCTGCAGCTTGCCGAGCGACCCCGCATAGTCAAAGGTAATCGAAGCAGCCCTCGCCGACAGCGAGTTGACTTCCAGGCCCTGAATTCCGG
>JBKPSQ010000048.1:0-3912 GCA_046735075.1 Pseudomonadota bacterium
CGCTCGAACGCGCCGACCGATCCTTCAGCCAGCTCCTGGCAGGGGCTCCTATTGGCCCCGGAGGGAGCTCCGATGCCGCCCGAGTGCTCATGTTGCGTACACGAGCCCGCAGGCGCCGCACCTCGTCCCGCCTCGACGTTCGCCTCGCGAAGCGCCCTTCAAGTGGACGAGGTGCGCACAGTGTAAGTGCGAATTGCAGCCCGGGGATAAGTTCCAGCTCTCGTATCAATTCAGCGCTACGTGGTATGAAGCGGAGAAGAAGGATCAATCTTGCAAGATGACGTCGTCCAGTCCCCGCGACCGCCTCATTGAGGCAGGGCTTAAACTATTCTACCGCGACGGTTTCCACGCGACCGGCATCGAAGCGATTCTCGCCGAGGCAGGTGTCGCCAAGAAAACGCTCTATTCGCATTTCGGCTCGAAGGAAGATCTGATCATTGCGGTGATGCAGCGGCGCGACGATAATTATCGCGCATGGTTCACCAACGAAGTCGAACGGCGCGGCAGAACCCCCGCAGAAAGACTTCTGGCTTGCTTCGATGTGATCGAGGAATGGACACGAAGCAAGGACTTCTACGGTTGCGCCTGCATCAATGCCACGGCGGAGTTCGCCGATCCTCGCGATCCCGTGCACAAGGTCGCCGCCGGAAACAAAGTCTTCGTTGCATCGTATCTTCGCGATCTGGCGCGCGAGGCAGGGTTGCGCAATCCCGAGAGGATCTCGCACCAACTGCTCGTGTTGATCGACGGGGCCGTCGTGGTCGCACAGGTCACGGGGAAGATGCACATCGTGGCCGATGCCAAGAAAGCGGCGGGGCTCCTGGTCGCGGAAGCGAAGCCTGATCCTTTGGTTCGCAGACGGACGGCACGGACAAGGCCGCACAGCCTGCCTAAATCGCTTCTCTAGCCACCGCTTGACACCCATTGACTGAGGATACCGATCGGTCTACAGAAGGAGACCGATTTGTCTCTCGGCTGCGGGTTTGCGATGAATCCGGCTTGGAAATTGCGCGGCACCTATTTTGAAGCCTGTAGCTGCGAAGTTGTCTGCCCTTGCATCTTCACCAGTCCGCCGAGCCCCGGCGACTGCTCGGTCCTTTATGCTTGACACATCGAGAGCGGCAGCTACGACAAGCTGGATTTGAATGAGCTGAATGTCGCGCTGGCCGCTTACGCGGCGGGGCATATGCAGCAGGTGAAATGGCTGGCAGCGCTTTATATTGATGAGCGGGCAACGCCCGCGCAGTTCACCGCCCTTGAAGCAATCTTTTACCGGCGGCGCGGGCGGTCACCCTTCCGTGCTCGTTGGCTTTTTCGAGCGATTCCTCGGCGTGAAGTCTGCGCCGATACGCTATGAGGCCAGGGGCAGGAAGCGCTCGTTACACATTCCTGGCTTCGTGACAGCCGACATAGAAGCAATTGCGGGACAGGAAGGACGCGAGACCATTGTAGCCGGACACCCGCTCTGTCTTGCACCAGGCGAGCCCTTGGTGGTCGCCAAATCGAAATCCGTTGAGCTTACTGACTACGACTGGCGCTGGCGCTTTGGCCGAAGCGCTGGAGGCTATTCCTCGTTCACCTACCACGGCTAAGAGAGGCCAGATGCGGCTAAGAGAGGCCAGATGCGCGTCACCTTCCTGATCTTCTTCACAGCAACTGTTTTAGCCGTATCGGCTCCGACAAATGCCAGGTCGGGGCAAGCAGCGGAACCAAACATGCGCGCGAGACCAGATGCGAGTTCGATCGGCATCTGGAAAGCAGCCGTGCCGCACGCCATAAAAGCGGAACTCGACAACTACGATCCAATCGGGCTTATCGCCGGTGCGCTGATCAAGACGGATTGCGCCTTTAACTGGCGCGATCCCGACGACGGCAAGCTCTATTGTTTTGCAAGCCCGACGTCCGTCGTCTATTTCGAGGCGTGGCCTAAGACCTATATCCGCCGCGCGCACGACGCATTGGAAAGGTTGGTCGCCCCGAAGCCGGGGTCCTAGTAGCGACCATCCCACGGCACCAGGGCATGTTGCCGGCTTAGGGCGCCCTCACCAAAAGCTGCCGGATTGCGGGCTCGGCGGGCTTTGTGGTAAGTGGCCCAATCAGAGCAACAACCCAGGCGTCAGAAGGGGAGTGGAATGCGCATCGATCGATCCGAAGGCCACCCGGCAATGGACTATAGCGAGCATGAGAGAACCTACAAATTGTTCCTCAAGCTGAGCGGCTATCTCATTGTCGGCGTCGTTGTCCTTATGGCGGCCCTTGCCATCTTCGTGGTCTGACCCCGCGTCATCCTTTCAAACTGGCAGCCTTCCTTAGTTCAATCTGAGCTGGCATGAACGCTAACCTTGCGTCTGCCCGCATCCGCTGGCGACGGAGCAACGATGATTGCGATTGGCGTGCCCGCCGAGGGACAAGACGAGCCGCGCATCGGGCTCACGCCTGAGACGGTAAAGAAACTCGTCAAGGCCGGCGCCGAGGTCACCGTCCGCTCAGGCGCGGGCGAGCGCTCGCATTTTTCCGATCAAGACTACGCTGCGGCAGGGGCCAAGATCGCCAAGAGCGACGCCGAGGCGGTCGGCAATGCCGATATCGTGCTCACCGTGCGGCGGCCAGACCCGGCCATCGCCAAGGCGATGAAGAAAGGCGCGGCACTGATCGGCATGCTCGATCCATTTTCCGATGCCGATGGGCTCGAAGCCCTCGCCAAGTCCGGCGTCGCGTTGTTCGCCATGGAGCTGATGCCGCGCATCACCCGGGCGCAGAGCATGGACGTGCTGTCGTCGCAATCGAACCTCGCCGGATACAAGGCGGTGGTGGATGCCGCAGCCGCCTTCGGCCGCGCCCTTCCGATGATGATGACGGCGGCGGGCACGGTTCCCGCCGCGCGCGTATTCGTGATGGGTGTGGGTGTCGCCGGCTTGCAGGCGATCGCCACGGCCCGGCGCCTCGGCGCCATCGTGAGCGCGACCGATGTGCGGCCCGCCGTCAAGGAGCAGGTGGCTTCGCTCGGCGCGAAATTCATCGCTGTCGAGGACGAGGAGTTCAAGCAGGCCGAGACGGCCGGCGGCTATGCCAAGGAGATGTCCGACGCCTACAAGAAGAAGCAGGCGGAGCTCATCGCCGAGCACATCAAGGCGCAGGACATCATCATCACCACCGCGCTGATCCCGGGACGCCCGGCACCTAAGCTCATCTCCAAAGCGATGATCGAAAGCATGAAGCCGGGCTCGATCATCGTCGATCTTGCTGCCGAGCGCGGCGGCAACACGGAGGTGACCAAGCCGGGCGAGATCGCCGAGCACAACGGCGTGCGGATTTTCGGCAAGCTCAATCTGCCGGGCTCGGTTCCGGTCAATGCATCGAGCCTCTACGCCCGCAATCTGCAGGCTTTCATCGAGCCCTTGATCGACAAGCAGACCAAGAATCTTGCCATCAACTGGGACGACGAGCTTGTGAAGGGCACGCTGATCGCGCGCGATGGCGCCATCGTGAATGCGATAATCGCCGAGCGACTCGGCAAGCCCGATGCGCCTGCGCCCGCCAAAGCCGCAAGTCCCAAGCGACAGTCGAAGGGAGTAAAAGCATGAGCCTTCGGAGCTTGACGGCGAGCCTTCTCGGCATTGTGGCATTCGCGCTAATGCTGGCGCTGCCGGCAGGCGAGGCACTCGCCAAAGAGGAAGGCGGACACAGCCTGGTGTCGTTCTTCTCGATCTTCGTGCTGGCGATTTTCGTCGGCTATTACGTGGTGTGGAGCGTCACGCCGGCACTGCACACCCCACTGATGAGCGTCACCAACGCCATCTCTTCGGTGATCGTGGTCGGCGCGCTTCTTGCCGTCAGTGTCGAAGCGGTGGGCGGCGTGTCCGCGCAAGGCTGGATTGCCAAGCTGTTGGGCTTTGCCGCGCTCGTCATGGC
>JBKPSQ010000049.1:0-3527 GCA_046735075.1 Pseudomonadota bacterium
ACGGCGAGTACGGTTTTATCGGGCGTCCCTTTGGCCTCGCCGTGGGAAAGGACGGCTCCCTCTTCGTCGGCGACGATACCAACGGCGTGATCTACCGCGTCACTTACGACAATCCCAAGATGGCAGAGAACAACGGCATGGCGCCCATGAAAGCTCAAAAGAACGCGGCTCTCGCCGAGCAGGACACACCGAAGGACCTTGCTACCGCGATTGTTGCCGCGAAGGATGAGCTCAAGGTGAGCTCCGCAGCCTTCGATGACGGAAAGAGGATGGACCTACGTTATTCGGCCTATGGCGAGAATGTCTCGCCGGAGCTCAACTGGTCGGGCGCGCCGCAAGGCATGGAGGACCCTGACGCGCCTAAGCCGAAGCCTGTGGTGCACTGGCTCCTATTCAACGTGCCGGCTGATATCACCCATCTTCGCGAGGGAGTTCCTGGCGCACCCGCGCTCGAGGATCCGAAGGGTGCCATGCAGGGCACGAATACGCGTGGAACCACTGGCTATTTCGGACCGCGACCGCCGGGCAATGACCCACATCACTATCATTTTCAGCTATTTGCGCTCGACACCGCGCTTGCGCTTAAACCGGACGCCGATCGGAAGGACCTGCTCGACGCGATGGGCGGGCATGTGCTCGCGCAAGGAGAGCTGCTTGGCGTCTTTCAGAAGCCTGCGGGCGCCGGCGGCTCTTAGGCGGAGGCTGTTCCGCCAACGTGACAGAACCGGGACCGCCTCCGGCGAAACACGATTCATTTCAGGCAATTAGGTCATCCGACTAGCAGTTTGGTCTCGACGTAAGATGCCGCACGCGGCGGCACACACCTCTTGATTGTGACAGTAAGATGTAGGTTCTTTCGCCGCGGCTGACCGTCTGGCTGCCAAGCTGAGCGGTCGGCATTTTTATTCGCGTGGCATCCTCGAGTCGCCACGCCGCCAAAGACGGCTCCGGTTCCTTCGGCGCTTGGGGCCGTAACTGAAAATGGGACGATTAGTGTCTGGAGACGATCCTGCGCGTCATTCGAAGGAAATCGAGCTCAAGTTCGAGGTCGATCCACGGGATGCTGCGCGCGTTGCCTCACATCCCTTGCTTCGGGAAAGCATTACCCGATCCGAAGAACGCGATCTGAGCTCGGTCTATTTCGATACAGTCGATTTCGCGCTGCGCAAGGCGGGGGTCTATCTCCGCGTTCGCGACACCGGCACGGGATATGTTCAGACCGTCAAGTCGATGGAGAGCGAGGCCGAGCCAATGGAGCGCTTCGAATGGGAGCGGCAAATTACTTCTCCCCGCCCGGAGCTAGACTATGCCGAAGGGACTGCGCTTGGGCCCCTGCTGACGCCAGAAATCAAGGAGTCGTTGCGCCAGCTGTTTGTGACCACCGTCAAGCGCAAGACTTATCTCGTGGCATGTGGAGACTCAGAGATCGAGGTCGCACTCGACCAAGGCGAGATCCTTTCCGCAGAGGGCAGGCGACCGATCTCTGAGGTCGAGTTTGAGTTGAAGCGCGGCAACATGAGAGATCTGTTCCGTCTCTCCCGCTCCCTCGCCGAAGCCTTGCCGCTGAGGCTCGCGGTCAAGACCAAAGCCGAGCGGGGCTATGAGCTCGTCGAGGGCGGCTCGCATGATGTCGAAAAGGCTATCGACATCGATATCAAGCCCGATCTGCCGAGCGAGCAAGCTTTCCACGCCATCGCGCATAACTGCCTGAGACAGATCATCGTCAACGGCCCGGCCACATGCAGAGCGGTTCCCGAAGCGCTCCACCAGATGCGCATTGGCCTGCGGCGCCTCCGGGCGGCCATCGCAATCTTTAACGATATGACCACCGACGAACAGCAGGAGAAGATCAAGGCCGAGCTCAAATGGGTCACCCAGCATCTCGGGCCCGCCCGCGATCTTGATGTCTTCGCGACTGACGTGCTGCGGCCTCAACGCGAAGCGAGGCCGGGGGACGAGACCATCGCCGCCGCTCTACGCAATATCGAGGAAAAGCGCGCCACCGCCTATGCCCGGGTTGCGGACTCGCTCCGCTCTGAGCGCTTCCGCACTGTCGTGATCGACGTTGTGGAATGGGTCGAGACTGGGCCCTGGTCGACCGTTGATGATGAGCTGCGGAAAGAGGGGCGGACCCGTCCGATTGCCGAGCTGGCGAAAAAGGAACTTCGCCGCTTGCGCAAGACGATAAAGAAAAGGGGCGCCGACCTTCGCCATAAGAGCGCGCGCCAGAGGCATAAGCTCCGCATCCGCGCTAAGCGGCTCCGCTATGGGACCGAGTTTTTCGCCAACACCTTTGATGGCGAGACGAGCGAGAAACGCAGAAGTGATACGCTGTCTGCCCTCAAGGATCTGCAAGACGCGCTAGGCGGACTCAACGATATCGCGACACGCCAAACGCTGACCGCCCCGCTGATGGGACAGGCCGCCGATACCGGCCAGACTCCTACCAAGACTGATCCAGCTGGGGCGGACGCACAAGCCGCGAAGCTCCTTGACGACGCCGAAGATGCCTTCGCCCGCTTCCTAGATGCCAAGGCCTTCTGGAAGGCCTAAGGGCTCGCGTGGGATTTGACGTTGCCGCGCTTTTTTCGCGCTTGATCCTCAAGCCGGCGGGCGGCGGCATTGAAGGCGTCACGAATGGCGACGTAGACGTCTTCATGAGCTTGATCGATCGGCTTGGCGCGGTCGACTACCACGTCCTTACCCGGTACGCTGATATCGACCCGCACGCTATAGAGCTTGCCCTTATGGTGATGGCGATGCGGGGCCTCCACCACCACCGTGCAGCCGATGATGCGGTCGTGAAAGCGTTCGAGCTTCGCCGCCTTCTTGCGAATGCGCTCTTCGACGGCTGGGGAGGGGTCCATGTTGCGGAAACTGATTTGCAGCGGAATCTCCATCGTGAGCCTTCTCCAAACCTACATGACGCTACGTCGTGTTGCTTAACCGTAACGGAGAATGCACGAGACGGGCAAATGTTCTTCGCCGGCCGGCGCCGACAATTCATCGATGATTAGCGCCTGAGCACAATGCCGACGAGGAAGCCAATGCCGAGCGCGATGCCAAGGGCTGAAAGGGGGTTTTGCTTGACGGCATCTTCGACCACCTTGACCGCCTCGCCGGCGGCGTCTTGCGCCCGCTCGAGTTGATGATCCCCGGTGCGCTTGACCTGGCCGGTCAACGCCTCAAGGTTGCTGCGCAAGTTGGCAAGATGCTTGGCGATCTCTTGAATGTCCTCGCTGAGCGCCTGCGGGCTTTGCATTTCGGCGTCTTTTCCGGCCATTTCGTCCTCCTGTCGGGTCTATGTCGACCATGAGCGCGCGCGCATTGCCATTCTCAGTTTGACATTGCCACTTGCGACTACGCAGGCATTTGCCCAGCCCGGGCACGAGCGCACCCGACCCCGAACATGGCAAAAAGCTCGCGGGAGATTTGTGCTCGAACTAGTCACCTGGTCGGTACCGGCGAAGCGCGACAGGCGAATGCCGACATCCCGAGCTTCCATGAGATCGCCAATAAAGAAGGAG
>JBKPSQ010000050.1:0-8455 GCA_046735075.1 Pseudomonadota bacterium
TCTTCTCAATGTAGCGGCAGCTAGGGGAAAGGACCCTCACACACATGGCTGATCTCGACAGACGTTACGCGCAAGGCACGACCGTTGGACGCACGGACGTCGGCGTCATCGACCAGGGCCTCCGCGCCTACATGATTCGCGTCTACAACTACATGGCGTCCGGCGTGGCGATCACCGGCCTCGTGGCCTACATGATCTATGCCATGTCGGTTACGACGGGTGCGGGCGGGGAGCTTGCTCTTACCCCGTTTGGCTCGTTCATGTTCGCGAGCGCCTTCAAGTGGGTGGTGATCTTCGCTCCGCTCGCGCTGGTCTTCTTCATCTCGGCGCGCATCGGCTCGATGAGCCTGCAAGCCGCCCAGATCTCGTTCTGGGCCTTCGCCGCGCTGATGGGCGCGTCGATCTCTTCGATCTTCCTAGTCTACACCGGCGAGAGCATGGCTCGGGTATTCTTCATCACCGCAGCCGCGTTCGGCGGACTGTCGCTGTGGGGCTACACCACCAACCGTGACCTCTCCGGCTGGGGGTCGTTCCTGTTCATGGGCCTGATCGGCATCATCATCGCCTCGCTCGTGAACCTGTTCATCGGCTCGACCGCGCTGCAATTCGCCGTATCGGTGATCGGCGTCTTGATCTTCGCCGGTCTCACGGCCTACGACACGCAGCAGATCAAGGAGATGTACAACGCCAACGAAGACGGATCGATCACCGGCCGCAAGGCGGTGATGGGAGCGCTTAGGCTCTATCTCGACTTCATCAACCTGTTCATGCTGTTGCTCCAGCTGTTTGGCAATCGCCGCTAAAGCTGAAGCACAAGGCTAGAAGCACGAAGGCTCCGGCATTTTGCCGGGGCCTTTTCTTTTATGGGTTTACCAAGGCTAGCGGACTTCGACGTCGTGCCAGAAGCCGAAGCGATCAGCGACGTGGCTCATCGACGGGCGCGGAGCCTCGTAGCGCCAGGCGGCGCGGGGGTAGCGTTTGCCGTGGAGCACCACGTCGTAGAACTGTACGCCATGCGGACATTCGAGATCGGACGCCGTCTTCGCCGTCTTCTCCAAGAGCTCGAGCCGCACGTCGTCTTTCGGGAAATAGGCGTAGCCGCCTTGCTCGATGATGTCGTCGCTCGCGGCGATCACCAAGTCATTGAGCATAGCTCGCATTGGAGCATTCCTACTGCCCATAACCGGCGTTGGTACAACGGATGCCTCTCGGCGGCACCGAGGCGATCTCGCCGGTCTCGAGCGAGATCTGCCAGGCGCGCCTCACGTCCGTCCACCATTCCTTGTCCTCTTTGCCCTTGGCTTCGCCCATGAAGTTCAGCGTCTGGTCCTTGCCGAGCACGCAGGCGATGGAAAACTGCGTGTCGGCTTGCGGCTTGGGCACCACAAGAGCATCGGCAACCACATAGGACGCGGGCTCGGTCTTCGTGGCCTTTTTCAGCTCACGACTCGTGACGACGAGATAAGTTCCGTCCTCGCGCTGATAACGGTGCACGTAGACGGGCGGCGCGACCAGCCCTCCATCGATCTCGTCCCAGCCCTCGACGGTAAACTCATCGTCATAAGTCTTGCCGACAAGGCTTTTGGCAAAGATCATTTCGGGCGAGTCTTCAGGGGGTTGCTGCTGCTCGACCGGCTGCGGGCGCTTCTTCTTTTTGGCTGAAGCCGGCGACGATGCCAGCGCGAAGCCCAAAGCGAGGCTCACGGCAAGCACGACGCTGATCAAAGGGCGAATGCAACCCATGTGGTCCCCCTAGCACGGTCCTGTGGCGGCGCAGTCTCACAGTCTATTCACAATCGTGACAAAATCGGCGCACAACCCAAGGTTTCCCGGCTATGGGCGGCAGGTCGCGCCAGTGCTAATCTCCGCCCGCCGAGGCCATCCCAAGGCCCGATCCATGTCCCGCATCATCCTGGCGGTCATCCTTCTTCTCGCAGCCATGGTGCCGTCGGCGGCGCAAGCAAAGCGCGTCGCCCTCGTCATCGGCATGAACAACTACCAGCATCTTTCTAGCCTGATCAATCCGGTGCCCGACGCGAAAGCCATCGCCGCCGGGCTCAAGGCGCACGGCTTCGAGGTCTCTGAATATTACAACCTCGACCGGGCCGATCTTCTCGATGCTTTGGAGAAGTTCAAGCGCGAGGCAGACGGCGCCGAAGTCGCGCTCGTCTACTATGCCGGTCACGGCATGGAGGTCGACGGCAAGAATGTGCTGGCGCCGACCGACATGGAGGTCTCGTGCGAGAACAAGGCGGCGCTCAGATCCGTTGCACTCGAGCAACTATTCGATGCGGCCTCGCCGGCGCCGCAGCAGATCGTGCTGCTCGACGCCTGCCGCAACAATCCCTTTCCGCAATGCCCGAAGCGGGGAATATCGGGATCGGGCTTCCGCGGCCTGTCGCTCGTCGGTGAGGCCGACCGCACGCTGCTCATCGCCAACGCCACGCTGTCCGGCAATCTTGCTGCCGACGGCGAGCCTGGCGCGCATTCTCCGTTCGCGACCGCGCTCATCAAGAACTTCAACGAGTATCCGCGCGCTTATTTTGGCGACCTGCTCAACATGACAGCTGCGGATGTGCGGGTGGCCTCTCGTGGAGAGCAGATCCCCGAGATCACGGCGCGCGGCGGCTCACCGAGAATCTGCCTCGATGTGACGGGCTGTGGTGATACTGGTGTGGCTGTCTCTCCCGAGGGCACAGTGACCGATCCCGGAGCGATCGCCGATGCCCGTTCGATGTTGCAGCAGCTCGGCTATCTCGGCGACGCGAGCCGCGGGCAAGGCGAGGATCTGCTCAATGACGCGATCAAGCGCTTCCAAGAGAAGGCTGGGCTGAGCGCCGACGGCAAGCTCACGCCAACCGTGCTTGCTGTGCTGCGCGCGACCAAGGTCGCCGGCCCGCCCATTCCCGGCAAGACCGGGCTTCTCCCTCCGGTGGCGCCGAGCGCAACCGAGCATGAGGCAGGCTCGACCTTCAAGGATTGCGAGACCTGTCCCGACATGGTGTCGGTTCCCGCCGGACGGTTCGCTATGGGCTCGGGCAAAGCCGAGAAGGGGCGTCAGAAGAGCGAGGAGCCCCAGCATGAAGTCACGGTATCCACTCCGCTCGCCATCGGGAAGTACGAGGTCACCTTCGACGAGTGGGAGGCCTGCGCGCTCGAAGGGGGCTGCTCCAACTACCGGCCGCAAGATGGCGGCTGGGGCAGAGGACGGAGGCCGGTGATCTATGTCTCCTATGAGGACGCCAAGGCCTACGTCGAATGGCTCAGGCAGAAGACCGGCAAGCCCTATCGCTTGCTGGCGGAGGCCGAGTGGGAATTCGCCGCGCGCGGCGGCACGAGCACGCCCTATGCCGCCGGTGAAACGCTCGCGCCCACGCAGGCCAATTTCGATGCGTCGAGCGGCGCAGGCCGTGGCCCCGTCGAGTACAAGGGCACGACGCTAGAGGTCGGCACCTTCCCACCCAACCCGTACGGCCTCTACGACATGGAGGGGAACGTGTTCGAGTGGGTCGAAGATTGCTGGAACCCAACCCATGCCGGCGCGCCCTCAGATGCCTCACCCCGTGGCGGCGATTGTGCCCGACGCGTGGCCAAGGGTGGAGCCTGGTACTACGAGGCCGATTTCGCCCGTGCCGCAGCACGCATGAGCTTTCCCAAAGGCTCCCGGCTCAATGTGATCGGCTTCCGCGTCGCCCGCCCGCTGGAGTAGAACCTTACCTGCATCAAAACCGTCAAGTGCATCGGCTAGACTGATTTGATCTGATCAAGGGGAGGAACCATGACTCGGAAGCAGCTAATGCTTGCCGCCACGGCGGCGCTCGTAATGGTTGGCGGCGGCGCAGCGCATGCCGGGCAGACCATTGATGAAGCAGGCGCGCTCGTGTGCGTGACCGACAAATGGGACGAGCAGGAGCCGGAGAAGGGACACAAGCTCGTCGACTACGCTGGCCGTTGCGTAGGCATCCCAGACGATGCAGCTGCGACCAAACAGGTGGAAGAATGCGCGGGCAAGTATGAGTTCATGCCCGACGAGAGCTGGAAGGGCAGCGGAACGTGTAGCTATAAATTCAAGGATAGCGAGGACACGCTGACTGACACCTTCGAGGAGGGTTCCCACCTCAAGGAATACGTCTACAAGATCACCGGCGGCACCGGCAAATATCAGGGCGCCACTGGCGGCGGCACCTATAGCTTTGACAACCTCACCGATACGCTCGGCGGCGGCAGATATAAGGGCCAGATCGTGCTGCCCTAGCAGCTAGCGCGCGGCGAGCTGGCCGACCACGAGATTGTCGATCTTGCTGAGCATCGGCTTCTGTTCGAGGCCGAACGACTTGCGAGCGGCGGTCCGCACCATGTCGGAGGTATAGACATAGAGCTCGACCGTCTCGATGCGCTTGTCGCCGTTGCCGATCGGCGCTTCGTCGGCGCGCCCGGCGAGACCCTCAATCAGATAGCGGGTGAACAGCCCGATCCCGTATTCGGGATCCTGAATCGTCCGCTGGTCGCGGTCCGACGCCTTGAACACGGCGAGACCCGCAACCGGCGTTACCGGCATCGCCTCGACCTCGAGCTCGGGCAGGTTCGGCGGATCGATCAGCTCATCGAGATTCTTGGCGAAGTTCGCCTCTAGCACGAGCATGGTCGTGCGCGCCCCGGTCTTGCCGAGATTGTCGTAGAGCTTCTGCAGCGCGTAAGCGGTTTTATCGAGCTCGTCGAGCTTGGCGTTGACGGGGAGGAGATAGACTGCGTTAGCGTCATCCTCCTTCACCATGCCGTGGCTCGCGACGTAGATAAAGACGTCGCCGGGGTCCTTCTTGTCGATCCGGCTAGCGATCTCGCCTCCGGGATTGGCGTCTGAACCGAACACACGCTCGAAATCGCCGAGGCTCGCGTCGCGCAGATCGATGATGTTCTCCTTGCGGTAGCCGAGCTGCTCGGTAAGCAATGCAGTCACCGCGTCGGCGTCGCTTGCGCCATATTGGTTTGAGGGCAAGCCTGAGAGGTAAGTCTGGTTGCCGACGACCACGGCAAGATTGCCCTCGTTCTTCACACCGGCCGGGAGGTTCTTGAACACGGTCCTGATTTCAGTGCGCGGCGCGGCTGGCGCTCCGCCGGGATAGACGCAACTGTCGGGCGACACACAGATCGTGACACGGGCCAGGGCCTCGAGCTTGGTGATCGAGGCGAGTGGCATATACGGCCCGACCTGCACGCAATTCTCGCACCATGTGATGCCGGCCTGGGTGGCGACCTCATTGAGCTTTGCCGGCGAGAAGAACGCTGGTTTCGGCAGACACGCAGTCGGGCAGGGGCCGACGCCGGGTCGCTTGCCATAAGCTTCGGATAAGAGATCGTAGAGGTCCTGCGGCAAGCAGCGGATCGGCGCATCGATCTGTGCCACCGGCTGCGGCTTCGGCTCAGGCTTCGGTTCCTCGGCCTGTTGTGGAGGAGGCGGACCTTGCGGCTCCTGGACTTGCTGCGGCGGCGCGACTTGCGGAGGCTCCGGAATCTCTGGTTGGACTACCACCACCTTGGTGCAGCCCGAGCCACGCGGCACGAAGCCAGGCGCACACATGCAGCCTGGGCCGACCTTGATCTTGGGCCAGTCGCAGGAGACGATTGGCTGCACGCATTCGCCGTGCTTGCGGGTGTATCCCTCGGCGCAGACGCAGCCCTTGCGCGTCTTAACCTCGGGGAAGTCGCAGGAAACGATCTTTGGCTCTTGTGGCATGACGCAGCCACGCTTCGTCTTGATCTTGGGCGGATCGCATTTGGCGATCTCCGGTCCCTTGACGCTCACACAGGTCCGCTTCTTGCGCGACCAGGTCATTCCTTCGGGGCAGCCTTTGTTTGGCTGGGTCACATGCTGCGGCTGCGATTGATATCGCTGCCGTTCCTGCTGGCGGCGGATCGCTTCGTTGAGAAGGATGGTGCCGACACCGACGCCTACTCCCACGCCGCCACTCCAGCCGCCACCACCACCGCCATGGCCGTGGTAATGCTCGCCTGCGACGGCGCGTTGCGAGTCGGAGCTTAGGGTGAAGAGAGCAAATACAAGCAGCGCGCACGCTGCGAAAGCGCACTTAAACGGAAATCGCATGACCGCCTCCCCAGGCGCTCGGCACGGCGGCAGTCATAGCATGTCCTTGGCCGGGATGCGTCTAGAAGTTGAATGTCTTCTGCCTATTCTTGAAACTGCCACAGAATCCGCCGCTTCTGGTCGTTGCGTCAGCCCCGTAAAGACCCGTCTCGCTGCGATCCAAACCGGCCCATGCCCGCAAAGCGCCTTCCGGCACTGAAGACAATCTTGAGCGTCATAGGCCTTCTGCTTGTGGCGGTGCTGCCGATGCGCGTGCAGGCATTCGACATCGAGATCAAAAAGCCGCGTGATGCCGTGCTCGAGTCCATGATCGGGCAAATGATTATGGTGGGATTTTCCGGATACCGGATTACGGACTCCGATGTCATTGGCGTGCATGACCAGCTCACCGAGGGCACGATTGGTGGCGTCGTGCTGTACCCCGAAAACATCGGGCCGCCCGATCAGCTCCGCGCACTCACGAGCTTCTTGCACAATGCGCGATCGGTTCCCGTTCCTTTCATCGCCGTGGACCAGGAGGGCGGGCTGGTGCAGAGGCTCACGCGAAGCAACGGCCACCTGTACATCCCCTCGGCGTGGAAGGTAGGCAGGAACCCGAGCTTCAGCGATCCCGATAGCGCGATGCGCCTTTACGCCGGCATGGCAAAGGACCTCGCGGAGGCTGGTTTCAACCTCAATTTTGGTCCCGTGGTCGATCTCAATCTCAATCCCAGCAATCCGGTGATCGGGCAGAGGGAGCGCAGCTTCGGCGCCGACCCGAACACAGTCACTCAGCTTGCCCGCGCCTTTATCCGCGCGCACCGCGATGCGGGCATCGTCACCGTCGCTAAGCACTTTCCCGGCCACGGCTCGAGCTGGGCCGACAGCCACAAGACTCTCGCCGACATTTCCGATACATGGCGGGAGATCGAGCTTGAGCCCTACCGCAAGCTCGCACAGGATGGCCTGCTTGACGCAGTGATGGTCGGACATCTCTATCATCCGCGCTTCAGCGACGGAGATCGCCTTCCCGCCTCGCTTTCAGTCCGCGCCATCAATGCTCTGCGGGCCGAGGGCTATATCGGCTTCCAGGGCGTGGTGGTGAGCGACGACATGGAGATGGGCGCGGTGCGCGAGGACTACTCGCTCGAGGAGCGCGTGATCAAATCGGTCAACGCCGGCACCGACCTCGTCGTGTTCTCCAACGAGAAGTCGCACGACCCCGAGCTCGGGATGAAGGTGCACGCCATCATGTCCGATGCGGTGAAAAATGGGCGCATCTCGCGTGCCCGGATCGAGCAGGCCTATGGCCGCATCATGCTGCTCAAGCGCCGGCTGATGCAGAACGATCTCGCCGGCAAGTGGTAGCTCGCAAGCTCGCCTGCCCGGATACCCCTCGCATGATCAGCACCATAGCCGCCATTCTCTTGTTGTTGGTCATGGCTCTGTGCCTGCTGCTGATCCCGTACGTGCTCTGGCTGATCTGGTGGTGATCGGCAGGCGTGGGAGTTAGGCCTTGCCTCTCAGCGCATCGAGGCTCCAGGCGCCTCCGCCGGCCGCGGCGAGATAAAGGAAGATGAAGCAGAACAGCACGGCGGATTCGCCGCCATTGGTGAGCGGATAGAAGCCCTGCGGGGCGTGCCCGATGAAATAGGCGAAGGCGAGTTCGCCGGAGAGGATGAAGGCGGCGGGCCGCGTGAATAAGCCGACGAGAACGAGCGAGCCGCCGATGAGCTCGATCACGCCGGCGAACCAGATCAGCGAGAACGGCGTAGGCGGAGGCATCTGAGCCGGGAAGCCGAAGAACTTGGAGAAGGCGTGCTGGAACAGAAGCAACGCCACCATGATGCGCAGAATGCTCAGGATTTGCGGCGCATAGCGCGCCAGACAAAGCTCGCAATCTCTCAGATTCATCATGCCTCCCTTACGAAGACTCAGTGGTAGGCGTCGTGCTCGCCCGCCTCCCAGAACACGTAATAGGAATAGGCGGTGTAGCCCAGAATGATGGGAAGGATGGGGATCGCGCCATACAGGATGAAGAGTTGCGACTCTGGCGCAGCGGCCGCCTGCCAGATGGTGATGTTGGGCGGGATGATGTACGGGAACAGGCTTACCGCGAGTCCGGTGTAGCAAAGCACGAAAAGCACTGCGCTCAGGATGAAGGGCAGATAGCGCTGGCGCTGCTTGAGCGCCCACCATATCCCGATCACATTCGCCGCAGTGGCAAGCGGCACTGGGCTCAGCATCACGATATGCGCCGGCTTGAACCAGCGCGCAGCGATCGCGGGATGCAGGAACGGCGTCCACACGCTGAAGATCCTGTCTCTTATACACATCTCCGAGCCCACGAGACAGGAGTCGAGATCGCGTATG
>JBKPSQ010000051.1:0-4020 GCA_046735075.1 Pseudomonadota bacterium
AGGGCCGAGCTTGGCTTCGAGCCGGGTCAGTCCGATCTGAAGACGATCGTCGCAACTGCCTGGGCGTGGCACCGCAAAGCACATCCAAGGAAGCAGCGCGCAGCCGGCTCATCCTATGAAGCGTCGCGACCGAGACCAAGATCAGCGGCGCCTTTGACCTGATCAAACCATCAAGAAGCTGCTCCCAGTCGCCCACGGCGATTTCCCGATCCCAGCCGCCTATGCCGTGGCCCCGTTGCCCGAACGAGAGCGGTGATCGAGCCGAAGCGTGAGGCAGCAGGCCGAGCCTCCGCTGCGCAAGAAGGCCTGGAGCGGGGTCGCAACCACGGCGAATCCGCGCTCTTCGAGCCTTCGCCTGAGCCGCTCTGAGCAGCTCGACAGCACGATGGAGCCGTTAAGTGGCACGGCGTTGGCGGCAAATCTCGCCGCATCTTCATGATCTATGGCGATGCGGTGCCCAGGAGCCACGCGCTCCTCGATGGCCTGGAGCGCGCGTTCGGAGAAGGCGCCAGGGTAATAGATCACGTCGCCAGAGGGCAGGGGACAGAAGGCGGTGTCGAGGTGATAGAAGCTCGGATCGGACAGCTCCAATGCCACGCAATCGACGCCGAAGCTCTCCGCAACGACGTCGGCCGCCTCGCGATGCGACCGAGGACCGAAGCCCATCCAGAACTGGTGGCGCACAGGGTCCCAGATGCAATCGCCGGCTCCTTCCAGCCATACGTCTTGCGGCATCTCTAAGATCGTATCGATTTCCGCCCGCTCCTTTAGCGCGCGAAGAGCGGCGTCGAAGATCGGCTCCTCTCCTCGGCGCTCAGGATGACGGAAGCGCGCTAGCAAAGCCTTGCCGTCGAGCACGATGGCGGCGTTGGCGGTGAACACGAGGTCGGGCAGGTTGGGCTCGGGTTCGACGAAGTCGATGGCCGCGCCGAGCGCGAGAAGAGTGTCATGCAACCCGAACCATTGCTGCTCGGCTTCCTCATGAAGCGCGCTACCGGCGCTCTGCCAGCTTCCCGGATTCATCCAGGGATTGATGCTGTAGCTCACCGCATAATGAAGCGGCGGGCACATCAGAAATCGGGCTTCCGTCGCCGGCCCAGCGTCCGCCTCAGGCCGCGCGTCGGTGAGTACACCGACCAGTCCTGGGTGCATGATTCCCTGCACCCCTTGAGGCTACCGCGGCACTGTGGCAGGGCAAGCAACGAACGTGCTTTTTCGTGACGATTTTTGAGTAGCGTGTTCGCCCGACCACAGCGTGATCGGGCCATAGGCTACTCCCCAGAATCTCGCGCCTGTAGGCGCTCGAAACCAGGCAACCCGGGCCTATTTGTACTCCACCTTGAGCAATTCATAGGATTTGCCGCCGCCGGGCGTGGACACTTCTATGATGTCGCGCTTGCGCTTGCCGAGCAGGGCTCTCGCAATCGGCGAGGTGATGGAAATCTTGCCCTGCTTCACATCGGCCTCGAGCTCGCCCACGATCCGGTATTTGACCTTTTCCTCGGTATCCTCGTCGACCAGCGTCACGGTGGCCCCGAACATCACCTGGTCGCCCTTCAACTTCGACACGTCGATGACATCGGCCCGGGAAAGCTTGTCTTCGAGGTCGGCGACGCGAGCTTCAGTGATGCCCTGCTGCTCCTTGGCGGCATGGTATTCGGCGTTCTCGGACAGATCGCCATGGGTGCGGGCATCGGAAATCTGTTTGATGATCCGCGGGCGCTCGACGGTCTTGAGATATTTGATCTCAGCCTCGAGAGCGGCATAGCCCTCCGCGGTCATCGGCACCTTATCCATCATTCATCAATGCTCCTTGGGCCACCCTCGACCGAATACTGTCGAGGAATTGCCCGGTCCAAGTCAAGAATCTGTTGATTTTGACCGATTTCTAAGCTGTCTCAAGCGACTTCTTGGCGTGCTTGCCGACATAGCTTTGCAGGGGAGCAACGCTGAGGCTGCCTTCCCTGAGCGCTCTGATCGCCTCGGTCACGGCCAACGCGCCGGCGAGGGTTGTATAATAAGGAATGTGATTGAGCAACGCCGACCGGCGAATCGAGGCCGAATCGGCGAGAGCCTTGGCGCCTTCCGTGGTGTTGAACACGATGTCGACCTCGCCATTGGTGATGGCGTCGACGATATGCGGACGGCCTTCCAGCACCTTGTTAACCCTCTCGCACTTGATGCCGTGCGCGTCGAGATGGCGCTTGGTGCCGCGCGTGGCGATGACGCGGAAGCCCATCTCGGCGAGTTGCCGGACGGGCACCACCGCCTTGTCCTTGTCGCTGTCCTTGACCGAGACGAATACCGTCCCCGAGAGCGGCAGCCTCGAGCCGCCGCCAAGCTGGCTCTTGGCAAAGGCGACGGCGTAGTCGCGGTCGATACCCATCACCTCTCCGGTCGAGCGCATCTCCGGGCCGAGCACCGGATCGACCCCGGGGAAGCGGGCGAAGGGGAACACCGCCTCCTTCACCGCGATATGGTCGAGCGTGGGCCGCTTCAAGCCGAACGAGGCGAGCGGCTTCCCCGACATGACTTCTGCCGCGATGCCGGCAATCGGAAGGCCGATGACTTTGGCGACAAAGGGCACCGTACGCGATGCGCGCGGATTGACCTCGAGGATGTAGATCTCATCGTTCTGGATGGCGAACTGGACGTTCATCAGCCCGACCACGCCGAGTGCTTTAGCAAGCTCGATGGTCTGCCGCTCCATCTCGGCGATAGTTTCAGCCTTCAGCGAATGCGGCGGCAGCGAGCAGGCCGAGTCGCCGGAATGTACGCCCGCCTCCTCGATGTGCTCCATCACGCCGCAGATGAACACCTCCTTACCGTCGGCGATGGCATCGACGTCGACCTCTATGGCGTCACGCAGATATCTGTCGAGCAAGACCGGGCTCTTGCCCGACACGACCACGGCCTCCGAGATGTAACGGGCGAGCTGCGCCTCGTCGTGCACGATCTCCATGGCGCGGCCGCCGAGCACATAAGAGGGGCGGATCATCAGCGGGAAGCCGAGTCCGGCCGCGATTGTCTTGGCCTCTGCCGCCGAGCGAGCGATGCCGCTTTGCGGTTGGCGCAAGCCGAGCTGGTCGATCAGTGCCTTGAATCTGTCGCGGTCCTCGGCGAGGTCGATGGCATCGGGCGAGGTGCCGAGGATCCGCACCTTGGCGTTTTCCAGGGCCTGCGCCAGCTTGAGCGGCGTCTGGCCGCCGAACTGCACGATGACGCCCTTTACCTCGCCGTTCTCGGACTCTTTGCGCACGATCTCGAGCACATCCTCTTCCGTCAAAGGCTCGAAATGGAGCCGGTCGGAGGTGTCGTAATCGGTCGAGACCGTCTCGGGATTACAGTTGACCATGATGGTCTCATAGCCTGCGGCTGAGAGGGCGAACGCCGCATGGCAGCAGCAATAGTCGAACTCGATGCCCTGGCCGATGCGGTTGGGGCCGCCTCCGAGAATGATGATCTTCTCTTTGTCGCTCGGCCGCGCCTCGCACACCGGAGGTCCGGCAAACCCCGCCTCGTAGGTTGAATACATATAGGCCGTTGGCGAGGCGAACTCCGCGGCGCAGGTGTCGATGCGCTTATAGACGGGATGCACGTCAAGCTTCCGCCGCAGCGCGGCCACCTCGCTTGCCTCGACGCCCCCAAGCTTCGCCAGTCTCTCGTCCGAGAACCCCATCGCTTTCAGCGCGCGAAGCTGACTTGCGCTTTGCGGCAGGCCGTGCTGCCGCACGCGCTCCTCGCAATCGATGATCTCCTGGAGCTGGCGGATGTACCACGGGTCGATCTTGCACGAGTCGTAGATCTGCTCGATGTCGAAGCCGAGCCTGAGCGCCTGCGCGACCTTCAGCAACCGGTCGGGGGAGGGCGTACCAAGCGCCGCCCGCACCACGTTCTTGTCGTCGCCCTGACCGAGGCCCTCGAAGGTGATGTCATCGAGCCCGGTGAGTCCGGTCTCCATCGAGCGCAGCGCCTTTTGCAGCGACTCAGGGAACGTGCGGCCGATGGCCATCGCTTCTC
>JBKPSQ010000052.1:0-10775 GCA_046735075.1 Pseudomonadota bacterium
GGAACCTCTCTCCTGAAGAAAATCCCGTTGGATAGAGCCTTGCATCAACGAAGGAGCGCGGCTTCTGGGTCCAGGATATAGGCGTTCGCCAATTACGCCGCCGTTTCGGCGGCATTAAATTTCAGTAAGGTTCCCCTCGAATCGGCTGTTGCCAAAGGCTTTTGCAGCATCAGCCGCCCTACCCCTCGCCAAGCAGCCGCTTCAGCTTGCGCCTCTCGGCAACGGTCAAAGGTTCGGGATTCCGCGCCTCTCTTTTCCGCCGGTAATAGGCGAACGCGATGATCAGGAGGGCGGCGACAAACACCGCGGGCGTCGCCAGCCACAGCACGAGCGTGTGCGTCTCGAAGCGAGGCTTGAGCAGCACGAACTCGCCATAGCGGGCGACAATGAAATCGACAATCTGCTCGTTGCTATCGCCCGCTTTGAGCCTTTCGCGCACCAGGAGTCTGAGGTCCTTGGCAAGCGGCGCCTCGGAATCGTCGATCGATTGGTTCTGGCAGACGAGGCAGCGCAAGCCCTCTGAGATCGTGCGGGCGCGAGCCTCGAGTGCCGGGTCTTGCAGCACCTCGTCGGGCTCAACGGCAAGTGCTGGAAAGACCGTGAGAATGGCTATCGCGAGGAAAAAAAAGAGGATTGCCGGGCGAAAGCGCATGACTACTCGGCCGCGGGCACTGGGGCCGGTTTGGGCTCCGCACGCCGCGGTGCGCCGACCCGCAGGCGCCGATCGGACAACGACACGGCTCCGCCGATGAACATGACCAGCGCACCGAGCCAGATAAGACGAACGAGGGGATTGAAGTAGAGTCGGACGCTATAGGCGCCGTCCTTGAGCTGATCGCCGAGCACGGCATAGAGATCGCCGCGCCAGCTCGGGTGGATGCCAGCTTCGGTCGTGCCGCTCCGTTCGATGGTGAACTCACGCTTCGACGGCGTGAGCTCGGTGACCTGCTTGCCGTTGCGCGCCACTTCAAGCAGTCCCACACGCTCGCGATAGTTTGGCCCCTGCCGCGGCACGACACCTTTGAAGGCAACCGTGTAGCCGGCGATGCTGGTGGTATCGCCGGGCTTCAGCGCAAGGATCGCTTCCGAGCGCCACGCCGTGGTGGCGACGATGCCGATCACCACGATGCCAAGCCCGGCGTGGGCGAGCGCTGTCCCATAGGCTGAGCGCGGCAAGCTGCGCAACCTGCGCCAAGCCTCGGCTCCAGATGCCTCGAACAGCTTCACGCGATAAATGAGCTCCGTCGTGGCGCCGGCAATGAGCCACACACCAAGCCCGATGCCGAGAGGCGCAAGCCATGGACCGCGCTGGCGGAAGGCAAGCACCAGGACGACCACGGCAAGCGCCAAGCAGGCAGCGGCCATAAGCCGTTGCGCGGCGGCAAGCAGATCTCCCCGCTTCCAGGCGAGCAGAGGTCCGAACGGCACAGCGATGAGGAGCGGCACGATGAGCGGCGCGAAAGTGAGATTGAAGAACGGCGCCCCGACCGAGATTTTGTCGCCGGTCAGCGCCTCGAGTGCGAGCGGATAGAGCGTGCCGACGAACACGGCGGCCCAGGCCGTGGTGAGCAGGAGATTGTTGAGGACGAGGCTTCCCTCGCGGCTGATCGGCGCGAACAATCCGCCTTGCGCGAGTAGAGGCGCGCGCCAGGCAAACAGGGCGAGCGCGCCGCCGATGAACACCCCCATGATAGCGAGGATGAAGATGCCGCGTGCGGGATCGATGGCGAAGGCATGCACGGATGTGAGCACGCCAGAGCGGACCAGGAAGGTACCCAGCAGGGAGAGCGAGAAAGTGATGATGGCGAGGAGAATGGTCCAGACTTTCAGCGCATCACGTTTCTCCATCACCACTGCGGAGTGCAACAGCGCGGTGCCCGCAAGCCACGGCATGAACGAGGCATTCTCCACCGGATCCCAGAACCAGAACCCGCCCCAGCCAAGCTCGTAATAGGCCCACCACGATCCCATGGCGATGCCGAGCGTGAGACACATCCAGGCGGCAAGCGTCCACGGCCGCACCCAGCGCGCCCAGGCGGCGTCGATGCGCCCGTCGATCAGCGCGGCGATTGCGAAGGAGAACGCCATCGAAAAGCCGACATAGCCCGTGTAAAGGAAGGGCGGGTGGAAGGCGAGCGCCGGATCTTGCAGCACCGGGTTCAAGCCCTGGCCGTCAAATGGCGCAGGGTCGAAGCGAATGAACGGATTCGACGTGGTGACGATGAACAGCAGGAAGGCCGCCGCGATCGATCCCTGCACAGCAAGCACATTGGCCTTGAGTTGATGCGGCAGATTTGTGCCGAAGGTCGCGACCGCCGCGCCGAACAGCGCGAGGATCAGCACCCACAGCACCATCGAACCTTCATGGTTCCCCCACACGCCGGAGATTTTGTAGAGAAGCGGCTTTGCCGCCGCCGAATTGCGCCAGACATTCTCGACCGAGAAGTCCGAGGTGACATAGGCGGTCATCAGCGCCATGAAGGCAATCGCAACGAGGATGAACTGAAGTTGCGCGGCGGGACCCGCAACCGACATCAATTGCGGATCGCGGATGCACGCGCCGATCAGCGGCAGAATCATCTGCACGATGGCGACGCCCAGCGCCAGGATCAGCGCGTAATGACCGGTCTCGGCTATCATCCGTTTCTTCTTTAATTCACCTTGCCTTGGGCGGGAGTTCCGGCCTGCTCATCGCCGCGCCACACGCCCTGCTCCTTCAACTTCTTGGCGACTTCGGGAGGCATGTAGTTCTCATCGTGCTTGGCGAGCACGTTGTCCGCATGAAAGACGCCGTCTGTAGCGAGAGTTCCTTCGGCCACGACGCCCTGCCCTTCGCGGAAGAGATCGGGAAGCACGCCGGTATAGGTCACCGGCAGAGTCTTCGTTTTGTCGGTGACCACAAAACGAATGGTCGTCCCCTCCCCTCGCACCACGCTGCCAGCTTCCACAAGACCGCCGAGCCGGAAACGCTGGCCAGGCGTGAGCTGCATCGCGGTGACCTCGCTCGGCGTGTAAAAGAAGACGATCGAATCCCGCATGGCGTAGAGCACAAGGCCCACGGCGACCCCGAGCACCGCAAGGCAGGTGCCGATCAGTACCCCTCTCCGCTGCTTCCGCGTCATGACTTCAGTCCAAGCTCCGCTGCTAGCGCATTGAGCTGCTCGATTGCCTGGGTGTTGCCGCTGAATTGGCTCCTAGCCCTGGCGAGCGCTTTCAACGCATCGTCCTTGCGGTCGAGCACGCTATAGGCTCTGACCAGCTTGAGCCAACCGGGTAGATCGTCGCCCTGCTGGTCGAGGCGCGCGGCAAGACCCTGCACCATGCGTTCGATCATCGCCTGGCGCTCGGCCGGGCTCATATTTTGCGCGGCGGCAACGTCTCCGGCACTCGGCCCACGTCCGTCCTGCTCGCTCGCCCCGCCCGGCGCGGCCCGGTCGATTTCAGCTACAGGCTTGCCGGCAAGATGCGCCTCGTCCTCGGCGATCCTCTTCTCGACCATCTCCCGCCACGGCGCGTCGCCTTGCTGCTTTGCTAGCAGCGCCTTCCAATCCGCAATGGCCGCCGCGAACTGACCGTCCTGCTCCTTAGCAATAGTCAGAAGAATGCGCGGCTCGACGAGAGTCTGATCGAGCTCGAGCGCGTGCTCGAGCGCGCGGCGCGCCTCTTCGGTGACGACGCCATTGTTGGCGAGCACCAGAGCATGTCCCTGGCCGGACAACCGCTTGGCCGAAGGACCGAGAAGCCTGATCGCCTCACCGTAAGCCTGAGCGGCGTCGCTATAGCGGCGCCATCCGAGATAGACCGGAGCCAACACGTCCCAGCCTTCGCCCTCGTCGGGATGCTCACGCAGCCTTGCTTCCGCGCGCGCCACAAGGACCTGGAGGTCACGGTCGGTCGCGGGGTCTTCAAGCCGTGCCGCAAGAGGCTGATCGGGAAGCCGCGGGGAGCCGTAAACGAGGTAAACGCCAAGGGCGAGCACCGGAAGCGCTAGCGCCACGACGACGGTAGCGGCTAGCCTCGCGCCACTCGACTTGCCTGAATGAGTCGACGCCCGTTCTTTGCTGTCGGCCCGAAGCAGACGCCGCGCGATCTCGATGCGTGCGGCCTCGGCCTCGGCCTCGGCGATCAGGCCCCGCGCGCAATCACTCTCGATCTCATCGAGTTGGTCGCGATAGACCGCGGCATCAGAGGCTTCCGGTACTTCACCTTTGCCAGCGCTGCGCACGAGCGGGCGCAAAAGGACGAGAAGAACGGCCGCAGTAAGACAGGCAAGGATAATCCAGAGCAGCACGGGACGCGCCGGCCTCCACGAGAATTGGCGAGCCTAGCCATAGGGGAAACGCGCGAAGCGAGGCAAGGTCTGGAAGTTCCGCCACGATTAATTCCGGGCAACCTGAAGAAGTTGCCAGAGCCGGCTGCTGCTAGCCGACCGTCTTCCAGGACCCGTCAGGTTGCCGGCAAGCAGTCCCGCGCGCCGTCGTCGGCTGGCCGCCAATATAGATTGTGTGGGTATAGGACCGGCAGAACAGGCTTCCCTGCTGATAGGGCTTCCCCGGGACGATCTGGCCGCGATGCTGCGATGCGGGATTACTCCACGGTGTGGAAGCTCCCGGCTGGCCATATTCCAGGGCTTGGTATTCTGCCGCAGCGGCCATCTGGCGGTCGCGCTCGTCGAGCTGGCGGCCAATCTCGTTGCCGACAACGCCACCGACTACGGCGCCGATGGCGGCACCCGCCACGGCCCGACTTCCGTTGCCCCCGGCAATCGCGGCACCAGTGGCGCCGCCCGCGACGGCGCCGACAATCGTGCCTGTACCTTGCTTATTGCCCGGCCCACAACCGCCAGCGAAGACTGGCAGCATGGCAAGCAAAACGATGGGCGCTGGTCTCATCGCTTCCCCCTTTGGCCGCGCCAACGCGCACGCCCTCGGCTAGAGACTGAGACCGAGTGTAGCAGTCCCCGTCCAGTCTTTACGAAAAAAATTCTGGCTAAATTAGGTTAAGGGATTGAAAAACGGCGGAATCGGGCCGCTTTGCGGGCGCGAACCGGCAAAGGGCCCTTTCCGAACCGGTGATTGTTACTGAGGCGGCTTGGCTGGCTCTACCGGCTTCGCAGGCTCAGGTTGCGCTGGCGCTGATGGCTGGTCGGCCGGCGGCGTCTGTGTCGTGGACTGGTCGCTGGATCCGGAGCACTTGTTGGCTGACAATCCAGTCAAGGCAATCGCCGCCACGGCGGCGACCAAAAGCAGTCTCTTCATGGTCGTCCTCCTCCTCTTCGCAGAAAGAACGAGGAACCTAGGGATTTGGTTGCAGCGGTCAGGCGGCGGGAAGCTCGAGTTTTGCCCGCAATCCCCCCTCTGGCGAGGGTTCGAGCTCGAAGCGGCCCTTATAAAGATGAGCGAGATCAGCGACGATCGACAGCCCGAGGCCTGAACCGGGCTTGCTTTCATCGAGCCGCTGCCCCCGCTTCACGCCTTTCGCCAACTCCGTCTCGTTCAAGCCCGGGCCGTCGTCTTCGACGGTGACCGTGAAGCGCGCCGGCCCGTCGGCGCGTCTCGCGTCGGCCTTCACCCGCGACTTCGCCCATTTGCAAGCATTGTCGAGCAAGTTGCCGACCATCTCCTCGAAATCCTGCCTCTCGCCCTGGAACTTGAGTCCGGCGCTCGCGCCCACCACGAGGTCGAGACCGCGCTCGCCATAGATGCGGTCGAGCGTGCGCTTCAGCGCCTGGAGCACCTGATCGACGTCGGTGATGTCGCCGATCACGCTCGAGCGCGCCGCGACACGCGCGCGGTCGAGATGATGCGTGATCTGGGTATGCATGATCTCGGCTTGCTCCACGACCTTGTCGGAGAGTGGACCCTCATGGCTGCGTGCTTCATTAGAGATCACGCTCAAAGGGGTTTTGAGCGCGTGCGCGAGATTTCCGACATGGGTGCGCGCCCTATCCACGATCTCGCGGTTCGATTGGATCAGTGCGTTCAGCTCCTGCTGCAGAGGCCTGATTTCGTCCGGGAGCTTGCCCTCGAGCTTCTCCACCTCGCCCGAACGTATCTCGGCGAGCTTCTGGCGGATGGCGCGCAAGGGACGAAGGCCGAAGCGGACTTGGAAGAAGGTCGCAACGAGAAGCCCGAGCCCGAGCACGACAAGCGCGGCGATAAGGAGCCGCGTGAACTCAGAGAGATCGCGGGCAATCTCGGCAGCATCGCCCGCCACGGCGTAGGAATATGCCGTAGCGTGCGCGCCGGTAGGCCTGATCTCGCGCTCGACGATGCGCAGGCGCTGCTGCTCAGGTCCGTCGGCGTAAGCGCGTCGGGTGAGAGTCTTGTCGGGGGGGATGGCGTTCTGGCTCGGAAGCTTGAGCTGCTGATCGAGCAGCGAGTCCGAGACAAGCAGCGGGCGGGCAGAGCCGTCGAGCGGCTTGATCTGCCAGTACCAGCCAGAAAACGGGAGGGTGAACTCAGGCTCGCCGAGATTGGCCGGCGCGGTTGGCTGGCCGCCGCCTGCGGCAGTCGTGGCCGCCACGAGGTTGGTCAGATAGACGTTGAGGCGCGCGTCGAAGTTTCGCTCGACGGCGTTGCGGTAGAGAGAGGTGAGGAGGATAGCGGTGGCGGGAAGGACGATAAGCGTCCACGCCGCGGCCGAGGCGAAAAGCCGGAAGGCGAGAGAATTAAACCTCATCGCTCAGGTCCGAGAGGCGGTAGCCGAGCCCGCGGACAGTCTTGATGAGATCCTGGGGGAGCTTCTTGCGCAAACGCCCGATGAACACCTCGACGGTGTTGGAGTCGCGGTCGAAATCCTGCTCGTAGAGATGCTCGACGAGCTCGGTGCGGGAGACGACCCGGCCCTTGTGCAGCATGAGATAAGCAAGCACGCGGTATTCGTGCGAGGTGAGCTTCACCGCTTGGCCGTCGACGGTGACGCGCGAGGACTTGGTGTCAAGGCGGAGCGGCCCGCATTCCATCTCGTTGCGAGCGTGTCCAGCTGAGCGCCGGAGCAAGGCGCGGAGCCGGGCAAGTACCTCCTCCATATGAAAAGGCTTGGCGACATAATCGTCGGCGCCGGCATCCATGCCCGCGACCTTGTCGCTCCACCGCTCGCGGGCGGTGAGGATGAGCACCGGCATCTTGCGCTCGTCGCGCCGCCATTGCTCGAGCACGGAGATGCCATCTTTTTTGGGCAGGCCGAGATCGAGCACCACGGCGTCGTAAGGTTCGGTATCGCCGAGAAAATGCCCCTCCTCACCGTCGAAAGCGGTATCGACGGCATATCCCGCATCGCTCAGCGCGGTCACGAGCTGGCGGTTGAGGTCTGGATCGTCCTCGACGACGAGAAGCCGCAACCCGCTATCCCTCCCTTCGGGGCATGGGACCTCAAGCCCTCCTAGAACTGCCCGGTAGAGGCGTCAACGGTGACATTGGTCACCTCGCCTGTGGGCCCAAGTACCACGAGCTTATAGACGAAGTGTCCGCCGGCCTGGCAGAGCGCTTGGTTGACGATCTTTCCGCCCATCCGCTTCTGCACCATCTGGTAGATGACATTGGCGGGAAGGAGCGAGTTTTGCGCGATGACGGAGCCCGCTTTGCTCCAATCGAGGCAATCCGGCTCTCCCGCATGGCCCACGCTCACAAAAAGGATGGCGAGTGCCGCCATGATCGTTGGCTTCAGCACTCGCATGGTTCAGCCACATCACGCATGTTGGCGGCACCCTAAGGCAAAGCGCCTGAATGTGGCATGAACGCGAGGCCCGCGGCGGCTATTTTGCCTTTGCCGGCTTGGCTCCAGCCATCTTCTTGGTGTCGTCAACCTTGGCGCCTAATGCGGCAAGCCCCAGCCCACCGAGCACCATGGGGAGTTTGCCGAAGAGATCGGCCAGCGACATGTCGCCGACCGCCCACAGAGCCACAGCAGACAGCGCCGTGGTCACCCCAAGCACTTGGGTGCGGTAACCCTTGGCGAAGCCACCAGTCAGAATCCAAGCGAGGTTTTCCATAGTCAGTCTCCTTTCAATAGAGGTTTGCAGAGGAACGGCTTGAGGCTGCCCGGCAGGCTCAGCGCGACCGCATCTCGCGCCGCTGCTGCACGAGCTTCATCACCACGAGGGCAAGCGAGACGAGGCCGGTGAGGAGGCCGATCGTGAGCGTCGCGACCCGGAGCCACGGCGCCAGCGCGAGAGGATCGACGGAAATGACCGTGGCGATCGAGATGCCGGAGCCTATTCCTCCGGCCGCGGCAGCTTGCCCCGCGCTCAGCTTTTCCAGGGTGTGAAACATGGTGGTATTTCCGCGAGACATCCGGTCGCTCAAGTACACAGCACGCGGCGGACGGCGCGCCTAGTCGGGTGTCTATTGTCGCGCCGCGTTTAGTTCGGCACTCTCAGGCAGCGATAGCCTGTGCCGCACGAATCGGCGTCACCGACCGAGACCGGCTTCGTCTCGAAGACGTCGTTCGCTTTCCGGACCACGAGCGTCAGCGTCGTGTCGTATGCATTGTCGGTAAAATTGAATCCCGATCCGCCAAGCGGCGTGCCGTTCAAGCGGGCATTGGGGACGGCTCGGCATCACAGAAGGAAAGGTTCCCTTCGCAGTCCGGCGCGTAGACCTGGCCGTAGATTTTGGCAATCGGCGAGCCCTTATAGGCGAACGCCTCGGCCTTGCCGTTATACGCGCCCCGGTCTGGTCCGGATGCGCGAAGCTGGATGTCGGGACTATCTCCGAGATCGCCGAGAATTAGGCCGCGTGCTTTGAGTTTCGGCGTGCCGTCTTGCGTTGGCGTCCCCCAATAGGCGGTAGCCGGTGAGAGCGCCGTATCGGGAAAGAGCGGATTGGCATCAAGGCGTCCCCATACATTGTAGCCAGGGTGCCATGCGAACGGGATTACGCTCTGCTCCGGCTGCCCGTTAGGGCATGGCTGCCAAAACGGACCGTCTAGCGCAGTGCACGAGTCTGGCGGCGGCCAGTAATTCTTTGGATTTCCGGCGTCCCATGGATTCGCCCGATCGTTGGAGGCCACGCCGCTATAAGCCGGGGCCGAGTGAATGTCGCCAGCGCCTGCAAGGGAGGGAAATGAGCAAGAAACGCACCCAGGACAGACCCCAGAGCAGCGTGCCATTTCATGCCGCGCAGCCTCCCAAAGCCGACGATTCCGCCGGTTGTCTAAGGGAGGAATATACACGCTCTACGTGCA
This sequence comes from Pseudomonadota bacterium, assembly GCA_046735075.1. GTDB lineage: Bacteria > Pseudomonadota > Alphaproteobacteria > Rhizobiales > Methyloligellaceae > Methyloceanibacter. The sequence continues at coordinate 9,187 of JBKPSQ010000052.1, forward strand.
GGTAGGACAGAAGCTCTACCGATAAGAAAAATAAGGAAAAAGCCAGTTCCTACACTAGTGTAGTTGTATTGCCCCCCCGTCGCCGTCGAGCCGGCGGCATTGCCGGGGAAGAAATTCACGCCCGCGCCGTTGGTATTGATCACGCCGTTGAGGATGGCTGAGTAACGCGTGCCAGTGGCCGAGCCGGAGAAGGTGGTAGCGGTGATCCTGACCTCGCCACCCTCCTCGGCGACGGCGAACGCGGCCGAGAAGGCGGGAGTGCCCGAAAGCGTGACAGTGATCGCTGCCGACGTCTTGATGATGGCGCCGACTCCGCTGGCAATCAGATTGCGCGGGGAATTCCCGCTGATCGCATAGTTTCCATCGATACTGATGAACGCGCCGAAGCCCGCGAGCATGTGCGCCGAAGATACACAGGCGCCGAACTCCACATTCTGGACTCCGACATAGGCGCCGGCACCGGAAATGTTGATGCAGACGCCGGAAGTCGTGGTCGTGATCTTAATTCCGCGCAGCGAGTATTTGCCCGCAAAGCCTGTCCCCGCGAACGCGTTCGCAGCTGTGGTGCTGATGACCACGTTTGACGGTGTCGTCGTGTCGCCGAGGATGATGCACTGGCCGGCGCCAACGAGTGTCTTGAAGACATTGGCGCCGGTATAGCTGCCGTTGCCGAGCTGAATGGTGACATCGAAGATGCCGAGATCGAGGCTGGCGACCGTGTCGATCGCCTTTTGCAAAGTAAGGAAGGCGCCGCCTGACGAGTTGACGAGGCCAGTGTTGCTGTCCGAACCATCCGTACGGACATAATAGGTGCGGGCGGCCGTAAGCAGCTCGCGTGTCGAGCTTCCGCCGCCAGCGCCAAGCACCGTCTCGGTGCCCGCGTGATCCTTGAAGGCGAGCTTGGTCACGCCGCCCACGTCCTTGGCGTAGAGGCGGGCGACATCGGCGCCGGGAGTCGAAGGCGGGGAGATCTCGGCAAAATCGAGATACGTAGATCGCAGCCTCGTCGATGATCCAGGCGAGCCCAGCCAGCACCTGAGCCGATGCCCGGAAGGTATGAGCGCCACTCGCCGTCGATGAAACGCGCGATGCGCTTCTCCCATCCGATCCAGGCGCCGGTCGCGGTCCCACCCGAGCCTGCCACGATGTAGCAGTCGCCCTCGGCCGGGCTCCTCGGCGGCGCGGTGAGGTCCTTGTCTTTGACGCTGAGCTGCACCAGCGTGTCGAGCAGGGTCATCGCCTCGTTGTGCGTGACGTGCTTCTGCGCCTGCGCGGCGGCGATGTAGGGAATGCGCAGCTTGGCGCTCTCTTCAGCCATGCTTTTAACCTCAAGATGGGGACCCGATGGCGCTCGAGTAGCGCGAAGCGCGGTAGCGCCATGGGGCAAGAAAAGTGGTAGGGGCGCGGGGCAGAAACTAATGCTCGTAGTCCCAGGTCAGCTCTTCGGCGGCGACGCCGGGTCCATAAATCGGCGAGACCTGCGCGACCCTGATCGGCACATTCCATTGCGGCGCGCCGAAATCAGTGCTCTGCATCGCCGCCGTGTAGAGGAACGTAGGCGCGATCGTGTCCACGCTGCGGGCCACATC
>JBKPSQ010000053.1:0-3044 GCA_046735075.1 Pseudomonadota bacterium
GCTCACGGTCAACCTTGATTCGTTGTTAGCCGCTCTTCGGCGCTACGTTAGCCCCTTGTTTTTGGCTTTGGCAGCCATATGTCTTCAGCGGGCTTTTGAACCCGCCGCGAGGGAAATCCAATGGCGAAATGGCTCGCAATCTTGGTCCTGCCGCTGGCGCTGGCCGGCTGCATTACCGAGCAAAAATCGGCGCTTCCTATGGCGCTTGGCCCGAGCGACAACGCGCAGGCCTCGTGCTTGAACTATGACGGCGCCCCAGCATATGGCGACTGCAAAGGCCCAGGCGCGGTGTCGGTGCCGCAAGCCGCGCAGTAGACGTCAAACCACGAAATTCCGAATATTCGCCGCGGCGGTGCGTCCTTTGACGGTCACTGTGCAAAAGTCCGCTGAACGTCGGTGATGTTGGTGATCCTGAACTTGAGGGTGATCCGCTTCGAATTCGTGACAGCGCAGTCGATATAGACGAACTTCTCGCCGTCGGGGCTAAGCTTGGTATTGCATCCACCCATAGTTTGCGGATCCACGACTTTCTTGCCGTCTACGGTGGCGTCTATCGTGCTGATATTCGAATACAAGTTGCTCGTGTCGAGCTGGCGATCCTTGGCGCCGGCGAGCACATAGACATTGTTGTACTTGTCGACGAATTCGAACGTGTATTTGCCGCTCTTGAAGGCTGTGTACGTAGCTGTGTCTTTGCAGTCGTCCCAGCCCATGATCATTTGCGATTTGCAGTCGCCCTTGACGGTGACGCTATAGGCCATCTGTTCAGCCGCCCCGGTTCCGGTGGCCACAACCAACACACCGCCCGCCGCAAGCACTATCCGGAGATTGCACATGTCTTAGCTGCCGTCCCCCTTATCCCAGCCCGCAAAGCCCCGGCTGCCGAGCTTACACCAAGGCAGGCGAAATGGTTTTGCGATGTCGCGCCGCACTTTGGCGCCGGCACGTTCGCGATAGTGCCTCCGCCGCGTGCCTCGTTTATGACAGTGATCTGACGCCCCGCTTCCTTTCCCCTAAGGCGAGCGTGGCTAGGGAAGGAAGGACTGAAATGAAGCGCATAGTTGTTCTGCTGGTGGCGGCGCTGGCACTCGGGGCAAGTTGGGCTCAGACGCCGGCAGAATCGCCGAACGGGGTCAAGACGCTCGATCCGCCCGGTGCGATCAAGGCGGTAGGGACCTGGAGCCTCGGGGCGAGAGCCGGTGACTTCGTCTTTGTCGCCGGCATGCAGGGTGTAGATCCCGTCACCAACGCTTTGGTGGAGGACCCGCAAGCGCGTATCCTCCAAGCATTCCGTAACATCGAGACGATCGCCGTCTCCGAGGGTGCAAGCCTCAAGGACTGCGTGCGGCTCACCGTCTATCTTAGTGACTTGCCGCGTTATGCCCCCATGGTCGAGGCCGCGCAGAAGGAGCTATGGGGCGGTCCGCCTTACCCGCCGCGAACTATGGTCGAGGTGAAGCGCCTATACGACGACGATATCGCTGAGATCGACAGCATCTTCTATGCGCCAATCAAGAAGTGAAGGGCACCTAGCTTCACAGCTTGGTCTCGCGAAGCGGGCGCTTACGCCACTTAATTGAGGTGTTGTGCCTTGGCCTCGAGTCCGGCGCGGTCGACGATCGTGATAATCCCGCGCTCTCGATCGATGAGATCGCACGTTTCGAGATCCTGGAGGCCAATCGTTACGCCGGCGCGACGCACGGAAAGCATCATGGCGAGTTGCTCGTGCGTGAGTCTGATTTCGTCTGAATCGAGCCGGTCACTGGCGAGCAATAGCAAACGCGCCAATCGTTGCTCGACCGTCCCTTGCGCATTGGCTGCGGCGGTATGTGCGAATTGAAGCCATAGCGTGTGAAGATAATCCACCAGGGTCGTACGGATTGAGGGACTTTGATCCATCAGGTTCATCAGCTTTTCGGTCGCGATGCACTGTCCTTGGCCATCGACCTCGACCTGAAGGTCGAATGGGCATCGTCGCGATCCGAATCCGATCGACATGCCGGTCATGCCCTCCCGGCCAATCAAGCCGACTTGCGTCTGGTTTCGTCCTCCTCCCGTCACGGCGACCACTGAGATCATCCCGCTCTCCGGGAAGTAGACCATCTTCATGGCGTGGTTTGCCATCTGCAGACGGTATCTGAACTTCAACGCCACGCGCTCGAGGAAGGGTTGCATCAGGGCGAGATCGCCGAAAGACAGGGAACCCAGGAGCTTGTTTCCCCTGTTGCTCGCAGGTGCCTCGGACTTTTTCGCGTGATGCAGGCGCCACTCTTCAGGCGCCACTGATTTTAGCTCTTCAATGAGACCACGCTCAGTATTGCAGGTCCTGAGTGTGGAGCATCGTGCGCTCCTCTGCCACAGAGGTATCGTGCCCATGCTTTTCGAGACGCAGAATGAGAGCACGTTGGCGAGCAATGGTTTCCCGCCCCTTTGCAGAATGGTGCTTGGCTCTCGCGAGTTGCCTTCTCAGCTTATCCATCTCATGGCCTTTGTACGGAAGAGTACCGCTCCGCTAAACCACGGGCTAGCCTCCCGGTTTCTTTCCAGACCTTGCGTGTACGCCCCATAAATTTCCCAGTGTACGGGAACGTACAAAAGCGGCAGGGGTTGCTGGTTCATAATGCGGACCTCGCCAGGCAAGGTTCAGCGCATTGTTCGCGACCCGGCCGTTTCGACGAGGCGCCAAAAAAGCCAAAAATGAACGGAGGAAATGTGATGCAGCATCTCCCCAAGCCGGCGGTATTCCTGGGGCGAGCCTTGCGGTCACGCTTCGACTGTTCAGAACAGCCCTTACCCGAGGAATGGAACGTCTTGCTTTGGTTTCTTGATGGGGCTGAACGGCGGCGGCGTATCGAAGCAACCCTCAACTCGAGGCAAATGGTGAAACTCGATCAGCCTGCCGACGTGCATTGGATGCCGGCGGATCAGGTGTCGGAAGCCAAGCCAGATTGGGGCGGCCATGAACGGCATTTTGGTTCGCTGCGCAGAGCCATTGATTTCGTGATGCACGAACTGACTATTGCCGGCCGGGCTAACGCCTGGAT
>JBKPSQ010000054.1:0-4285 GCA_046735075.1 Pseudomonadota bacterium
AATCGCGTATTTCTCGGCATAGCTGTCGACGAGGTTCACTTCCTTGGCGCCGGCGAAGACCTGGCCCTTGGCTTCCGCCGTGCCGCCGGACTCCACGGTGAGAGGGGCCATCAGATAGTCGGCCTGGAAGCGGTCGCGGCCGTCGGTCTGACTTCCCGACAGCCTCGCCTCGAACGCTTTGCCCTGCTCGGGGATGACCACCGCGGCCCAATATTTGTCGGTGATGCCGAGCCAGCCCTCGTTGCTCTTGAAGGTCGCCGGCGGCTTCTCGATCGCCTTCTTGTAGGTAATCTCCTGAAGCCCGTCGTCCACTACGCCGATCAGGCCTTCATGCAGAATGTAATAGCCGCCGACATGCGGCGTCTCATGGCGCGAGACGAGCGCATAGGGATAGAGCGTGACCGGCTCGGAGCCCGAATTCGCCACCTTGTCGGTGACCGTGAACATGTATTTTTCGTCAACGGCGATGGTGCGGGTGAAGGTAAGGCCCTTGCCGTTGTCGTAGGTGAGGGTGACGGGTGAGTTCTGGGTGAGCGGCGCTTGGCTTGTTGCCTTCCACACCGTGTCGGCCCCGGGCAGGGTAAGGTCCTTTGCGTTCTCTCCGCCGACGAAGCCATGCTCGGCGTAATAGGCATGAGGCCCGCCGGCTGGCGAGAGCAGGATGACGTTGGGGCTGTCCGGTTCGACAGTCTCGCGATAGTCCCTCAGCGTAAGGTCGTCGATGCGTCCGCTTTTTAGCGCGATCGAGCCTTTAAGAGCTGGCGTATCAATTGCGATGCGGGGACTCTGCGCGAGCGCTTCTTCGCGCGTCAGCTCGGTCGCTGTGGCCGTTCCTGGCGGCGTCGGCGCGCCAGCGCTCGGTGTGCCGCCTTGCGTGCCCGGCTGCGGCGGGCCTGGCTCGGCCTTCTGCTGTTGCTGTTGCGACTGCTCGGTTTGCGCTGTCCCGGCGGGAGGATGCGGCTTCGGCACGAAGAAAAATTGCCAGGCGAACAGAACGCCAATGGACAGCAGGATGGCCAGGAGGAAATTGCGGTTATTTTCGTCCATGTCGCTTTCAGCTCAAGGGCCGCATCGGTCCCGCTCGAGGGCGAGTGAGGCCAGTCCGTTTCGGCGCTCAGCGTTGCTTTGCTGGTGAGGGCTCGTGCACCTTGGCAAGCGCGCGTTCAAGGTCCTTGATCAACTCGGTGAAGCGCCGTTGTACCGTGCCCGAACGGGCGATCAAAACATAATCATAGCCTTCAACCGCAGCCGCAGGTCCTGCGAGCCGTACCGCCTCTTTCAGCCGCCGCCGCGCCCGATTGCGTATGACAGCGCCGCCAAGGCTCTTGGTTGCGGTGAAGCCGAAGCGCGCAACATGGTGATCGCCATCCTCATCCGCAACACGGCGGCGCGCCTGCAAGATCAGCGAAGGCGCAACGAAGCGTGCTCCTCCCTTCACATGCAGGAACTCGGCGCGGGTCTTAAGACGTCCGATGGCCGTCACCGGTTGCCGGCGTGCCGGCTTAAGCCGACAGGCGCTTGCGTCCTTTGGCTCTCCGCCGCGCCAGCACCTTGCGTCCGCCCTTGGTCGCCATGCGGGCGCGGAAGCCGTGGCGCTTCTTGCGGACAAGCCGCGATGGTTGGTAGGTGCGTTTCACGGAGGTGTCTCCTGGGTCGATCTTACCGAAGCGAAAACCCCGCTTCGGGGTCCGCAGTCCCCGCGGCTTATAGGGTGCGGCGGCCGCCTAAGTCAATCGATCCGCTGGAGTTCGTGGCCTTTAAGCCGTTCCGGATCGCGTCCGGTGACGAAGCTTCACAATGGCGCGAAGGGATGTTCCCTGTGGCCTTTGCGGCTGCCACCTTAATGGCGACGGCAAACCCTAGGAGTGAACTTCGGTGAGGACTGCGACGGAGGATACCCGCGGCGCTGTTCTGTGGCTCAAGCGGCTCTGGCCGCTCCTTCTCCTCGTTGCACTAAGTGTCTTCGTGCTCGCCATGGGTTGGCAACGCTACCTCACTTTGGAAAACCTCGCCGAGAATCGCGAAACGCTGCGCGCTTTCATCGCCTCCAACATGGTGCTCAGCCTCGCCGCGTTCATCGCAATCTATGCGGTGACGGTGGCTCTATCGGTTCCGGGCGGTGCCGTGCTCACGATCGCCGGCGGCCTCCTGTTCGGGTGGTTGCTTGGCGGGACCGCCTCGGTGGTCGGCGCCACGATTGGTGCAGTCGCGGTATTTCTCATCGCGAGAAGTGCGCTCCGCGACGTCTTGGCGCAGCGCGCTGGCCCGGCACTTTCCCGCTTTCGTGAGGGATTTCAGGCGGATGCCTTCAACTATCTTCTGTTCTTGCGGCTCGTCCCGATTTTTCCGTTTTGGCTGGTGAATTTGGCCCCTGGACTGCTCGGCGTCAGTTTCGCCACCTATCTCGCCACCACCATTCTCGGCATTATTCCAGGGACTTTTGCCTACTCGCTGGCCGGTAGCGGCCTCGATAGCGTACTTGAGGCGCAGCAAGCAGCCCACCAATCCTGCCTTGCCAAGATGGGGCCGGGAGGCCAAGAGTCTTGCCCGTATACGCTCGATCCGGGCGCGCTTTTGACGCCGGAGCTGATCGTTGGGCTCGTAGCGCTCGGGCTGGTGGCGCTGGTTCCAGTGGGGGTCAAGTGGTTCAGGCGCACGTAGAACTGAAACGTGTGGCTAAGGGGGACTAGGCGACTATGGAAGAGGTGCTGACGCCCGATCTCTGCGTCATCGGCGCGGGCTCAGGTGGTCTGTCCGTCGCGGCAGCAGCGGCCCAGTTCGGCGTGCCCGTCGTCCTCATCGAGAAGGGACGCATGGGTGGAGACTGCCTCAACTATGGCTGCGTGCCCTCGAAAGCGCTGCTTGCCGCCGGCAAGCGCGCCGAAGCCGTGCGCACCGCTTCCAATTTCGGCATCGATGTCATCGAGGCGCAGATCGACCATCGCGGCGTGCACGACCATGTCCATGGCGTGATCGCGGCGATCGCGCCGAACGACTCGATCGAGCGCATGACGGGCCTTGGCGTGCGCGTCATCCAGGCAAGTGCGAGCTTCCTCGACAAACTCACGGTGGAGGCTGGGCGCGTTCTCGTTCGCGCTCGTAGATTTGTCATTGCCACCGGGTCGATGCCGACCGTCCCGCCGATCCCCGGGCTCGACGAGGTGCCCTATTTCACCAACGAGACGATCTTCGACGTGGGCGAGAGGATCCAGCACCTCATCGTTCTCGGTGGGGGACCGGTAGGGCTCGAGCTCGCGCAAGCCCACCGCATGCTCGGCTCGCACGTGACAGTTTTCGACACGGCAGACTTTCTTGCCCGCGAGGACCAAGACGCAGCCGCCGTGCTCATCAAGCGGTTCGCCGACACGCAGATCGTGCTTCATCCCAATACACGGGTTGAGCGGGTCGAGCGCTCGGTGCAGGGCATCGGCGTGCACTTCATGGAGAACGGCGAGCCGGTCATTCTCAAGGGCACGCATCTCCTGGTCGCCACCGGCCGCAAACCTAACGTGAAGTCGCTCAGCCTCGAGCGGGCGGGCGTCGAATATACCGAAGACGGCATCAAGGTGAACGACCAGCTCAGGACCACCAACCGGCGCATCTATGCCATCGGTGACGTGGTGGGCGGGCAGCAATTCACCCATCTCGCCAATTATCACGCCGGCATCGTCATCAGGAATGCGCTGTTCCGGCTCAAGCCCGACGCGAGTGCCGCCAACATCCCGCGTGTCGTCTACACCGCCCCTGAGCTTGCCCAGATCGGCATGACCGAAGAGGAAGCTCGCAAACGCTATCGCCGCCGTATCCGCATCTACCGCTGGCCATATGCGGATAACGACCGCGCCCAATGCGAACGTGAGACGGAGGGCTTCATCAAGGTCGTCACGCGTCCCGACGGCACCATTCTCGGCTGCACCATCGTTGGTGCGGAAGCCGGCGAGCTGATCCAGCTTTGGGTGATCGCCATGGCCAAGGATATTAAGCTTGGCGACATCACCTCCTTTGTGCTGCCTTATCCCACCCTGTCGGAGCTCTCCAAGCGCGTGGCCTACACGTATTATCTCCCCACTTTGACGAGGGGCTGGCTCCGTAGCATCATCGGCCTGTTGCGCCGCTTCGGTTAGTCGCGGCGCGCCATTTCTGCATTTACGCGAGTGTTGGTCGTGAAGAACGAAGTTTTGAACGCGGAGGGGGGCACTCGGCGGCCGCCCCGCTACGTGCCGGGGCTGTCGGCCAAGCTCCTTCTGCTCACCATTCTTTTCGTCATGCTTGCCGAGGTGCTCGT
>JBKPSQ010000055.1:0-20865 GCA_046735075.1 Pseudomonadota bacterium
TCGAGCGGATAGTCGTCGTTTCCCATGAGATCCAGCACCGCGCCGAGCGCTTCCTCGAGGTTGCGTGTACTCGACCGCAGGGTCGAAATCCTGCGCGCGAGCGGAGCGGAGTCGATGGTCATAGCTTTCATCGCAACACCCTCCCTAAAGGGTTGCGGGTACCTCAGGTCACCGCGGGTGAATCGGGGGATGCCTGATGACGATGCGAAGCCTCGTCTTCGCGACCTGAATCGTCCAGTGGACACTTTGTCCTCTCACGCGCGACCGCCCGGAACAAGGCTGGGGCTGGCCCTTTCTCGGCGCGCGACTTGCTGCCGCACGCCCGCGAGGCCAGTTAGGCCGGCAGAGCTTCTATGACAGAGATGGGACGCGAAGTCGGCACGATGCGTCCAAGCCGGAGGCCCGAGGAGGCGAAGAGAGCTTCGAATTCCTCGGCCGTGCGCTCCTTGCCACCGACCGTCATGACCAGCATCTCGATGTCGAGCATCTTGGCCGGTGACGGAGCTGGCTCATCGGACATGACCATGTCGCAAACGAGCACGCGGCCGTTCTTCGGCAGCTTCTCACGCATGCGACGCAAGATGGTTTGGCAGTGCTGATCGCTCCAGTCGTGAATGATGCCCCTCATGATATAGGCGTCGCAGCCGTCGGGGACGCGCTCGAAGAAGCTACCTGGCTCGAGCGAGATGCGACCTTCCAGTGCCTCGAACCGAGCCTTAGGCACGCTGGCAATCACTTCGGGACGAACAGGACGCCGCGCAGCTTCGGGTACCGTTGCAGGATCGAAGCGAGCAGGAGACCATGACCGCCGCCGACATCGGCAATGCGCTCGATGCCAGTGAAGTCGTAAGCCTCGATAATGGCCTGAGCAGACCCAGCAGACGAATTCGTCATCGCGCGCTGGAAAATCTCGCATTGCTCCGGCTGCTCCGCCAGGACTGCCCAGAGATCTTTGCCGAAGGCTGCTGTCACGCCATCGCCGCCGCTACGCAAACATTCGGTGATGTGCTCCCAGGCCCGCGTCGCGAACTCCTCCCCAAACATCATGGCTAAGTAGCGGATCGATCCCGGCGCGTCGGTCTTGAGCAGCTCGCCGACCGAGGTCAGCGCAAAATGCCGCGGCGGACCTTCCTTGAAGACGCCGAAGCTCGCGAGCATCCGCATGACACGGTAGAGAGACGGTGCATGGGCGCCTGCTTCGGCCGCGATCTCCTCGACCGGCCTTGCCGCAGCATCCATGTGATCAGCGACTCCGAGTCGAGCCACCGCTGAAAGCGAGTAGCTGAGCTGCTTGCCGAAGAGCAGCTGCATCATCACCACCGGCGGCGGCGTCTCGGTTGCTTGCTCTGCCATCACTGCTGTCCTCTCTCGAAAGGGAGGAGACCGTGTCCATCGATTTTGACGCGCCAATGACGAGACGGACTCGGTCGGACGGTCAGTGATGATTTTCGAGGTGGGCCCAGTACGGGATGACGCTGGCCGAGGCCCATCACGCCACGCAATGGGATGAAAGATCGAGCGAAAGGGCCGGACCCGACCCTTTCACCCCCGTACACGGCTGGGCGGGCCTACGCTGAACACCGCCCGCCGGGACTGACAACCCTTAGCTGGACAAGCGGTTCCCTAGCCTTTTCAGGATTTTATCGGCCCGCTGGTGGTTGCGCCGCCACGAATTTGAGCGTCACCCAGTGCTGGACCACCCTGAATTAAGCGTAAGTGTCAATCAGGGTTCATGATTGGGCCGAGCGACGGGCGTCGCTATGATCGCAACCGGCGATTGGCTCGGGGGGGACTCTCGCGCCAGAGTATTCGAGGGAATATGGGGACCTTCCGAACACTACTTGCCGTTTCGGTTCTCATCACGCATTCGGGGCCAATTTTCGGCGTGAAGCTTTTGAACGGCACGATGGCCGTGACCCTCTTCTTCGTGGTCTCAGGCTTTCTTATGAGTCTAATTCTCACAGAAAAATATGCCAGCCGCGGCCGCTTTTACCTCAACCGCCTATTGCGCATCTTTCCTCCGTTTTGGTGCGCTGTGATTTTCACTATCACAATTGGGGTGATCATCCCTTCGGGCTTCTTCAGGGAGGTCGTCAGCAACATCTCGGCCTATTACGAAAGCGGGAATTTGTGGGCGACAGCCTATGCGGCCACGGCCAACACTTTGTTGTTCGGCTCAGCCATTGGCCGCCGGCTCGGTTCACCGGATTATGTCGATGTCATTTATTCTGTTGCCGGGAGGCCAGAGCACTCTTTCAATCGAATGCTGTTCGTCCCGCAGGCTTGGACGCTTCCCGTCGAGCTCGGGTTTTATCTTTTGGCACCCTTTGTACTGCGCTTTAGAACCTCGACCATACTCGTTCTGTGCGCCGGCCTCGTCGTAAGGTCCAAGCTGGTATCCCACTATCTTTCGCATCAGGGCGTGGCGCTAGACACGCCCGCTCTATTGCCGTTCCAGCTTCAATATTTTCTCTTCGGCGTCCTCGCCTACCGCTTTTACGTATTTCTTCGCGATGGTGTGCAGCAGTCGCGTCTACTCTGTTGGTCGTTTGCAGTGCTTGCCTTCGGCCTAAGGTCACGCACGTCCTGCCTCTTAACTCGTACGCCACTACGGTGGCCCTGTATGCGTTAGGCGCGCTCTGCCTTCCTTTTCTCTTCATGCTTTCCAAGCAAAATCCAGTCGACGCTCTCATAGGCGAGCTGTCGTACCCGCTCTATCTGTTTCACTTTGCGATAGCGAAGCTTTTCGTTATCGGACACGGACTTCGGTGGGTTAGCGTCGAGAATTGGGGAATAACCACACTTGTGCTGACCTTATTGGTATCGGCCATTTACATCATGATCGTAGATCGTCGGATCGAAGCTATCCGTGCAACGATTGCCGCAGGCGATAAGGGGAAACGTCGTGTTGCCAAAGCCAAACCGACGCCTCTGCCTGAGCCCCTCCTAGTGCCAATCAGCGTCCCAAAAGATTAGGCGGCCACGAATTTCAGTGCCACGCCGTTGATGCAGTAGCGCAAGCCCGTCGGCTTTGGCCCATCGTCGAACACATGGCCAAGATGCCCGCCGCAACGACGGCAATGCACTTCGTCCCTGACCAGGCCGAACGTGTAGTCGGTGTCGGTTTTGACCGCGCCCTCGATGGGCGCATAGAAGCTTGGCCAGCCTGTTCCTGAGTCGAACTTGGTGTCCGATGAGAAGAGAGGCAGATCGCAGCCGGCGCAGGTGAAGGTGCCCTTGCGGTGCTCGTTGTTGAGCGGGCTAGTGAACGGCCGTTCGGTGTCCGCTTCGCGCAGCACGGCATATTGTGCTGGCGTAAGCAGCTTCCGCCATTCCTCAGGTGTGTGGGTGACTGCGAAGGTCTCGGTGGCCGCGTTGGCACGGCCGACGCGCCATCTTAGGACGCCAAAGCCTTCAGCAGCTCCAAGAGCTGCCAGACCGGCCGCCCCTAAGGCCATCTCCCGTCGCGTAAGCATGATGTCTCCTTAAAGCTCCTTGGCGGGAATCTATGCGCTTGCGAGCGTGCCGCAATTCAACTCGCGCGCACGGACGATCACGTCCAGGTGTCGGGGCTTCAGCCGCGCGAGGTGACCTGCGCTGAGGGAATGACGATCTCGCAACGCACGCCTTTGGGCGGGAAGGAAAGCCTGACATTTCCTTCGAGCGCCTTGCCAACGACTGTCTCGATCATCGCCCTGCCAAAACCTGAGCGCTCAGGCGGGCTGACTGGCGGCCCACCCCGTTCTTGCCAAACCAGCTTGAGCTTCGAGGCCTCATCGCAGAACTGCCATTGGATGCGGACCTGGCCGCGGGGATCGGAGAGCGAGCCATATTTCTGCGCATTGGTGGTAAGCTCGTGCAGCGCCAGTCCGAGATTTTGCACGGCTTCAGGTTTCAGCATTACATCCTCGCCCTCGATCGCGATCTGCTCGCCGAAACGATCGGCATGCTCGCCAAGCTGCTGCTCGATGAGCATGCGCAGCGAAGCACCAGTCCAATTGTCGGCGATGAGGAGATCGTGGGAGGAGCCGATCGCGACGAGGCGAGCGCTGAACCGATCGAGGAAGTCTTTGACCGAGCTCGTGCGGGCGGCCGTTTGCCTCGCGATGGCATGGATCACCGCAAGCAGATTTTTGGAGCGATGAGTAAGCTCTCTCAATAGGAGCCGAAGCTGATCCTCATTCGCCTTGCGTTCGCTGACGTCAACCGCGACCGACGTCGTGCCAAGGATCTCCCCATGGTCGTCGCGCAGGGCCTCAATCAGGAGATAATAGGAGCGTCTGCGCCCGAACAGCTCAAAATTGGTCTCAAGCTCCTGTGAGTCGCCAGTGTCCATCGCCTTGCGCTTGGCGGCGGTGATCACTCGGGCAACCTCCGGCGACAACACCTCCTCATCAGTCTTGCCCTTGAGAAATTCCGGCGTCAGGCCGGAGGGAGCATTGTGCGCCCAGGTGTAGCGCATGTCCTTGTCCTGGCTAAACACGGAGATCGGCGAGCCGCGCAGCGCGATCTCGAAGCGCTGCTTCGCTTGGGCCAGTTCCTGAGTGCGGGCTTCCACCCGCTCTTCGAGCTTGTGGCGGGCCTCCTTTAGCTCTTCGAAGGTACGCAAGTGAGCCACGACTTCGGCCTGCAAGCGTTCGCGTGAGGGTAGCCGCAGGAGCTGCGGCACCAGCTTCCAGATCACGATAGCGGCAGTCAAAGCAAGCAATGCTCCGGCGGCCTTGAATAGGCCTTGCAGGCCAGGCATGGGGACCCAAGCTCCGACCATCGCGGCAAGATGCGCAAGCCCGATGACGAAGAGAAAGAGCGCAAAGAGCGTGATCAGGGCCATTTCGCCGGCGGTGCGGTCGCTCCGCCGCCGCTGAATGAAGACCAGAGCTGCCGGGATAGCGAAAAACGACACGGCGATAACACCATCAGCTACGGCATTGAGTAGGGCAAGCCCCGCAGGTCCATCCCCGCCAAGTGTCAGCCAGCTCGTCATCGTCTCGGTCAATCGGTGGGCGAGCGGCCGAAAACGCGCGCCGCCCGTGGCGCAAGCTTCCCTCTGCTACAACCAACATGAGCGCCGATGGTTCTGGCAAAGCTCAAGGAATCCCCGCCGAGATTTGGGTTCGAAAGGGGGCTTGTACAAGCGGCCTGGCCCCTTGGCCGGCTCTTGCGCTTCTTTACGGAACCATTCCTGGGGGGCCGCGTTGTAAGGCTGTTCGAGGGCACGCGAACCATCACCCCCGCCCCTCCCCAGCTGCACTCGAACCATTAACGCCCGTAACCGACCTCCCCCGGTTGCGGGCGTTTCCTTTGGCGTGAGGAAACACCGGCTGGGGGCGCTCCAACGGCGAGCGGCAGCTCACCGGACTAGAGGATCGCGGCGATCAGGGTAACGAGGAAGACGACCAAGAAAATAAAAAAAAGGATGCGCGCGATGCCGGCCGCGGCAGAGGCGACGCCGCCGAAGCCAAAAACACCGGCAACCAATGCAATCACGGCGAAGACAAGTGCCCAATAAAGCATGTCGCTCTCCTATCCTCTCCGTCGAGAGACGGTCCCTAGCAAAGCGGCAAACGCCCGATTGCGGGTCTTTGTTGCAGCGCCGCAAGAACCTGGCGCCGTTTCTTCATCAGAAATGAGCGACTGCGGCGAGTAGATCTTTGCCGGTGAAAGGCTTCTTGACCAAGATCGCCCCGCGGTGAGCCTGGGGAAGTTGCTCCCGTCCGTACCCGCTAACGAAGGCAAATGGGATGCCGCGCGCCTTGAGCACGTCGGCGATGCGGGTGACCGGCTCGCCGGCAAGATGCGCGTCGAGAAGAGCGCCGTGCACCACCTCGCCCTCGATCGCCTGGAGAGCGTCCCCCACGGTCCCGGCAGGGCCGATCACGGCGATGCCCGCTTGCTCCAGCACGCCCGCGATGTCGAGAGCGATGAGGAATTCGTCTTCAACGACGAGCACGCGCTTTGCTGCCATGCCTGTTAGCGCCTTTTCGCCACGGCCAAGAACATCATGTTTGGCGGTCAAGGTGATTTGAATTGGGCGTTCGATCAAGCCCCTTACCTACCCCGGCCGGCAAAGGAACCCGCCCCAGACCCAAGCGTTCATTTGCCGACCGCCAGTGGAAATCCGTCCAGAACATCCGATCCGCACACAACCGCCCGCGCTAGTGGGAAGGAAACGAAAGGAGCAAGCTTTCATGAACTGGGACCGAATCGAAGGCAATTGGAAGCAATTCCGCGGCAAGGTTCAGCAGCAGTGGGGCAAGCTCACCGATGATGACCTTGACCTCGTGGAAGGCCGTCGCGTCGAGTTGGTCGGCAAGATCCAAGAGAGATACGGCATTGCCAAAGACGAGGCGGAGCGCCAGGTCGACACCTGGCTCCAGAATACCTAATCGCGCAATCATTGCCGCCGCGGCGCGGAAGCGGCAACTCCTGCCTCCGTCGTGCCGCGGCGTCTCACCGATGTTTCAACCGAGTGGATCGAGTAGCGAGCGCCCCATGGGGCGCTCGTCGTTTAGTGTAAGGGAAGCGCGGCGCCGGAACGTGGCTGGCGTTCTTGCGCCCATCATTCGGGACGCGGCGCGGAGCGCATCACCGCCGCGAGCCCAAAGAGAGGCAACATGCTGACGACCATTCTTATCATCATCCTGATCTTGATCTTGCTTGGCGCATTCCCGGCCTGGCCCTATAGCCGGGGCTGGGGATACGGACCTTCGGGCGTGGTCGGGTTGATCCTCATTATTCTTCTTATCCTGCTTCTGCTCGGAAAGATCTGACGCGCCAAGCCACTACGGCTCCGGCACGAATTGCATGCCCGGCACAAGGCCGGGCATGCCAATTACTCTTTGCGTGGTTCGAGAAGCTAAGCGCTCATCCGGCGGTCGCGCAAATGTGCGCGGCGCTCGAAGAACAGCGCCTGGGAGACGATCGCCTTAACCGTATCAGGCTGGTAGGGCTTGGTGATGAGAAAGGCCGGCTCCGGCCGCTCGCCGGTCAAAAGCCGGTCGGGATAGGCGGTGATGAAGATCACCGGCACGGCGAAAGATCCGAGCATCTCGTTGACCGCATCGAGGCCGGAACTTCCATCGGCGAGCTGGATGTCGGCAAGCACGAGTCCCGGTTTCTCCTTGCTGGTGGCGCTGACCGCCTCGGAATGGGTGCGCGCCACGGCGGTGACACGATGGCCGAGGCCCTCAACGATCCCCTCCAGGTCCATGGCGATCATCGGCTCGTCCTCGATAATGAGCACGTCGGTCGCCACTTGCGCGGCAATCTCCCGCCCGGCGGCATCGATCAGCTCATCGACCTTGTCGGCATCGACACCGAGGATGCGTGCGGCCTCAGGCACCGAAAAGCCTTCGACGGCGCAGAGCAAGAATGCTTGGCGTGGCAGAGGAGTGATGGATTCGAGCTTGCGGTCGACCGGCGTTCCGCCCTCGTCGGGGAATTCGGGCTTGAGATTAACGTCGACCGAATTCCACAGATCGAGGAAGGTCTTGTAGAGCGCGACACGCGGATCGAGGCTATTGTCCAACAGCGAGGGGTCCTCGATCAGGACTTCGAGCGTCTCAGCGACATAAGCGTCCCCGGCGTTCTGCGTCCCGGCCAGAGCGCGAGCGAAACGCCGGAGATAAGGCAGGTGAGGCGCAATCTCTTTCGACATCGGCATCCGTTTATAGCTTTCTTGGTGAAGCCGGCTGGAGGCCATCACTCACGAGCCGGATAGGAAGTCACAACCCCTAAACCATATCATGGCGTGGGGTAACGTTCGAGGCGCCTTGCGGTTCCAGTGGTTATGGAACCATTTGACGAGTGAGGCGTTTTTGGCCCCCTAGGGTCCAGAGAATCCGCTATCTTAGGGTCGCCTTGGTGGGTGATAGGGGACGGGTTGTGGACCGCGACTCGAACAAGAAGGATCGCCGGCGCAAGATGCCTGGCGCTGACAATAAAATGGACCAAGCAAGGAGCGGCGGCGCCCACATGTCGGGGAATCCGCCCGGGACTGAGTCCGACGGCCTGTCCCCCAGCCTGCAAGCTCACATCGGCCGCCATGTTAGGGCGGTTTTCGATGAGGTCGCGCGCGAGCCCATACCGGAACATTTGCTGCGACTCTTGAAAGACCTCGAGCGAAGCGGAGACAAATAGGTTGCCACGCAAAGTGTCTGCCAGCCTACGAGATTCCCTCGTGGCCGAAATGGGTAGCTTGCGGGCGTTCGCCGTGTCCCTGTGCGGCGACAAGGAGCGCGCCGACGACCTTGTGCAGGAAACCCTGTTCAAGGCATGGAACCACCTCGATTCGTTCAAGGAAGGGACCAACCTCAAGGCCTGGCTGTTCACCATCCTGCGCAACACCTACTTCTCCGAGCGGCGCAAGCGTAGGCGCGAGGTCGAGGACGCCGACGGAACCTATGCCGGCCGGCTCGCCACCCATCCCGAGCAGCATGGCCATATGGACATGCAAGACTTCCGCGCCGTGCTCGTGCGCCTGCCCGACGATCAGCGCGAGGCATTGATTTTGGTCGGCGCCGCAGGATTTTCCTATGAGGAGGCCGCTGAGATTTGCGGCTGCGCCGTCGGCACCATCAAAAGCCGCGTCAACCGTGCGCGCAATCGGCTCGCCGACATGCTCGGACTATCGGAGCTCGAGGTCGGACAGGCGAACGAAACGCTCGGCATCATCAAGTCGGCGTAGGCTTCGGCTTCGTCCGCCCTTCCCAGCCAAGGAACGATTCACGTTCCGCGCAAGTTTTTTGTGCGAAATCGGGACGTGGTATGATGAACGTCGCAGTGATCGATCTCGATAAAGCCAAGCTCGATCCGCAGTCGGTGTTCGACACGCCGGATGAGGTATTAAGCGCGCCCGGCCTTTCGTCTGACGACAAGAGGGCGATTCTGGTGCGCTGGCAGGCCGACGTCGACGCCCTGCTTCGGGCAACCGGGGAAGGCATGCCGCCGTCCGACAATCGCCGCAGCCCCGGCGAGTTGCTTCGTGCCGTGCGTCAAGCGCTCGACTCGCTCGAGGGTCCGACGGCCAGCGCGCGGTCCTAGCTCAAGTCGTAGCCGCACCGGAACGGCGGCGCGACTCTGCACGTTTCCCAATTCGCAAGAATCGACTGAAAGGACGGACTCGATGCCGACCAAAAATCCGACTGAAGCACGCCAGGGGACTGGTCCGCGCGGGATGTTCTGGGTGCTCACCATTTCGCTAGCGCTCGCCGTGATCGCCGGTCTCTTACTCGCCCTCGGCTGGATCTCGCTTCCTTGGGGCGGCGCCTCTTGACCGGAGGGGGAGCAAGACAAATGTATCCGGCAAGGGGAGTTTCTGAAGACACGGCCGACAATGGCGCAACGCCGTTTGCAATCCGCGAGATTGGCGCTCCTGGTTGGGCTCGGAGGCGCATTAATGCTTGCGCCCGCGACACCTGTTTCGGCAGAGCCCCGTGATTCACAAGCAAATTCACTACAATCCACTATCGACAGCTTCGTCGCCTACCTTAAGACCGAGACAAACGCGGCAATGACCGAGGCTGCGCGACTAGCCCGCGAGCACAAGGATGACATCGATGCGGCCAAGACCCGGATCGATTCCGCCCTCGCCGACCTCAGATCAGCCTTAAGCGACCACAAAGAGAGTCTCGACGCCTTAGGCAAGGACGCCGCGGCGCTGAGCGAGGCATGGCGAGAGGCCGCCCTCTCATCATGGGCCAAGATTGAGCGTTCAGTGCACGACACGCTCGCCGAGATCGAAGCCTGGATGCATCATCAATCGCTGCCCGACAAGAATTCCGAGATCCACGTTTAACCCCCCGTAGCACGAGAAGCGAGGCAACCATGGAAGACGAGAACCCCTCCCAAACCGGAAGCCAGTCGACACAAGGCGAAACCCGAGCGGACAAGGAATGGTCGGACTTCCAACGGGATCTCGACACGCTGGGCCGACAGCTTGCAGAGCTGCAAATGCACACCGCTTCGCTCGGCGGCCACGTTGTTTCAGCGCTTGAGGCGAGATTTCAAGAGGTAAAGGCGCAGGCCGCAAAATTCCGGCAGGCGAGTGAGCAGCAGCTCGACGTCGCCCGCCGCGCGGCCTGGCAACAGGCTCGCGAAACCGAGGGCACCTTCAATGAGGCGCGTGTACGTTCGGCCGAAGCTGCGCGCGACGCGGCGCGCCAAATGTGGGAACGCTCGGAGCCGCTGCGTCAGGGCGCGAGAGACGTGGGCGAAGGCCTGGTGCGGGCGTGGTCAGAGTTGAGCGCGTCCTTTGGCAAGGCAGCGAACCGGCTTCGCACCGATGACGCACCGGGTGCGCCAGCACCGTCAACCAATAGCGACGATCGGCGCGGAACCTAAATCAGCGATTGAAGCGAAAAGGTCCAAGCTATCTGCCAGCCCCCGCGTGGGCCGGCTCGCGTGGCGCTGCGCGTTCCTGCGCAGGCAGCATCAGCTCGGCGCGGACCAGCCCCCGCACCGAATTCCCGAGATAGATGCGGTCGGCGTCGAGCAGGTCTTGCGGCATAAGCACCGCCTCGCTCGCTGCCGCGCGAGGCAGGTCGAGCAGCTCCTCGCGCAAAGTGCCAGGAAGAAGGCCGCAGGTGAGCGCGGGCGTGAACAGCCGTCCATCGATCTCGATGAAGAGATTGGTGCGCGTGCCTTCGGTGAGCTCGCCCTTCTTGTTGAGGAACACGACCTCATCACAGCCGGTCTCTCGCTTCTGACGTTCCATTTCGCGATCGAAGAATTGCCGGCGCGTGGTCTTATGGTAGAAGAACGCATCCTTCTCGTCGACGCGCTGGTCGGAGATCACGAAGCGCCACACCGTATCCCTGGTCGGCAATTCGATCGGGGTAGAGGTTACGGTGATGGTGCCGTCCTCAGCGAGCAGTAGCCGCACAAGGGCGACCAGGCTTGTGACACGCGCGCCCTCCGCATCGAGCGCCTCTATCACCTTCTCGCGCGAGAAGGGATAACCGAAATGATGCGCCGAGGATTGCAATCGCGCGAGATGCCGCTCGAGCAGATGGAAGCCCCTGCCCCGCTCAAAGCGTAGCGTCTCGATAAGCTCGAAGGGCGCATCGGCTTTAGTCAGGAACTGAGCCTTGAGCAGGCATTCCTCGAATTCCGATTCCTCCTTGGAATCGGAAACGATGCCGCCGCCGATTCCCATCTCCCCCTTTCCGTCACGCAAAACGACGGTGCGGATCGCCACGTTGAACTGCGCATCGCCCGATGGCGCGATATGACCGATCGCGCCGGTATAGATGCCCCGCGGTCCTCCTTCGAGTTCCCGAATGATTTCCATGGCGCGGACCTTGGGTGCACCAGTCACCGAGCCGCATGGGAACAACGCGTGAAGCATGTCCTTAAGCCCCATATCGGACCTGAGCTCGGCAGTGATGCCCGAAGTCATCTGGTGGACCGAGCGATAGGTCTCGACGGTGAACAGATCCGTCACCTCGACCGAGCCGATCTTCGCCACCCGACCGAGATCGTTGCGCAGGAGATCCACAATCATCAAATTTTCCGCTCGCTGCTTCTCGTCCATGGCGAGCCAAGTTTTGGTGCGCGCATCCTCGCGCGGCGTGCGTCCGCGCGGCGCCGTTCCCTTCATGGGCCGCGTCGACATGTGCTTGCCGTCGCGACGGAAGAAGAGCTCCGGTGAGAGCGAGAGAACGTCGAGATCGCTGGTGTGGATCAAGGCGCCATAGGCCACACGCTGCTTACGCCTGAGCGCGGCGTAAAGCGCGACCGGATCGCCCTCGAAGGCGAACAGATATTTCATCGTGAGATTGATCTGGTAAACATCACCAGCGGCGATGTAGTCCTCAACCCTGTTGAAGGCATCTCGGTACCGATCGCGCGGCCAGGAGAGCCTGAGGTCGGAAATCTTGGCGCGCTCGGAAGCGCCCTTCGCCTCGAGCCAAGCGCGTGTGCCGGCATCGTCGAGAGGCTGAGGAGCACGAAACAGCCCGATCCAGAACAGCGGAACGCTACGTTCCATAGGCAAAAGCCCGCTGAGCTTTGGCTCGAGGCAATAGCCGAGCTCGTAGGAGAAGAAGCCTGCGGCATGAAGCCCGCGAGCAAGGCCGGCTGAAATGGAATCGAGTGCCGCGTTCACTTCGCCAGGCGTGATCGCCGAGACGATCTCTTCGGGCTCCGCATAGAGCAGGCTCCGGCCACCCGGCGTGAGGCTGTCATCGAGGAGGACGTAGGGGGAAGCGGTCATGTCTTGTTGCCAGTCACGCAATATCCGCTTGCAAAAGCACCATAGCCCATATGGGCTCCCGCCGCGTGAACATCGAGGGTTGTGCCTTAGGCGATGATCAGCATTTCGCCTTTGCCGAGCGCCGCCATGTCGCCCATCAAGCGCCGGGCGCGGTCCCCGAGGCCGGAATGCTCGCCCATCGAACGGAGCCACCGGTTAAGAATGCGCAGATAGTCGAATTCCATCACGCCGCAATCGCAGAACGTCGGCAACAATTCCTTTGGTTCCTCGACGAAGATCAGACTGCCGCGACGGAGCCCGAACCCGGCATAACGTCCGACTGCGCGCTTGAACAGGATGGTGCCCGCGACCATGCGGCCACCGGCATAATCCCCCGCATTGCCGCCAACGATCACCAGGCCGCGGCGCATGCGCTCGCCGAGAAGCGGTCCGGCATTGCCCTTGATGGTGATTTGCCCGCCCCTCATGCCAAGCGTCTCGCCGACCGCGATGCCGGCGACACGCTCGCCCGCGTCGCCATTGATGGTAATGCCGCCGCCCGACATGCTCGCGCCGGCAAGCACGCCGGCGCTGCCCTTCACGTCAATCTTGCCGCCCTTCATTCGATCGCCGAGATAAGCCCCGGCATCGCCGTCCACCAGGATCTCTCCTTCGCCAAGCCCGGCTCCGATCTTGTCGCAACGTCCATCTGTGCCGACGAATCTGAGCGAGTCGGCATCATTGCCTTTGACCTTGAAGGCATCGCCGAGGCTGAGCCTCACCCGCGTGGTGCCGATGGCGAGCGTCTCGATCTCTTTCGGCTTCAAATCCTTGAGCTTGGTTGGGATGAGCGGCGACAGGTCGAGCCTCTGGTCGGGCTTGCCCTTGAGCTCGAAGGTAAGCGCGCTCACGCAATGATCTCCTTGAGATGGAAATGATGCGGTCCGAGATTGCCGCCGTAATTGCCTGCAGTAATGTGGGTAATGCCCTGATCCGCACCGCCGTCGGCAATGGCGTGCATGCCCGCGCGCATTGCCTTGGCGATCGACTCTTTGGTGAGGCCGTCGATCACAATCTCCAACACCGCTTCGACATCGAGGGGCAGCGCAGTCGTCACCGCGGCCTTCAAGGTCGGGCAGTAGGCATCATTGGTAGAGGCGATCTGCCCCTTGTATTTCGAGCCGACCTTCGAGCCTGAGCGCACGATGCCGCCGGGAAACGGCGTGATCACCTCGGGAACATCGTCAATGGCGCGCACCGCACGCTCGCAGGCGGAGAGCACAGCGGCGTGCGATCTGCCGAGCACGAGCAAATTCCCTCCGCCGACCGCCTTCTTGGTAAGGCCGGTCGTCGCCTCGCACACGAATTCGCCGTCCATTACCGGGATGCGCCAGAACCGCCGCCCGCCGACCTTCTTCGACATCTGCCAACCGTCGCCGAAGAATCTGAGCGAGGCGCCGAGCTTGAGCTTCTTCTCGCCTTCAAGTCCGGCGAAGCAGGCAGATCCGGGGCTCGTCAGCACGCATTGGCCCACCCGATTGCGGAGCTGGGTCTGAAGCTTGTTGGTATCCATGGTGAAGATCAGCACCGCCACGCCGGGACGACCGTCGAGCGTCTCGTCGGGCGGCAGCGTGCGCTCGATGCCAGCCTCGGCGCCTGCAGCGATCACCGAGGTGGCGAAGCCCGTCATGGTGCGCGCGGCGATCAGCGCCCATTCGAGCGATGGTGCCGTGATGATGATGCGCGTGCCGACCATAGGAAAGGCTTCGGCAAAGGTGTCGATGACGGTGACGCCTTTGAGCTTCAATTCAGACATGGCACGGCCATAGAGCGGTCAGGATGGCAAGCAAACGGCGGGAACGCCGAAGCGAAAGGGCGGAAGCTCGCGCATGGTTCCTCCCTTCTGTCTCGGCGCCATAGCGGCGCACCATTAAACAGGAGGCTTACCGGGCGCAAGCGCACGAGTGGCTCAGCCTGGGCATGTTTCTCAAAAGCCAATATGGGCTTGGAGGCTAGGCTTTGGGTTTGTCGTATTTGATATAGGCGAAGCGCATATCCTCGGCAGGCGTGCCTTCGAGCGCGCTCTCTTCCTTGCCCGGCTGCCAGTGAACGACGTCCTCGATCTTCTTGGCGAGCGCAAAGTCCTTGTCGGTGATGCCCTTGGCGGCATGGTTCTTGAGCCGCACCTCCACCCAGGCATAGGAGGCGGTGATGTCGGGATGGTGCCAGGCCGCCTCGGATAGATGGCCGACGGCATTGATCACCATCAGCGTGCCCTTCCAGCTGTTGGTGCGATAACGGCGTCTGATCCAGCCGTCCTCGAGGTACCAGTGCGGCAGCTCCTTCTTGAGCCGCTCCTCGACCTCTTGATCGTTATAGGTACGCTCGGTCGTTGCCATTGCTACCGACTTTTGAAAAAGTGAGGCACTTCCCGTCAAACGTGAGCATATCGAGAGGCTTTTGGCCGATCAATGGAGCCCTTTTCCGTTCAATCGAGAGGTGCAGACGAAACTCCTGGGGCGCGACAGGCGACTGTCACTACAACTGCGCGACTGCACTTCGGGTTTCTTGACCCAAGCGGACGGAGTAGCCGTCCGTTCGGCTCGTTCGGCCTCTCCATTGACCGACCGCGGACAAAGCTTAGCCTCCAACGAGCTTCTGGTTTCTTAGTCGCGGGCGCAGAACGCGACCGCGCCGAGCGCTATCTGAGGGGGATCGCCAAGAGTTATGGGATACAGCAGGCTTACGCGCTACACATCGAACAAGCCATCCCGCCGCATGCCGGACTCGGCTCTGGCACCCAGCTCGCCCTCGCTATCGGCTCGGCATTTGCGGCGCTGGAGGGGATTAGACCTTCGCCACGGGAGATCGCGGCGCGCCTCGAGCGCGGCACCCGTTCGGGCATTGGCATCGCCACCTTCGCGCAAGGCGGAGCGGTCCTGGATGCGGGACCTCGTCATGGCGAACTGCCGGAGCTCATCGCTCGCGTTCCCTTTCCGGCTGCGTGGCGTGTCTTACTGATCGTTGACGCGAACTATAGCGGGCTTACCGGTACGAACGAGCGCAAAGCCTTCGAGGCCCTGCCGGAGTTTCCAGAGAGCGAGAGCGAAGCGCTTCGCCGCAGGATCACCGAGAGCGTGCTACCTGCTCTTGCCGCAGCCGATTTCGCGACCTTCTCGAATGCGATTGGACACTTGCAAGCCTGCATGGGCCGCTATTACTCGCCCGTCCAAGGCGGAGCTTTCGCCAGCCCGCGAGTCAGTGAAGTGCTCGACTGGCTGCGCGGCAAAGGCATCACGGGACTTGGCCAAAGCTCATGGGGGCCGACCGGCTTCGCCTTCGTGTCCACAGAGTCCGAGGGCAAAGAGCTTCTCGACGAGGCAGAGGCACGACACTCCCAGCCAGGGCTAAGCTTCATCCTTGCTCAGGGGCACAACCAGGGCGCCACGATCGAGACAGACTGAACAAATTCAGTAAGCGACGGCAATCGAAACGCTTTGCCGTCGGCCCGAGTGTGATAAAGCGAGGCGCCTCGAAATGCCACTCGGACCTTTACTGATATCCGAGTGCATGGGGCCGAGGGTTAGCAGGGAGATGAGAGGATCATGGGGACGCCGCGCATTCTGCATATGATCACGCCGCTCAAGCATATGAGCCCGTTCGACGTGAACATGGCACTCGATGCAGGTTTCGATACGGCCATTCCCTACACTTCCGTGACGCTCGATGACGTAATCGGTCTCGTGCAGGACGCAATCTTCTCGCGTGGACCAGAGGGCGTGAAGCGCACCGGCATGTTCATCGGCGGCAAGCGCGCAATCGAAGCGCTCGACATGATGAAGCGCGCCAAGGCGGCGATGGTCCCGCCATTCGAGATCTCGGTCTTTGCCGACCCGGCCGGCTCCTTCACCACCGCCGCGGCGATGGTCGCCTGCGTCAAAGTGGCGCTCAAAGAGAAGTTCTCGACCGAGCTCAAGGGAAAACGCATCGCGATCTTCGGTGGAACCGGCGTGGTCGGTTTCGCCTCGGGCGTGATCGCGGCCCATGATGGGGCGGAAGCGACACTCGTCGGCTATGATGGACCCGACCGAGTGCGCAAGCTCGCCGAGGAGGCAAATGCGCGGTTTTCGGAAAAGCTTTCTTATGCCGACGGCTCGACCGAGGAACAGAAGGAAGAGCTGGTGCGCGGCGCCGACATCATCTTCGCCGCTGGCCCCGCCGGTAAAAGACTGATCACCCTCGACCAGATGAAGCAGGCGAAACATCTGCGCGTCGTCACCGACGTGAACGCGGTGCCGCCATCCGGCGTCGAGGGCGTGGGCGTCAATGACAATGCGACGCCGATCCCTGGCATCAACGCAGTCGGCATCGGCGCGCTTGCAGTCGGCAACATCAAATACAAGACCGAGTCCGGCCTGTTCAAAGAGATGATCGAGACCGAGAAGCCGCTCTATCTCGATTTCCGGGACGCCTACACCCTTGCCCAGAAACTCGCGTCCTGAGCCGCGCTCGGTCCTGATTGCGGCCATCTCCGGACGGCAGCTCGCGGCATCGGCACGACGGGCCGGGCTCACACCACTGGTTGCCGATTGCTTCGCCGATACCGACACGCAGGAGCTGGCGCATGCCTGCCGCAAGCTCCCCGGCAATATCGCCCACGGAATCAAATGGCGGACGCTTGCGCCGGCGCTCGACGCACTTGCCGACGCTGCTCCCTCCCCCGTCATCGGGCTTATCTACGGTTCAGGCTTCGAGGATCGACCGGAGCTTCTGAGTTTGATGGCTCAGCGTTGGCCTGTACTCGGCAACGACGCCGCCACTGTCGCGCGCATCAAGGCGCCAGAGCGTTTCTTTGTGGAGCTCGATCGGCTGGGCATCACACATCCGCGAACGGCCATGGCATCTCCGCGGCGTGGTGCCGGTTGGCTCGTCAAGCGGATCGGTGGCGCCGGCGGTAGCCATATCGTCCCGAATCGGCCCGGCCCCAGCGACCGCAACACCTATTTCCAGAAGCGCGTCGAGGGCCTGGCGATCTCTGCGCTCTTTGTCGCCAATGGAGACGAGGCGCGCGTTCTCGGCTTCAGTGAGCAGTGGACGGCACCCTCCCCGCGGAGTCTGTGGCGCTATGGCGGTGCTGTGCGGCCTGCTCAGCTGCCGCAGCCTGTCACGCGCGCCATGACGTTTGCAGTAAAGAACGTTGCCAAAGCATTCAGGCTGAAAGGACTCGGCTCCGCCGATTTCTTGATAAGCGGAGAGAACGCGCTTCTACTCGAGATCAATCCGCGCCCAGGAGCCACGCTCGACATCTTCGACAGCGTCAGATCGCCGCTGCTTCGGATGCATCTCGATTCTGTCCTGGAAGGTAAATTGCCCCGTGAGGCCCTCAAATTTTCAGATGCGAAGGCGTCCGCCATCGTTTATGCGAAGGACGGCATTGCCGTCCCGCCTCGTATGACGTGGCCCGATTGGGTCGCCGACCGTCCTAAGCCATCGGAATGGATCGACAAAAACCGCCCTATATGCACTGTGTCGGCCCGCGCGGGGACCAAGGGGCGCGCCAAGCGTTTGGTCGAGGAGCGAATTGTTAAAGTCCTGTCTGGTTTCCGGAATGTGAGCAGGGGGGAAGAAGGTGAACAAAAGAGAAGAAATCGTCGAAGCGCGCCGAATGGAGTGGCCGAGCGTCAACGCCAAAGTTGAGCCGCTCGTCAAGGCGCTCATCGATGACGCCGACGCCTTGCGCATCGACGTGACGCACGGGACGCTCGGCGAATGCCGCATCGATTGCGGCGTGCGCGCGCTCGGCGGAATCGAAGCCGGCCGCCGCATGGCCGAGATCTGCCTCGGCGGACTGGGCACCGTCGCCCTCGAGACGACCGATACCGACAGCGCCTGGCCGTTCGTGGTGACCGTGCATACCAGCCAACCGGTGCTGGCCTGTCTCGGCTCTCAATATGCCGGTTGGAGTCTGTCGGGAGAGGACAACGGCAAGAAATATCACGTGCTCGGCTCAGGGCCGGCCCGTGCCATAGGTTCCTCCGAGAAATTGTTCGGCGAGCTTGGCTATCGCGACCAGGCAAGCAGCGGAACGCTTGTGCTCGAGGCCGACAATCCGCCACCGCCCGCGCTCGTGAAGCAGGTCGCCAAGGCCTGCGGGCTCGAGCCCGACCGCCTTACTTTCATCTATGCGCCGACATCGAGTCTCGCCGGCACGGTCCAGATTGCCGCGCGCTGCCTCGAGGTCGCGCTGCACAAGTCGCACGAGCTGCACTTCCCGCTGAGCCACATCGTCGACGGCATCGCCACCGCGCCGCTGCCACCGCCCGCGCCGAACTTCGTCGCCGCCATGGGCCGCACCAACGACGCCATCATCTATGGCGGGCGAGCGCAGCTCTTCGTGTCAGGCAGCGCCAAGGAGGCCAAGGCGCTCGCCGAGAATCTGCCGAGCCTCAAGTCGAAGGACTACGGCAAGCCGTTCGCCGATATTTTCGCCGCGGTGAAGGGCGACTTCTATGCGATCGATCGCATGCTGTTTAGCCCCGCCATGGTGACGGTGACCTCGCTCAAATCTGGCGAGAGCTTTATCGGCGGCCGCATCGATACCGCTGTTCTGTCCCGCTCGTTCTCCTAAACAGATGCGCGAAGCGGGCTCAAGTGATGCCGCCATCGTGATGTTCGGCGATGGGCGGGATTGGCACGGCCGGACTCTCACCAAGGCTTTCAAGCGGCGCGGCATCACTCCTTTGCACGCGCCGCTCAATGCCTGCGGCTTCTCGACCGAGACCGCGACAGGTCTCGCCATTCCCGGCCTTGGCGACCGCCTTCCTGAAGGAGCGTTCGTACGCTTCGTGCCAGGTGGAAGCTTCGAAGAAGTGACGCTCTATCTCGGCGTGCTCCACGCGCTACGCGAGCTCGGCGTCGTGGTGTGGAATGACGCGCGGGCAATCGAGCGCTGCGTTGACAAGTCCACCACCACTTTTCTTCTCGAGCGAGCCGGCCTGCCAACGCCGCGCACCTTTGCCAAGGCGAGCCGAGCCGAGGCCGAGGCATTTGCTGCGGCCGTTATCAACCAAGGCCACAAGCTCGTGCAAAAGCCCCTGTTCGGGGCGCAAGGCAAAGGTCTGCGCCTGATCACCACGCCCGCCGAGCTTGCTCAACCGGAGGAAGTGAACGGCGTTTATTATCTCCAAGAGTTCGTGCCTCCGGCCCAGGAGCACCATCAGGATTGGCGCCTTTTCGTCTGCCAAGGCCGCGTCATCGCCTCAATGATCAGACACGGTTCGAGCTGGATCACCAATATCAAGCAAGGCGCGCGCGCAAAGGCCGCGATCGCAAGTCAGGAGTTGATCGATCTTGCCACCCGCGCGACGAGCTGTGTCGGAGCAGATTATGCCGGAGTCGACATCATCCAGGCGCCTGACGGGCGTTTCCTCGTCTTGGAGGTGAATTCCATGCCGGCCTGGAATGGGCTTCAACTCGTGAGCCATGTCCGCATCGGCGATCATGTCGTCGATGCTTTTCTCGATGCAGCCCTTGCGCCGACACGCCGCGAGGGCCAAAAGGGCGCTTGACTAGAACGCCAAAAACAAAGGCCATAACGCAAGGCTTCCTCGAAGCCTGCCTCGCCGAACTCGATGCCTTGAAGCCTGGCAACGTGCACCGGCATGGCAATGGCCATGGCATGTCAGTGGCCGACTTCGAGAAAAGCGCGGAGGCGGCGGCGCCACTCATCGGTCGCGCCGGGATTTCGGTCGGACCGCGTATCAGGCTTGCCGTCGAAGCAACGCGAGACGCGGTCGGGCAAAATACCAATCTCGGCATTATCTTGCTTGCGGCGCCGCTGGCCCAGGCGGCACTCACCCGCGGGCGCGGCGATCTCAAATCGCGTCTCTCAGGAGTGTTACAGCAGCTGAGCGTCGAGGACGCGCGCGAGGCCTATCAGGCCATTCGCGACACGCGCCCGGGTGGCCTTGGCGATGCGCCGCAGCACGACGTCGCATCAGAGCCAAGTGTCACGCTGCTCGAAGCCATGAGGGCGGCAGAGACCCGCGACCGCATCGCCTGGAATTACACCCACGATTTTACCGACATCTTCGATCTTGGCATGAAATGGTTCAGCCATGCCCGCGAGCGCTGGCACGATCCGTCCTGGGCTGCGGCGCGCGTCTATCTCGGTTTCCTCGCACATGTGCCCGACACGCTGATCGAGCGAAAATATGGAGAGAGGGTTGCAACCCGCGTGCGCGAAGAAGCACGGCCCATCGAGTCGGGCTTGCTCCAATCCGCCTCTCCAGAGGCCATGACCGGGCCACTGAAGGCCTTCGACGTTGCGCTAAAGGAGCGTGGACTTAACCCTGGAACGTCCGCCGATCTTACCGTCGCAACGCTATTTGCCGCGGCCCTCGAAGAGCCGCAGAAACATTGATAAGCGGCAGATTTTGCCACGCTGCGCAGCGAACAATCGACTTGCCGATCCTTCCAACCCCGGCTTATCTTCTGCCCCGCGGAGCTCTAACCAGGAGTTGCCGGACGGAGGCGTTTTAGCTAACCACCTTTCGTTGGCTGCCGTCGGCGGCATCGCCGCCAGCGCCCGCTAGATTGTTCTGTCGTAACAGCCCATTAGGGAGGGGGTTTCATGCCCAAAATCAGTGGTACTTGTGTAGGCGAATCGCTGG
>JBKPSQ010000056.1:0-3970 GCA_046735075.1 Pseudomonadota bacterium
ACCACCACGATCTTCGCGCGCGACGCCGATACCGGCGCGGCCAAGTGGGCCTATCAGGTCAACCCACATGATCTCTGGGACTACGACGAGATCAACGAGAACATTCTCCTCGACCTCGATATCGATGGCCAGCCGCGCAAGACGCTTGTGCACATCGGCCGCAACGGCTTCATGTATGTAATCGACCGGCAGACAGGCGAGGTCTTGTCCGCCGATCCTTACGACACGGTGACTTCGATCAAATCGATCGACCTCAAGACCGGCCGGCCGGTTCTCGACGAGAGTCTGCGTCCCGACCTCGAGAAAGTCATTCGCAACGTCTGTCCGGCGTCTCCTGGCGCCAAGGATTGGCAGCCGACGGCGTGGTCGCCGCGCACCAAGCTTCTCTACGTTCCGCACCAGCATCTCTGCATGAACTTCAAGACCTCGCAGGTCGGCTATATCGCCGGCACGCCGTTCGTCGGCGCTACGGTCGATATGTTCGCAGGGCCCGGTGGCTATCGCGGCGAGTTCATGGCTTGGGACCCGGTCGCAAAGAAAAAGGTCTGGTCGATCGCTGAGAATTTCCCGGTGTGGAGCGGCACCATGGTGACGGCAGGCGACATCGCCATCTACGGCACGATGGACCGCTGGCTTAAGGCTGTGAATGCCAAGACCGGCGAAGTCTTATGGAAATTCCACGCCGGCTCCGGATTCATCGGTCAACCCGTGACCTATCAGGGCAGCGACGGACGTCAGTACATCGCGATCTTGTCGGGCATCGGCGGCTGGTCGGGCGCGATCGCCAATGCGGAGATAGATCCGCGCGTGCGCAATGGTGCGCTGGGATTCACCGGTGCTGTGCAGGATCTTCCTGCCTACACCAAGGGCGGCAGCGAGCTTCTCGTCTTTGCCATACCGAAGCAGGCCTCCGTTCAGGCTGAAGTCGCCCCGTAAGGAGGCCATTATGCTGGAAGTCCGCCCCGCCACATTGCCGCTCGCCATTGGGCTGGCCGTGTTCGCCGTCGCAGGTCAAGCTTTCTCGGACCAGTCACCTCCCAATGCTGCCCCGTCGCCCGAACAACTCCTGGACGTGCCGGTCACAAAGATCTTTCCGGGCAACATCGATCTCGCACCGAACATAAAGAGCCCGGTCGCCGATGACTCGGCCGCGGCCACGCGTGGCATGAGGTTCTTCGCAAATTTCAATTGCGTCGGCTGCCATGCCGATAATGGCGGCGGCGGCATGGGACCTGCCCTCTCCAACCACACCTTTATATATGGCGGCCAGCCCGGGAATATTTATCTAACGATTGCGCAAGGGCGGCCTAATGGCATGCCAGCTTGGGGCACTCTGCTTCCG
The DNA here is from genome assembly GCA_046735075.1 of Pseudomonadota bacterium. GTDB lineage: Bacteria > Pseudomonadota > Alphaproteobacteria > Rhizobiales > Methyloligellaceae > Methyloceanibacter. The sequence goes on from JBKPSQ010000056.1 coordinate 1,343, forward strand.
AGCAACGTGATCTGGGATCTTGTTGCCTACGTGAAGAGCATCAGCAGCGATCCCCAAGAATCGTGGGGGAAGACCACCTCGCTTGACACCTTGAAGACCGAGCAGGTTCCGGCCGAGTTCCAGTCGACTCCGGATCCTTGGAAGTACACGCAATCCTTTAGTGGCGGGCAAAAGCCTAGCGGAGAGTAAGAGTGCGGCGCGCGGCGAGCGTGTGGCGAGTTGTGCCGGTGGTTACATTGCTTTCGCTTCTCTTCTGCGGCGGGCTCGGCGGGGCACAGGCTACAGAATCAAGAAATCACGGCGATCCAGAACGCGGCGCGGCGCTGATCGGCAAACTCGGATGTGGTGCTTGCCACACGATACCTGGGATCACCGGTGCTGACGGCCTGGTCGGACCGCCGCTCGACCGGATAGGCAGCCGCGTTTATGTCGCCGGGGTGCTGCGCAATACTCCTGACAACATGGTCACCTGGCTGCGCGATCCGCAAAGCGTCGTACCCAACAACGCGATGCCCAACATGGGCATCGACCAGCAGCAAGCGCGTGACATCGCTGCCTATCTTTATACCTTGGACTAGTGCCTAACGCTTTGGGCTAGGGAACAGACTCAAGAAGTTGACGTTACAGGGCTAGTTGGTCGACAGTGAGCGTCATATGATCCCTGGGCCAGAGATACTCGAAGCGCTTCCTGTCGCGGTCTACATCACCGACGCCGACGGCCGTATCACCTTTTATAATCAAGCCGCCGCTGATCTCTGGGGTCATCGCCCTACGCTCGGAGCTGACTCCTGGTGCGGATCCTGGCGTCTTTATTGGCCTGATGGCAGGCCGATGGCGCATGACGAATGCCCAATGGCCACCGCCATCAAAGAGGGGCGCCCGATCAGGGTTGTCGAGGCCGTTCTAGAACGGCCTGACGGCACCCGCATACCATTCCGCCCGTACCCTACGCCGCTTAAGGACGAATCCGGCCGGGTCATCGGGGCGATCAATTTGCTGATCGACGCGACCGGGATCAAACAGGCGGAAGTCGAATCCGCGCGGCTCGCCGCTATCGTGGTGTCTTCAGACGACGCCATCATCGCCAAGACTCTCGAGGGCCGCGTCACATCGTGGAACGCAGGCGCAACGCGCATCTTCGGCTATGAGCCTGACGAGATGATCGGACAATCTATCATTCGTATCATTCCGCCCGAGTTGCGGCAGGAAGAGGATGAGATCCTTGCCAAGCTCCGACGTGGCGAGCACATCGCGCATTATGAAACAGTGCGCGTGGCTAAAGATGGAAGGCGGCTCGATATCTCGCTCAGCGTGTCGCCTGTCCTGGACAAGGCTGGGCGGATCATCGGTGCTTCGAAAATTGCGCGAGACATAACCGAAAAGAAGCGTATCGAGGCCATCCAGCGCGTCCTCGTCGAGGAACTCAATCACAGAGTAAAGAATACGCTGGCAATGACGCAGGCCATTGCCAGCCAATCTCTGCGCCACGCGAGGAGTGCCAGCGATTTCGTCGAGAGCTTCACCGGTCGTGTGCAGGCGCTGGCAAAAGCCCACAGCCTCTTGACCGAGCGGCGACTTCAAGGCGCCGAGTTGACTGAGCTGTTGCGCGAGCAGGTTCTGCTCGGCGTTCCCGATGATCGATTGGTCTATTCCGGGCCGGTGGTTATTCTCGGCGCGCAACCGGCAGTTCATCTCGCGCTGGTGCTGCATGAGCTCGCCACCAATGCCCGCAAATATGGTGCCTTGTCGGTTCCCCGCGGCCATCTCTCGGTCAGGTGGGAAGTCCACAGCGAAGGCGGCGGGCGCGACCTTCTGCTCGACTGGGAGGAAACCGGCGGTCCTAAGATCAGCGCTCCGGCGACAGCCGGATTCGGCACGACACTCATCGAGAAGACGCTGCAAACCCACGGCGGGGAAGCCACGCTGCGCTATGGCGTTGGTGGGGTGACATGCAAAATGAGATTGCCTCTCGGCGAGACCAGTCGGCCCGAAGTTGAGGCCGCGCTCGTCGCCGTGCGCCATCCTTCCCACCTGCCAAATCGCCTCGAGACCGACCAACGGGCTTTCGAAGGCCGCAGAATTCTGGTCGTCGAGGACGAGCCGCTTCTGGCCATGGAACTCGAAACGAATCTCGCAGCACTAGGCTGCAAGACGATCCGGTCGGCCGCGACGCTCAATTCGGCCAAGACGGCTATCCACGAATCCCAGTGCGATGCAGCTCTTGTCGACGTTAACCTCGCCGGCCGCCAAGTCGACGATCTCGCCATTGCACTGACGAGGAAAAACATCCCATTTGCATTCGTCACCGGCTATGGACGGGAAGCTCTGCCGTCCGGCTTCAAGGACGCCATGATCCTGAGCAAGCCGTTCGGCAAAGAGCAACTTCTTACCGTGCTCGCGCAGCTCCTCCACCCATCAAGCGACGTCGTCCGTCTGAGCGATCGCCGCAATCTTCGCTAGCGGCGCTGCCCGCCTAGGAAGCGCACACTTAGTCGCCTGCCCGGTGACGGTTTTGTTCCGAGTCCGGACGGACCACAACAAGATGCGCCTCGGCTGATGATCGCTGGAAGCAATAGTCGACGCATTGCATCGCACGAGCCTCACATCTTCCATCAGAGGTCTGAGCAT
>JBKPSQ010000057.1:0-5267 GCA_046735075.1 Pseudomonadota bacterium
GCGCCGAAGAGAGCGAGCAAGATGAAGGTGCGTAGGCCCGCGATGTGGCCCGTGTCATCCTCTTCGGCTTTGCGCTTCTCGCGCTCGAAGCCGACCAGCGCGCCAAGCAGGATGGTGATGGCGAAATTGCCGGCCGTGGCAAGAAGCTCCTGCTCGCTCATCGCCCTTGCTCCTGCAGACCATCCCGGATCGAGCTAGACAACCGAGATGGTATCATTGTTACCTGCCCGGCGATGCAGCATGCGAGAGCAGGTTCGTGACGGCAAAGACCAAGTTCGAATTCGACCCTTCGATCGCAATCTATCCCATCGACTATGGCGACGGCGTTAAGGTGCAAATGTATTGCCCCACGCTCGCAGCATTCCGCCGCTCGCTCAAGGTGCTGAGGAAGGAGCCCGCGACCATCGCCTGGCTCGATCGCATGCCAATGGGCGCTCTCCTTTGGGACGTTGGCGCGAATGTCGGCAGCTATACGCTCTATGCGGCGATAAAGAGAAAGAGCCCCGTCGTGGCCTTCGAACCGGCGGCCGCGAACTACCTGACGCTCAACCGCAACATCGAAATCAACGGGCTACAGGACAGCGTGACCGCCTTGTGCATCGCCGTCGCCGAAAAAAGCGGGCTCGATACGCTCTATATGCCGAGCACCGAGTTCGGTACCGCACTCTGCAACTTCGGCTCCGCGACCGACTACCAGGGCAAACCGTTCGAACCAACTTTCAAGCAAGGCGCGGTCGGTTTCAGCCTCGGTGACCTCGCTCAGAGCCTCCCCGCCCCGAGCTACGTCAAGATCGACGTTGACGGCTTGGAGCGCGATATCGTCGCCGGCGGCGATGCCTTGTTCTCTTCGAGCGCCCTCCGTTCCGTGGTCATCGAGCTCGATTTCCCTGATCTCGTACAGGATGTGGTCGGCCGGATGTCTGCCCACGGCTTCGTCTATTCCAACGAAAGTGAATGCCGGCAGAGCACCGGCGCCTTCAATGCCATCTTCGATCGCGGGCCCTGAGCGTTTAACGCAGCAATCGTGCTAGGCGGCGGAGCGCTTGACGTGCTCGGGATAGAGGGTGGCGAGGCCGTCGCGGGTGGCAGGCGTGACTCCGCGCTCAGTGATGAAGCCAGAGATAAGCCGAGCCGGAGTGACGTCGAAGCCGTAATTGGCGGCAGGTGTCGCTTCAGGCGCGATGCGGACCCTGGCGACGCGGCCATCGTCGAGCCTGCCGGCAATGTCGGTCACCTCGTCGGGATCGCGCTCCTCGATGGGGATCGTGCTGCCGTCATCGAGGCTCCAGTCGATGGTCGAATAGGGCAGCGCCACGAAGAAGGGGATGTCGTTATCGCGGGCGGCGAGCGCCTTCAAGTAAGTGCCGATCTTGTTGGCGACGTCGCCGGTCGCCGTGGTGCGGTCGGTGCCGACGATGCAAAGGTCAACCAGCCTCTTCTGCATGAGATGCCCGCCGGCATTGTCGGCGATCAGCGTATGCGGCACGCCATGCGCGCCGAGCTCGAAGGCGGTGAGCGAAGCGCCCTGATTGCGGGGCCTCGTCTCGTCGACCCACACATGCAGGTCGATGCCCTCCTCAAAGGCGCGATAGATCGGCGCGAGTGCCGTGCCCCAATCGACGCAGGCGAGCCAGCCGGCGTTGCAATGGGTGAGAATATTCACACGCTTGCCGCCCTTCTTTTCGGAATGGGCGCGGATCAGCCCGAGGCCGTGCTCGCCGATCCGGCGATTGGTCTCCACGTCCTCGTCGCAAATGGCCGCGGCGCGCGCGTAGGCCACGGCGACGCGCTTGTCGCGCGGCTGATTGCGCACCGCCTTCTTCATTTCCTCGAGCGCCCAACGGAGATTGATGGCAGTGGGCCGCGTGGCGGCGAGCTGCTCGCAGGCCCGGTCTAGCGCCTCGTCCGAGGCGTCGGCGCGGAGCGCAAGCGCCACGCCATAGGCGGCGGTGGCGCCGATCAGCGGCGCTCCCCTCACCTGCATCGTCTTGATCGCATGTGCCGCGTCATCGACGTTCAGCAGCGTCACCGTCTCGAAAACGAAAGGCAGCTTGGTCTGGTCGATGATCTCGACTGACCAGCCGTCATCGTTGAGCCAGATGGTGCGGTAATGCTTGCCGTTGATGTTCATGCCCAGGCACTTCTTTCCATGTCATCGCCCGGCTTGACCGGGCGATCTAGTAACCAATGTAGGCGCGCTATGCGCAAGAGTCAGGGGTTACTGGATTCCCGCTTTCGCGGGAATGACAATGGACCTAGCCGCCTTCGAAGGACATCAGCGTATGGCACTCGATCCCGTGCTTAGCGAGCCGGGCCGAGCCGCCAAGGTCAGAAAGATCGACGACGAAGGCGGCACCCACCACGTCGGCCTTGAGCTTGCGCAGGAGCTTAACCGCGGCCTCCGCCGTCCCGCCGGTAGCGATCAGGTCGTCAACGAGCAACACGGGCTCGTTGGCGCCAATGGCATCCTCGTGAATCTCAATTACGTCGATGCCGTATTCGAGCTCATAGTCCTGGCCAATCGCCTTCCCCGGCAGCTTGCCCTTCTTGCGGATCGGCACGAAGCCGCAGCGCAAGCGATCGGCCACCGCGCCGCCGAGAATGAAGCCGCGCGCCTCAATGCCGGCGACCGCCTGCACCCGGCGATTGGTGAAAGGGCGGGCGAGCTGCTCGACGCAGGCGCGGAAACCGTTGGCGTGACCAAGCAGCGTGGTGATGTCGCGGAACATAATACCGGGCTTCGGATAGTCCGGTATGGTGCGGATGAGATCTTTGAGATCAATGTCGGCAATCAAGCTCATCCAGGGCCTCCCTCTTATCCAGGCTAGAAACTGCGCCGCGCCCGCGGGAAAGAGTGCCTATAGTCGAACGCGGGGCGGCTGACTAGCTGGCGAATGCGCCAACAACCCACCCTACTTCAGCACGCGGCCGGCCACAGCATCGAGCTTCTTCAAGAGCTCAGGATCGCGCGCCTCAGGCGCGGTGATGATCGCGGTGTCGAGCGCGCGGTCCGAGCCAATGGGGCAAGGCTCATGCTCGCGCGGGAAGTCGCGGGCGAGCCGCGCCACGAGCCTGGCGCCCTTGTCGGCGTTAGCCAGCAGCACCTTGATGATGTCGCTCACCTGAACGGCGTCATGGTCTGGATGCCAGCAGTCGAAGTCGGTGACCATGGCGACGGTGGCGTAGCAAATCTCCGCCTCGCGGGCGAGCTTGGCCTCCGGCAGGTTGGTCATGCCGATCACCGAATAGCCAAGGTCCTTGTAGGTGAGGCTCTCGGCCAGCGTGGAAAATTGCGGACCTTCGATGCAGACATAGGTCCCGTCGCGCACCATCTGGATGCCTTCGGCTCGGGCGGCCTCGGCGAGCTGGATACGCAAGCGCGGGGAGACCGGGTGCGCCATCGACACGTGCGCGACGCAGCCTTTGCCGAAAAAGGAGTTGGCGCGGGTGTGAGTGCGGTCGACGAACTGGTCGACCAGCACGAAGGTGCCGGGCGTCAGATCCTCCTTGAACGAGCCGCAGGCCGAGAGCGAGATGAGGTCGGTGACCCCTGCCCGCTTCAGCACGTCGATATTGGCGCGGTAGTTGATGTCGGTGGGCGACAGCCGGTGACCCTTGTCGTGGCGTGAGAGGAACACGATGGGAAGCCCGTCGATGTCGCCGATCCTGAGCGATGCCGAAGGCTCGCCCCACGGACTCTTGATGCGCTCCTCGCGCACATTCTTCAGGCCCGGCAGATCGTAGAGTCCCGAGCCGCCGATGACGCCGAGCACCGCCTTGGTCATTTCACAGAATTCCCTCTCGCGAGTCTCACTCGCCAACCTTGATATAGAACAGCGCCCAGACCCAATGCGCGTGATGCGTTTCGTCAGGCTTGAAGTCGGGCGCGCGGGTGTTGATCAGCCATATGGGGCCTTGCTGGCCCAATCCAAGCGGCACGCCGTCGGCCGACAGCGCGAGGATCCAGTCGGACGACTTGATGTCGTCGGGATCGAGCCAGCCGGTATAGCCATTGACCGCGACGAAGGTGGTATTGACCTGCGCCGCCTCGAGATAGCCGAGCACTTCACGGAGCAACGGTCCGCTGAACGTGGCAGGCTTGTCGAACTCGCGCGGTTGCGCGGTCACTGTCCCTTGCGGAAGCGACAGCAGCGTGGCGCGGTCGAAGGCAAAGGCATTCTTGAAGTCGATCTTCTGCAAAGCGAGCAGACTGTCGCGCTTCGCATCGAGCGGACCACGATTGGTCTTGCCGATCATGCCGCCCACCGTGAGCACAGTCATGTCGCGCGGCGGCGCAGGTTCGGCGGCGGCGAGCACCGGCAAAGCGGCGAAGACGAGGCAAAGGGCAAGCAGCGTGCGTTTCATGATGCCCTTATGCCCCAGAGCGCAGGAGAATTTAAGCGGTGTGGGTAGCGTCGCGGCGGTGGAGCCGGCCCCCCACCGTGCGCTTGGCGAGATACATGATCACCGCGAAGACGATGAGGTAGATCATCACCCGCATGCCGGTCTTGTGACGCTCCTCGAGCTTAGGCTCCGCCGCCCACATCAGATAGGCCGAGACATCTCGCGCGTAATTGTCGAGCGTGGGCTTGGTGCCGTCGGTATAGGTCACGGCGCCGTCGTTGAGCGGCGGCGGCATGGCGATCTGATGCCCGGGGAAGGCCTTGTTGTAGTGCATGCCGGGAGCGAGATCGAATCCCTTGGGCGGGTCGGTGTAGCCGGTCAGGATCGCATAGATATAGTCGGGGCCACCCTCGCGAGCCTTGGCCATAACTGAAAGATCAGGAGGCAGCGCGCCCTTATTGAAATTGCGCGCCTGCTGCTCGTTGGCGAAGGGCGAGCGGAAACGATCCGAGGGCCGCGCCGGGCGCTGGAACATCTCGCCTTTATCGTTGGGTCCGTCCGGCACTTGTGCCTGGGAGGCAATCTCCTCGACCTTCTTCGGCGGGAATTCGGGACCGCCCGGCTCGCCGAGATTGCGGTAGGACAAAAGCCGCATCGAGTGGCAGTTGGCGCAGATGGTCCGATAGACCTCGAAGCCGCGCTGGAGCTGGGCGTCGTCGAACGTGCCGAAGGGTGGCGAGAAGCTCCAGCCTTGATGCGCGATCTCGGGCGCGTGGTTCAGGTCTTCCTGGGCCGCTGCCGCAATAGGCACGGCAAACACAACGATCACGGCAAGGAGTAAGGAGCGCATCACAGGGCCTCCTCGCGTGCTCGCGCGCGCACCGGAGGGTTTGGCGGCGTCTTGCCCACGGGTTGCTCCTCGT
>JBKPSQ010000058.1:0-3954 GCA_046735075.1 Pseudomonadota bacterium
TCTGCTAGAAGTGCGGGGCGGCAGCTAGGAGACAACCAGGAATGGCGGGCGCTGATCCTCAGCCCTATGAGCGCGGGCCCCGCGTCGATGCGGGGCGCCTGAGCGGCCCTAGTCCGCTCCGCCGCTTCATGCTCGCCGGCATGGCGAGCCTGAGCTACCCCGGCACCAGGGCGGAGCAATTGCTGCTTGCCCCGCAGGAGCTCAGGACCGCCGACCCGAGCTTCGCCACCGAGCTTTACAACGGGCATTTCGGCCTCGCCGGCAAACTCGCCGAGATCGACACCGAGTCGCCCTTCGAGATCGTTCCTCCGTCAGAGGGCTGGGCGCGCGAGCTTTATGGCTTCGGTTGGCTCAGGCATCTCCGCGCCGCCGGCAGCGAGCTGTCGCGCGAGCAGGCCAAGGCGCTCGTCGGCGACTTCATCATGCTCAAGCGCTCGCTCCCCGGACTCGCCTGGCAGCCGGAGATCGTCGGCCGCAGGGTCATCTCCTGGCTGTCGAACTCCGTACTCGTACTCGATACCGGCGAGCCACAGGCCTACGAGGCGTTCCTCAAAGCGCTCACCTCGCAGCTCCGCTATCTCTCGGCCGGTTACCGCGACGCGCCGGACGGAGCGCCGCGCCTCGTCGCGCTGATGGCGCTCGTCTATGCCGGGCTCTGCATCGCCGAGCAGCAGGCGGTGGTCGACCGCTACACCCGGCCTCTGTGCAAAGAGCTCGAGCGCCAGATCCTGCCAGACGGCGGCCACATCTCGCGCAACCCTGAAGCGCTGATCGAGCTTCTCCTCGACCTGCTCCCGCTCAAGCAATGTTTCGTAGCGCGCGACCGGCCGCCGCCCAAGGAGCTGACCGACGCGATCGAGCGCATCATGCCGATGCTCCGCTTCTTCCGCACCTGCGACGGCACGCTGACGCGCTTCAACGGCGCAGGCCCGACGCCGACCGACGCGCTCGCCACCGTGCTCGCCTATGACGACGTCAAGGGCGCGCCGGTGCGCTACGCGGCAAACTCCGCCTATGTGCGGCTCGAATGCGGCTCGACCCTGTTCATCTGCGACATCGGCGCGACGCCCGCGCCATCGCTCAGCATGACGGCGCATTCAGGCTTTCTCTCCTTCGAGATGAGCTCGAGCAACACGCCGATGATCGTCAATTGCGGCACGCCGTCGGTCGATCATGACGAATGGCGCCCATACTCGCGCTCGACGCCAGCTCATTCGACACTGACCTTCGAGGACGTCTCCTCCGGCGAGTTCGGCGCCCCCGGGACCAACGGTGCGCAGCCCGCGATCGATGCGCCGCTGCTCGGCCCGGCGAATGCGCAAGCTTCGCTCAGCGATCAGCTCGATAATAGCGACAATATCCGGATCAAAGGCTCGCATGACGGCTATCTCGAGCGCTTCGGCGTCATCCACCAGCGCCAGATCCTGATCGCGCCGAACGGCCTCCTCATCTCGGCCGAGGATAAGCTCTCCGCACCGCAAGGACTGAAAAGCCCACCCGAGGGGCTGATCGCCGGCGACTACGCCATCCGCTTTCATCTCCACTCGAGCGTGCGCGCCGAGCTTGCCTCCGACGGGCAGACCGTCGAGCTCACCCTCAAGAACGGCGAAGCGTGGCGCATCACCTCGAACGCGCCCGAGACGAGCGTCGAGCAGAGCTTCTTCCTCGCCGACGCGCGCGGGCCGCAAGCCACCTCCCAGGTCGTGCTCGGCGGCATGATGGGCGAGGCCACCGAAGTCAGGATCGTGTGGAACATCGAGCGCAAGGGAGCGACGGGCGGAAGCGGCACTCTCGTCGATCCGAACGACGCCGGCCCTCAGGCGGCCTGAGCCCACCTTCAATTCCGTCGTTAGGCAAAAATCGTGGATGGGCGGTCAAGCCCGGCCATGACGGCTTTCCGTCTGTGTTAGAACCTCCCCGTCATGGCAGAACCAAGGATCAAGCGCGCGCTGCTCTCGGTCAGCGACAAGACCGGTCTGGTCGATTTCGCCAAGGGGCTAGGCCGCTACGACGTCGAGATCGTCTCGACCGGCGGCACCGCCAAGCTCTTGCGCGAAGCAGGGTTGCAAGTCACCGACGTCGCCGAGATCACCCAAGTGCCGGAGATGATGGGCGGCAGGGTCAAGACGCTGCATCCCAAGATCCACGGCGGGCTGCTCGCTGTGCGCGGCGATCAGGTGCACGAGAAGGCGCTCGCCGACCACCACATCCCGGAAATAGACCTGCTCGTAGTCAATCTCTACCCGTTCGAATCCACAGTCGCGGCGGGCGGTGATTTCGCCGACTGCATCGAACATATCGACATCGGCGGCCCTGCCCTGATCCGCGCCGGCGCCAAGAACCACGCGAGCGTCACCGTGGTGGTCGAGCCTGCCGACTATGCTCTCGTGCTCGCCGAGATGGAGAAGAACGGCGGCGCCACCACGCCGGAATTGCGCAAATCGCTCGCCGCCAAGGCTTTCGCTCGCACCGCGCGGTACGATGCCGCGATCTCCTCCTGGTTCGCCGCGACGCTCGGCGAGCACACACCAAAGACCAACGTCGTTGCCGGCACGCTCGCCGAGGCCCTGCGCTACGGCGAGAACCCGCATCAATGGGCCGCGTTCTATCGCACGGGCGAGAGGCGTTTCGGCGTCGCCACCGCAACCCAGGTTCAGGGCAAGGAGCTTTCCTACAACAATCTGAACGACACCGACGCGGCCTACGAGCTCGTCGCCGAGTTCGATCCGAAGGCGAGCGCGGCGGTCGCCATCGTCAAGCACGCCAATCCGTGCGGAGTCGCGCTTGGGCAGACGCAAGCGGAGGCTTACCGCAAGGCCTATGCCTGCGATCCGGTGAGCGCCTTCGGCGGCATCGTCGCGCTGAACCGCGCGCTCGATGCCGAGGCCGCGCGCGAGATCGTCAAGATCTTCACCGAGGTCATCATCGCGCCGGGCGCGAGCGACGAGGCCAAGGCGATCGTCGCCGAGAAGAAGAACCTCAGGCTGTTGCTCGCCGGCGGGCTGCCCGACCCGAAATCGCAAGGCCTGACGTTCCGCTCGCTGTCGGGCGGATTCCTCCTGCAGGCGCGCGACAACGCAGTGGTGTCCGACCTCGACCTCAAGGTCGTGACCAAGAAGAAGCCGACCAACGAGCAATTCGCCGATCTCATCTTTGCCTTCACCGTGGCGAAGCACGTCAAGTCGAACGCCATCGTCTATGCGCGCGACGGCGCCACGGTCGGCATCGGCGCAGGCCAGATGAGCCGCGTCGATGCCGCGCGCATGGCGGCGTGGAAGGCTGACGAGGCGGCACGCGCGCAAGGCGTCAAGAGCCTGACCCAAGGCTCGGTCGCCGCGTCGGACGCCTTCTTTCCCTTCCCCGACGGATTGCAGGTGATCGCCGAAGCCGGTGCGCGCGCCGTGATCCAACCCGGCGGCTCGCTGCGCGACGACGAGGTGATCGCCGCCGCCGACGCGGCCGGCCTCGCCATGGTCTTCACCGGCCTCCGCCACTTCCGGCACTAGCTCTCGCGAGAGACGGGCGATGCAGACCATCTCACGACGCGCGCTGATGCAGATGATGGGCGCCGGCGCGGTTGCGCTTGCCACGCCGTTCGGCAAGGCCGTTGCCGCGCGCGGCAAGGACATGAACATCCTCTGCTGGGAGGGCTACAACTCCGCCCAGGTTCTCGATCCCTTCCGCAAAAAACAAGACGCGACGGTAAAGGCCGAGACGCTCAACAACGATCCGGCCATGATCGCTCGCTTGCGCGCCGGCGAAACCAGCATCTGGGACTTGATCAACGTCAACAATCCCTGGGCGCGCAAGGTGCTGTGGCCGGAAAACCTAATCAAGCCGCTGCCGCGCGAAGAGTTCGAGCCCTATTTCGACAAGATGCTGCCGGGCTTCAAGCCGCCCTACAACTGGGCGACCAGCGAGGACGGCAAGGAGCTGCTCGGCATGGCCCAGCGC
>JBKPSQ010000059.1:0-7024 GCA_046735075.1 Pseudomonadota bacterium
GCCGCGCGCGAGCGGAAAGAGAGGAGGAGGAGCTGCGCCGACCCCCGTTTCGGCATCAGATCCTCCTCCCGATCCGCCGCGGGGAGGCATAATCGCGGCGGTGGCAACGCGACAAGACCAACGTCACCGCGCTCAGCAAGGCGAGAGTAAGCAGAGTTCCAGGATTGAACTGACCGGCGCCAATGCCCCGTAGCGCGGCCGTGCCAGCCTGAGCCGCGAGGCTCGGCAGCGTGAGGAAAAGAGTCAGGATCACTGAAAAGGAAAGGGTCGCCAGAGGCTCGCAAAGGCGCGTAGCTTGGCGCCACATGGTCATCGAGTTGGTCCTCGTCTTCGGCACGAAGGAGGGAAGCACGCCATTAGGGCGCGGCTTTAGCCAGATTGTGGCTCATAGGCGTGCTTCCCATGTCAGTCCCGCCACAACTATGGCGCAATTGCGATTGTCCACAGCCGGGTCTTGCCAGCAGAAATCCGTTGGAACCGTGCCAACCAGGGAAAAGTTAGCCGCTCAAGGGAATTCGCAGTGCGGCACGTGGAGATGCGGCCGGAGCGTTTCCTTCTCAACGCGAACCGCTAACGCAAGGAGGCAACGATGCCCGCCATGAAGTCTCTGCAAGATTTGTTCGTCAATCTGCTCAAGGACATGTATTTCGCTGAAAAGCAGATTCTCAAGGCGTTGCCGAAGATGGCCAAGAAGGCCGACTCAGATGAGCTCCGGCAAGCCTTCGAGCGCCATTGCCAGGAAACCGAAGGTCAGGTCGAGCGGCTCGAGCAAATTTTCGGCCTGTGCGGTCTGAAGCCATCGGCCAAGACCTGTCCCGCCATCAAGGGCATCCTCGAAGAGGGCGAGGAAGACATGAAGGAGGCCAAGGAGCCCGAGGTGCTCGATGCCGGCATGATCGCCGACGCCCAGGCGGTGGAGCATTACGAGATCGCGCGCTATGGCACTTTGATCGCGTGGGCTAATCAGCTCGGCATGGCCGATGCGGTAAGGCTGCTCCAGCAGAACATCGATCAGGAATATAACGCCGACATGCTGCTCACCGACCTCGCCGAGGGGCGACTCAATCGTCAGGCTGCCTAGCCACGCTTCCCACCTACAGTGTCCGAGAATTTGGCAGCGCGGGCCGTTGCGCCCGCGCTGTGACTATTTGCGCCATGAGGCTTGCGGGCCACTGCAGCCCCGCCTAGGGTGCGCCCGCTTCGCCGCCGCAGCTTTACGTCATTCAGGAGATCGATATGGGACTGGTCGCCCGCACGCTTGAACGGGTCAAGCCCTCGCCGACCATTGCCATCACTACCAAGGCGCGCGAGCTTAAGGCAGCGGGCTTCGACGTCATTGGCCTCGGCGCTGGCGAGCCTGATTTCGACACGCCGGAAAATATTAAGCAGGCGGCGATTGAGGCGATCAAACGCGGCGAGACGAAATACACCGCGGTCGACGGCATTCCTGACCTGAAACGCGCCATCTCCGAGAAGTTCAAGCGCGAAAACGGTCTCGCCTATAAACCGTCCGAGATCACGGTCGGGGCCGGCGGCAAGCAGGTGCTCTACAACGCTCTGCTGGCGACGCTCAATCCGGGCGACGAGGTGATCGTGCCTTCACCCTATTGGGTGAGCTATCCGGACATCGTACTGCTTGCTGGCGCCGAGCCGGTCATTCTCGAGACCAACGTCGAGGACGGCTTCAAACTCAAGCCAGAGGCTTTGGCGCGCGCCATCACGCCGAAAACGAAGTGGTTCATCTTCAACTCGCCGTCCAATCCGACGGGTGCGGCCTACACCAAGGACGAGATCAAGGCTTTGACCGACGTGCTGGTCAAGCACGAGCATGTCTGGGTGTTGTCCGACGACATCTATGAGCACCTCGTCTATGACGGCTTCAAGTTCACGACGCCTGCCGCCCTCGAACCCAAGCTCAAAAGTCGCACGCTCACGCTTAATGGCGTGTCGAAGGCCTATTCCATGACCGGCTGGCGCCTCGGCTACGGCGGGGGACCTGAGCCTTTGATCAAGGCCATCGCCACGTTGCAATCGCAATCGACCACCAATGCCTGCTCGATCAGCCAGTGGGCCGCGGTCGAAGCGTTGGATGGCCCGCAGAATTTCCTCAAGGACTGGGTTGCCTCGTTCCAGGAGCGGCGCGATCTGGTGGTGGCAATGCTCAATCAGGCCAAGGGCATTTCCTGCCCGAAGCCCGAAGGCGCGTTCTACGTGTACCCGTCTTGCGCCGGCACCATCGGCAAGACCACCAAAGGCGGCAAGAACATCAGTGACGACGAGGCGTTCGCCACCACGCTCCTCGAAGAGGAGGGCGTCGCCGTGGTGCATGGCGCAGCATTCGGGCTCTCGCCGTTCTTCCGCATCTCCTATGCGAGCGGCATCAAGGCACTGGAAGAGGCCTGCCGCCGCATTCAGCGCTTCTGCGGCAATCTCAGCTGAGGCGAGAGGCCAAGCTCATGAAGTTCAGCAAACTCAGCACCGGCAATCAGATCGAAGGCAAGATCATGGAGATCCGCAAAGGCGCGGTGACGGCGATCGTCTATATCGCGATTGCCGGCGATACCATGCTGCAATCGTCGGTCACCATCGCGACCTTGGAGTCGCTCGGCCTTTACGAAGGCAAGCCGGTTACGCTGATCATCAACCCGGGCGACATTATTATCGGCTGCGAATAGCGCCGGGGCAGGCGGGCCATGACCCATGGATATTGCCGCTAGGGACAGAGGGCCGGTCGAAACAAACCGTCACGCTAACGTCATGCGTTTGCCCGATGGCAGGCGCATCGGTTATGCCGAGTTCGGCGAGCCACGGGGACTGCCGGTTCTGGCGATTCACGGCACGCCAGGCTCGCGCTACATGTTCGCCCTCACCGACCAGGCAGCGCGCGACAGGGGACTGCGCGTCATTGCGCCAGAGCGGCCGGGCTACGGACTGTCCGACTATTACCGCCGTGACCTGCTTGCCGACACTGCCGCGGATTTGGTCGCATTCGCCGACGCGCTTAGCCTCGACAGATTTGCCCTGATCGGTGTTTCGGGCGGGGGTCCTCACGCCATGGCCGCGGCGGCGTCCATGCCGGATCGTATTCGGCTGCTCGCGCTGATCAGCCCGGTCGGCCCCATCGCGGATTGTTACCGTCGCATCAGCATGTCGTCGTTCCATCGGCTCGTTTTCACCCGCGTGGGCCGATCGAACCGGGCTTGCGCTTCGTTCTTTTGGTCTTTGCGCAATCTGATCAGGTGGGCGCCAGGCGTTGCGCATGCGGGTTTGATGCGCCGTGTCACGTTGTCGGATCGCGCCATTCTCACGCGCGCCGAGGTGCGCGCCAATCTTCGTGCCGCGTTATTCGAGGGGCTCCGGCCGGGCATCAAGGGTGCGCTTCAGGATCTGCGCCTGTTTTGCGGGCCTTGGAACTTGCCACTCGCCGAGATCGATGTACCGACCATCGTGTGGCAAGGCAGCGACGATACGATCGTGCCGCCTCAAGCTGCGTACCATCTTGCCGAGTCACTCCCTAACTGTAGACTGGATATCGAGCAGGGTGCCGGCCACTATTGGGTATTCGCGCAATTCGGACGAGTGCTCGACGCCGTGCAAGCGGCGCTCCGCAACTAAGTCCATCTTCTCCATTGCGAGATGCTCGTTGCTCTCGGGGCATGCGGCGTTAACGCGCAGGCCGGCGACCGCACCAGTCACGAACGTGCGGCGTTGTGGCGCTACTCCGTAACCGCGAAGCATCCTAAATCAGCGCATCGGGCGGAGAATGGCGAAGCTGCTTTAGGCACGTCTTTTTGCGCGCTCGATTCCCATGACCGGCAAACCAATCTTCTTCGATCCATCGGGCAGGCGCGGCCGCCTCTTTGTCAGGCTCGCCTGGGCCATGGGCACGCTGAGCGGCGTCGTGCTGACGCTGTTCATGGCTACCTTGCTCATCGTGAACCGGCCGCCGCTGGCTGAAAGCTCGGATCCCTATCCGTCGATCCGCTGCGCCTGGGCACCCAAGTGCTCGGCCGCGCATAGCCTCACCGTCACGTCGGCCGCCGATCCCGAGGCGCTGCGCAATGCGGCGCGCCTGGCCGAGGAGTTACGCGAAAAGGAAAGGGACCTGCGCGTCCGTCGTCCGGCGGGTGAGGGGCAGCACCGATCCGTGCCTGCCTCGCTTGCCGCGCCACAGGGCCGAGCACTCAGCATCGGGTTCTATGTCGATTGGGATGACAACAGCTATCCGGCGCTAAAGCGCGCGCTCCCGCATCTCGACTGGGTCATTCCAAGTTGGCTCAGCCTCAGCGGTCCCGACATGGAACTGAAAACCAATGTCGATGACCGCGTGCTCGGCACCATTCAAGACACGAAATCCAATGTCGCCATCCTGCCGATGATCCAGAATGCGGTGGAAGGGGAGTGGGACGGCAAAGGACTCACAAAATTCTTGGCCGATCCCACGGCGCGGGCGGCGCGCATCCAGCAAATCGTTGACTTCCTCGGCAAGTATAAGTTTCAGGGGATTACGGTCGACTTCGAGGATGTCCCGCCCAATGCACAGAAGAATCTGGAGGCCTTCCTAACTGAGCTGAACGTTGCGTTCGCGGCGCACGACTACGCGATTGTGCTTGCCGTTCCGTTCGACGACGACACCTGGCCTTACGCGACCTACGCCGACCTCGTCGATTTCATGCTGCTTATGGGTTACGACCAGCATTGGGAAGAAGGCGCCGCAGGTAGCATCGCGGGACAAAGCTGGTTCGAGGACACGCTCGACAAGCGCATGCAGGCTCTCGATCCCGCGCGTACCATCGTCGCCATCGGCGGCTACGGCTATGATTGGGTGAAGGGCGATAAGACGGCTGATCTCAGCTTCGAGGAGGCGGTGCTCTCCGCGAAGGATTCGGAGGCTGATATCACCTTCGATCCCGAGACCTCCAATCCTCACTTTTCCTTTATCGAGGATGACGGCAAGCGCCACGACGTGTGGTTTCTCGATGGCGTCACGGCCTTCAATGAGATTCATGCTGCCGATGCTTATCGACCTGCCGGGTACGCGGTGTGGCGGCTTGGTTCCGAGGATCCCTCGTTGTGGTCGGTCATGCAACGGGACTATGGCGCCGCACCGCCGGACACTCTGCATCGCATCGGCATGAGCCAGGACATCGATTTTGAAGGCGAGGGCGAGCTCTTGCACGTTGGCGAGGCGCCGTCGAAGGGCACGCGCAATTTCGAAGTCGACAAAGACACCGGTCAGATCGTCGATGAGAAATATACTGCGGTGCCGACGCCTTTCGTCATTCAACGTTCAGGAGCCTTGGCGGGCAAGTTGGCGCTCACCTTTGATGACGGTCCCGATCCCGATTGGACGCCGAAGGTCCTCGATATCCTGAAGCAGAAAGGGGTCCACGCCACGTTCTTCATCATCGGAGAGAACGCCCAGGCCTATCCAAGCCTGGTGCAGCGGATCTTTGACGAAGGCCATGACATCGGAAATCATACCTTTACCCACCCCAATCTCGGCGAGCTGCCCGACCCGCTGGTCACCCTAGAGATTAATGCCACACAGCGCCTGTTCGAGGCCCTGACCGGCCGGTCACTGCGGCTGTTCAGAGCGCCTTATCTCGGTGATGCCGAGCCGACCACCGCTGATGAAATCGTCCCAATCCAGATCGCGCAAGGCATGGGCTACCTGTCGGTGGGACTCCATGTCGATCCCAACGATTGGCAGCGTCCATCGGCCGACGAAATCGTCGACCGCACCATCGCGCAAGTGACAGATCCCAATCCCGATGTCAGGGGACATGTCATTCTGCTGCACGACTCGGGCGGCGATAGATCGAATACCATCGTGGCCTTACCCAGGCTGATCGATGCGCTGAGGGCGAAGGGTTATCAGTTCGTCTCAGTGTCCGAGCTTGCCGGCATGACCCGCGATCAAGCGATGCCGCCGGCGCCGGAGAAATCTCTCGCCCGCATCGTCGGGCTTCCTGTGTTCATCACATTGAGCTGGTTCGGCAAGCTGGCTTCGGCCCTCTTTTTCACGGCGATCTGCCTCGGCGTGTTACGGCTCCTCTTCCTCTGCGTGGTTGCGGTTCACAACCGGCTTACAGAGGCAGCGCGCATGCCGCCCGCACTGCCGTCCGATCCGCCTCTTCAGACCGTCCTGATACCGGCGCACAACGAAGCGAAGGTTATCGTTCAGACGGTCAAGCAGGTTCTCGCGAGTGACTATCCCGCTCTCGAGGTCATCGTCATCGATGACGGATCGCGGGACGGCACGCCACAAGTCGTGCAGGAGCATTTTGCTGGCGATGCGCGCATCAGGTTGATCAGCATCGCCAATAGCGGAAAAGCCGCAGCACTTAACCGAGGCCTTGCCGACGCGCGCGGTGATGTGGTGGTGGCGCTTGACGCCGATACTCATTTTGAGCGCGGCGCTATTTCAAGGCTTGTACGCTGGTTCGACGATCCAGAAGTGGGCGCGGTCGCCGGTAATGCCAAGGTGGGAAACCGGGTCAACGTCATCACGCGTTGGCAGGCGCTCGAATACGTCACCAGCCAGAATCTCGAGCGCCGCACGCTGGCGACGCTTGGCTGCATCACCGTCGTCCCAGGCGCCTTAGGCGCGTGGCGGCGCGAGGTGCTGCTCAATCTCGGTGGCTTCCCCGTCGAGACGCTTGCGGAGGATCAAGACCTCACCATCTCGCTGCTCAAGCGCGGCTACCAGGTGCTCTACGACAGCACTGCCATCGCCTGGACCGAGGCGCCTGACACCGTGAGAGGGCTCGTCAAGCAGCGCTTCCGCTGGGCCTTCGGCACGCTGCAATGTTTGTGGAAGCACCGCGACGTGACTCTGAAGCCGCGCTACGGATCGCTCGGTCTAGTTGCCGTGCCGCAGACGTGGCTGTTTCAATTCCTGTTCTCTGTGATCGCGCCGTTAGTGGATTTCACCTTCGTGTGGAGCTTGCTGGTCGCTGGGCTCGATCTATTTGAGCACCAGGATCAATTCGACAGCCAGACTCTGCAAAAGGTGCTGATC
>JBKPSQ010000060.1:0-6907 GCA_046735075.1 Pseudomonadota bacterium
GAGCGCATTGACGCAGCCATGCGACAGCCGTTGCCCAGCCTTGTTCATGCAGATTCTGAGCGCCTGGGTCTCGATGCCATAGTCACCGCAATTTGCATGGTAGTCGTTGCACAAGCGCGCTGCACCCGCTGGCTGTACTGATAGGTCTTGGCTGCTTCGGCAGGTGATGCGAGCCAAGCGATCATGGCTGATGCGCCAAGCAATAGATAAATGCCTTTCATGTCGTGCTCCTCGGTGCCCGGCCTAGTCACCGGGTTAAGCAAGAAGCGCGAGGACGGTTCCCAAACTTTGTCATGAAGCAAGAATCCCTCTGCCGAAATCGGCTCCAAAACGGCGGCCAAACCGTTATAGAATCCTGTATCTGGAGGAAAACGTCTCCCCAGGAGATGGAGAAGAACATGTTGAACTTTCTAGGTTGCAGCGCGCAAGGCATCGCCGTAGCCAACGGAGCAACGACGCTCGCGCTGCTCGAACATCTGGTCGAACGGAAAATCCTGACCTGCGACGATGTACGAGCCATTCTCAAGAGCGGCATCGACTGTCTTGAGCCGCGCACTAATGTCCGCACCATTGCCGAGGCGGTGCACCTGATGCGCGACCAGATGCTACCCTTGTTCGCCAAGGAGGCGGCCGAAACTTAGCGTCGGTTTGCCACGGATTTGATGTGGAACTGCCCTGCGACTTGGCGGTTCGGTCTCGCGCGGGGGCGCTCCAATGAAATGGAGACAATCCATGCAAGCCACCTGGAAACCTCACGAAAAGCACGGAGAGCTCACCGAGCGAAGCGACCTGCCTGACAGCGTGTTCGCCTTTCCGAAGCAACGCAAGGAGCCGCTGACCGACGCGAGCCATGTCAGGAACGCGATCGCCCGCTTCGACCAGACGATTGGCGTGTCCGACCAAGATCGCCAATTGGCCTTCGCCAACATCAAGAAGGCGGCGCAGCATTACGGCGTTGACATGTCGGAAGATGACTGGAAGGAGCTCGGCAGCCATCCGAGCACTGGCCGCACCGCAGAGGATCGTAGCAAGTCGGCGCAAAAGGCAGCTAAGACGCGCAAAGAGCACGAACATCAGCACAAATAGTCGCCTGCTAGCGAGGACGACGCGATAGCGGCCTCGGGTAAGTCCGCTAGCGGCCCGGCTACCAAGCGCGCCTGAATATGAACCCCCAGGCAAAGGCCCGGCGGTGACGCCTATGCTTCCATCCGCGCTTGTGCGACTTCGACCGGGCGGCAGGCTTTCGATCCGCTGAAGCCGTCTTGCTTTCAGCGGGCGCGGGCTCGGCGAGAGCGGCGTCGACTTCTTCCTTCGACGCTGGCTGCGATGTCGCTTGCGCCTGCGGCTGCAGGAAGCTCTGGTGGATCCACCCGATCTTTTTCGAGCCAGGATCAATGATCTGCACCCAATCCGACTCGCGCGAGACCACTTGAGCCTCGGCGCCAGGGTGGGCAATGCCGATGATCGCGCTGGAGACCGATGGCCCCTCACGGACGCTGGCGGGCGAGGTCACTTTCATGAACTCGGCCTGATTTGACGCGGTGCCGGGGGATGCTTCGGCGCTCGGGACTGGAGGAGACGCGGCTCCGATCTTGGGGGCTGAAGGTTCAGCTGCCGGCGCTTGCGATTGAGATTCTGCGGGCGTCTGCGATTGAGTTGCCGCGGCCGCTTGTGGCGGAGTTCCCGCCTCCGCTTGCGGCAAGGTCCCTGCCGGCGCCCGCGACGGAGGTTGCTCCACCGTTATTGCGTGCCGCGAATGCGCGGCCGGAGGTTCCATGGTGCCGGCGGCCGCAGGCTCCTCTGCAGCCTGAGCTTCCTCGAGCGCCGCTATCTTAGGAACTGCAGGAAACGCAGCAGGAGCGCCGCTGATGCTAGCGCCAGTGAGCTTGGGCTGATCGTCGGCCGCAAAGAAGAGGTAGGCAGGATAAAGGACCCCTCCGAGCAAGAATAGCGAAAGCAGGACGTGCTTCATACGCGGACCCCATTCCTGCAGCGCTTCCGTTTGGAAAAACAATGTGGCGCGCCAAGCGTTCCCTTCGGATCGCCCCGAAGCGAATTCTTTGATCCCTTTCGGAACGGGCGCTTCCGGTGCGCGGTTAGCAACCGCAAGAGCGAACGCCACGCGCGGCCCACGCGCGCATTTATCCCAAGGAGCAAGAGTTGAGAGCCCTTTGTTATCACGGCATGCACGACATCCGTTGCGACACGGTCCCGGATCCGGAGATCGAGGACGGCCGCGACGCCATCGTCAAAGTCACGAGCTGCGCAATCTGCGGCTCGGATCTTCACCTCTATGACGGCTTCATCCCCGGCATGAAGTCGGGCGACATCATGGGCCACGAGTTCATGGGCGAGGTCGTCGATGTCGGCAAGGACAACAAGAAGCTCAAAGCGGGCGACCGCGTGGTGGTGCCCTTCACCATCTGCTGTGGCGAGTGCGAGCAATGCCGGCGCGGCAATTTCTCGGTCTGCGAGCGCACCAACCCCAATAAGAAGATTGCCGATCTCGTGTTCGGGCATAGCACTGCTGGGCTGTTCGGCTATTCGCACCTGACTGGTGGCTATCCGGGTGGCCAGGCGGAATATGTGCGGGTCCCGTTTGCCGACGTGGCGCCGGTGAAGATTCCCGACGGTCTTTCCGATGAGCAGGTGCTGTTCCTCGGCGACATCTTCCCTACTGGATGGCAGGCGGCGGTGGCTTGCGACATCGAGCCCCACGACACTGTGGCGGTGTGGGGCGCCGGGCCAGTCGGCCAGTTCTGCATCAGGAGCGCGGTGCTGCTCGGCGCCAAGCAAGTGGTGGCCATCGACAACGTGCCGGAGCGTCTCGAAATGGCCGAGGCAGGGGGCGCCATCTCCATCAATTTCGACGAGGAGAGCGTGCTCGAGCGCCTGAACGACCTCACCCACGGCAAAGGGCCGGAAAAATGTATCGACGCAGTAGGCCTCGAGGCGCACACCACGCGCTCCATCGATTCGATGTACGACCGCGTCAAGCAGATGTTCATGCTCGAATCCGACCGGCCGCATGTCATCCGCGAGATGTTCTATGTCTGCCGGCCTGGCGGCACGGTTTCGATCCCCGGCGTCTATGGCGGCCTGAGCGACAAGATCCCGCTCGGCGCGATGATGAACAAGGGCCTGACCATCCGCAGCGGCCAGACCCATGTGAACCGCTGGACCGACGACCTGCTCAAAATGATCGAGGACAAGCTGATCGATCCGAGCTTCGTCATCACCCACACAGTCAGCCTCGATGAGGGGCCGGACCTGTACAAGACCTTCAGAGACAAGGAGGACGGCTGCATCAAGGTCGTCCTCAAGCCGGAGTTGCACGCATGAAGTACCCCGCTATTCGCAAGCCAAGCATTCCGCTCGCGCCGATCATCAAGGGGCTTGGCTGGTTTTCGCTCGGCCTCGGCCTCGCCGAGCTGCTGGCGCCCCGCCGGGTGAGCCGCGGCGCAGGCATTCGTCAGAACGAGTCGCTCATTCAGGGCTTCGGCCTGCGCGAGATCATTACCGGCCTCGGCATTTTGTTGTCCCAGAATCCGCGACCCTGGATTTGGGGCCGCGTTGCCGGCGACGTGCTCGATGTCGCGACTGTGGCGGCGACGGCCGACCCGAAGAAGCCGGCGCGGCTTGGGATCTCGACGCTCGCCCTTCTTGGCGCAGGCCTGACCGACCTTTACACAGCTGTGGCTTCCGCGCCGAAGAGCCCGCGCGCAAGCGCCTTCACCGGTACCAAGGATTACAGAAGTCGCAGCGGCTTCCCGCGTCCAGCGTCGCAGATGCGCGGCGCGGCACTGAAGCGCGGCCAGAGCGCATCGCCGCAAAGGATGCGCGCCGCCGAGTAGCGGCTGTTAACATCCTCCCTGCTCGTCATTGCCGCGCTTGGCCCGGCAATCCAGTAACCCCGCCTCTCGCTATTGCTAGTCTGGGCTACCGGGTTCCCGCTTTCGCGGGAATGACAACTATGAATGTCTAGGCGTGACCGCTGACGTTTTTTCGGCGCAATCGAGCCTCTTATGGGCGCGGGCAAACGCTCTCGGCTCGTGCTAAGTCATGCCGCTAGAGCGGATTTTCGATAAGAGCAATGAGAGGGAACGTCATGGAATTGAACGTGCTGCGGCAGGCCCGCAAGGCCGCCATCTTCACTGGCCTGATCCTCGGCGCTTGCCTCGTGTCGCGCGCGGAGGCGGCGACGCCGGCGCCTTCCGGCGATCCGTTCGACCAGCTCAAGGGCGACTGGAAGGGCGGCGGCCGCGTCATCCTCGCCGATGGCTCGGTGAAGCAGGTGACATGCACGGCGAAATACAAGGTGGCCGGCAGCAACGTCACCCAGACGATGAATTGCAAGGGCGAGGACTATGAAGTCAACGCGACGCTGAAAGTCAACGACAAGGACGGCAAGATCAAAGGCTCATGGAACGAGAGCATCTACGCCGCGAGCGGCAGCGTGAGCGGGACGGCGAAGGGCAATCTGGTTCATGCGGTGATTGCCGGCGATAAGTTTTCCGGCCGCATGAGCATCAAGCTCACCGACAAGGGCCACACCATCAACGTGCTCCAGCGCGACGCAAAAAGCGGCAGCTACCACCTCGCCACCAGCCTGAGCTTTACGCGATGAAATCATGACTACTGACCGGCTGAACGCATACGGCGTGCTTCTCTTGCGCCTTGCGCTCGGCACGGTCTTTCTCGCCCACAGCATTGTCTACATGTTGTTGACGCTGACACTTGCAGGCACGGTGGAATTCTTTGTCTCGATTGGATTGCCGGCCTGGCTCGCCTACGCCACCTTTGTTGCGGAAGCGGTGGGCGGTGTCTTGCTGATCTTGGGCGTCCAGACACGATGGGTGGCTCTCGCGCTGTCGCCGTTCCTGCTCGGGGCGACCTGGGCCCATGCCGGCAACGGCTGGATGTTCGCGTCGACCAATGGCGGGTGGGAATACCCGCTTTATTTATTCGTGCTTTGCATTGCACAGGCAATGCTGGGCGATGGCGCCTACGCTCTTTGGCCATCGCGACGAGGGGCGTAGCTTCCTAGGTTTCAGAATGAGAAGCGTCCACGGGAGCGTGACAGCGAGCGGCAATCTCGTTTGCGCGGTGATCGCCCGGCGACAAGTTCTCCGGCCGCATGAGCATCAAGCTCTCGGCCAACGGCCATACCATCAACGCGCTGCAGCGCGAGGGGAGTCCGGCACCTATCACCTCGCCACAGCCTGAGCCTTCAGCAGTAGCAATTGGGAGAGCTCGGACTTGTGCCAGCTTGGGCGCTTACTCGAACCCAGGTAAAGGTTCTCAGTCGGGATGGCGACCCTCTTTCTTGTTCTCGAGAACCTTACCTGTCTGCGCGTCCACTCCGACCTCATACAGGCCACCATTGCTCTTGATGTCAAAGGAATACCGAAGACCACTTCCGCCCCTCTCGTGCTCCAATTCTTCATCCGTAATCGTTCCCGCTCGCGCTTGCAGCGCGATGGCACGAGCTTTCTTGATGGTAACTTTGACGTCCTTTGCGAGCTGTTCGCCCGTATAGGCCAATAAATGTCCTGGTAGCGCCAATAGTAACCCGACAAGCAACAGAGCGATGGTGCTAGTGCCAAATCTTCTCATCGAGGTTATCCTTTCGTGAACTCAACAATAAGGGATGCTCTGCAAATCGCATGGAGCCACCTAGAACGGAAAACCCTTCAGCAAGCAGAGAGGAGTCGACTTGCGTCTTCGCGCGTAGAAAGTGAACACGATCAGCGGAATTGGGATCAGCGCCCACGCAAGCCCAGAATATAGGCGGTGAGGACTGTGAATCCTCCATTCTGCAAGGAGCTTGTTACGACAATCATTGACTGGGGAGTTCGCAACGCTAAGGCAATCTTCGTATACCCTCAGCGCAGGAGCGACGGGGTAATGCATACCGCAATAGAAGCCAGAGATTCCCCACGCGACTGAAGCGATCAGCGCAACTTTCTGCCACTCTGCTACTTGCATAGCCCACCCAATTCTGGCGGCTTAACCAACCGAAATCACATTGGTATGTCAAAATTGAGAAACCATTCGCAGATTGGAGTCCACGGGCTAGCGCTTCGACGGAGACGGGGCTTGTTTCGCCTCACGGGGTAGGTCGGGATCGAAGCAGGCCCAGCTCGGCGCGCTCGCGGTCCAGATGGTGATTTCCGGCTTGCCGCGGTCGGGCTCGTCGAGAGTGCCGGCACGCACGCCGATATAGTGCTTGCGCGTGTCGGCCTGGGTGAACATCGGCGTCCCGCACGCGGCGCAGAATGTGCGGTGCATCAGCGTACCGCTGTCGGCGTGGTTCATATAGTTGGAGAGCGCGCCCTCGATGGTCACCGCCTCGCTTGCGAAGAACACGTTCACCGTGCCCGAGCCCGCGCCGATATATTGGCAGTCGCGGCACCAGCAATGGCGCGCGAATAGCGGTTCGGCCTCGATCGAGTAGCGCACCGCCCCGCAGCGGCATCCGCCGGTAATCGCCATATTTAACCTCCTCCCGCGGTTTCCTTCCGCGGCCCGCACGATTGCCTAGAACGAAAGGGAGCCCTGGAATTTCAGTGCCGTGTCAGACGTCGCATCCGTCAACCCGAACTGAACTCCGACATTCACGGACAGATCAAACTTGCCGGCGTCCTCATCATCGTGATCAGGGCTTGCCGCCTCTGCGGCCGACTGCTTGCTCGGATGAAAGAAGAGCGTCGGGCCAATGCTGTGGACCTGATCGTTGAACGAACCTGAATTCACCAGCGATTCAATCTCACCGAACATTTCTACCCCGACCTCCCACCGTCCGGGAAAATCACATTCAGCGCCATAGTCGAACCCAAGACCCTCCTGATCGGCAAATCGTCCTACCTGCTTCGTGAAAAGCGGATTCAGTGTGACGAGCCAGGGG
>JBKPSQ010000061.1:0-4266 GCA_046735075.1 Pseudomonadota bacterium
GAGAGGCGGTGAAGATAGCATATTCCTGCTGGGCGGGAAGCACCGCCAGGCATCTCACAATGAGGAAACGCTATGACTAGGAAAATTCTTGTTGCCAGTATTGCACTTGCAGCAATTGCCGCCTTCGCAGTTGCCGGCAAACCAGTCAAGGCTGCCGGCAATTGTGTAATCTTAGCTGCCAAAGGGCGCGGTGTTGACGAGGCGAAGGCTTCGGGCAGATCTATTAAGCACCTGACCAACAAGATCAATCATTACGCTCACAAGAACAAGCTCGGCTCAGTCAAAGTTGGATCGAGATCCACCATGTGCTCTAAAGTCGGCGGGCTCGACGTCTGCAAAAGCTCAGCCAAAGTCTGCGGATAGAGCGCTGACCGATTCAGCTTGCGAAGGCGCGGACGGTAGCGCAATAGTAGCGTCTTAGAGGCGAGAATTGCGGACGATTCGAAACCGCGCCGCCTCGGACCGAGTTAGCAGGCTCAAATGTCAAGGCGATCCGCCCTTCGCAAATTGCAACCTGTCGCGGCGATCGTTGCGAGTGGGGCATTTGTTGTGCTCGCTGCACAGGACCTTAGCGCGCAACAGTCGAACAGTGGTCCTAGCGCTGCGCCGCCGCCCCGCGTCATTGTGGTGCCGCGCGGCCAACCCGTGGTCGGCGGGTACTCATTACGGCTGAGCGATGTGTGGGGACCGGCCAAGATGCCGCCGGCGCCTAAAGACTTCGGTCCGCATTTTGACTTCCCGCCGGCGCCGCTGAACAGCGTGCCGCTGCCCGATCCTTATCCTCATTAGCCGCATCGATTTCTAGAGCGCGCTTTCTGGAGCGCGCATAGGTAGATGGGTCTTGCGCTTTGCAGCCTGGCGCCCCTACAGTATGAACGTTTTGCGGGCAGATTGCGAACCCGGGTAGAGATTGGCCGCGTGTGCTCCTTGGGAAGCAACGTGGTTTCTTTTCCCGCTTTCTAGACTTGCCTGATCATCCGCCCGGCTTGCTAAGCGGGCGGACTATTTGGAAGGGGAAAAGGAGCTTCCCATGCGTCAAAGCGGTACGGTCAAGTTCTTCAATCATTCAAGAGGGTTCGGCTTCATCACACCGGACGATGGCGGCAAGGACGTGTTCTTGCATATCTCGGCATTGCAGCGCTCGGGTCTTCCCGCGCTCGACGAGGGTGCTCGGGTATCATTCGAGACCGAGCCAGATCGCCGTGGCAAAGGCCCGCAAGCCGTCAACGTGCAACTCGGCGAATAACCCTCTCCCACAATCGAAGCGATCCACCTCCACCGATGGCGGCCACATAAGTGCCGCTATCGGTGGCAGGATCGAGCTTTGGCGCGTCTATATGGGCGGCGAGCTCATATTATGACTGCTCCCCTGTTGTCAGCCCATTCGCTCGAGAACGTGCTCGATAATCTCGATCGAGAGGAGTCAGCAGCTCTCGATCGCTTGTTCAGGCTGCTCGCCATTCCGAGCGTCTCCACCGACCCCGCCTATCATCAGTTCTGCGTCGCAGCGGCTGAAACTTGTGCCACTTCCTTGCGTGACATCGGTTTCGCGGCGCGGGTCGAACCGACTCTGGGAAAGCCTATGGTGGTCGGCCATTGGCGGGCACCGGCCTCGGCGCCTCGCCCTCGCGTTCTCTTCTACGGCCATTACGATGTGCAGCCGCCAGAGCCTCTTGACGAATGGAGCGCGCCACCCTTCGAGCCGCACCTCGTCGAGGATCCGCGCCACGGCAAGATCATCGTTGCCCGCGGATCGTCCGACGACAAAGGTCAGCTCATGACCTTTGTCGAAGCCTGCCGCGCCTGGCTCGAAGAGCAAGGCGAGCTTCCCGTAGATGTCACCATGCTCATCGAAGGCGAAGAAGAATCGGGCAGCCCGAGCCTCGCCCCTTTCCTCGACGTTCACGGAGATGAGTTCAAGGCCGATATCGCCCTCGTTTGCGACACGGGCCAATGGGATGCAGATACGCCGGCTATCACCGCCTTTCTGCGCGGTCTGGCTTTCTCAGAAATCACGATTAGCGGTCCGTCGCGCGATCTGCATTCCGGCCTCTATGGCGGACCGGCTTTGAATCCCCTCAGGACGCTATCCGAGATTCTCGCCGCGCTGCATGAGGATAATGGTGGGGTCACCATTCCCGGCTTCTACGATGAGGTGCGCACCCCTTCTACTCAAGAGCTCGCAGTTTGGCGCGGGCTCGGATTCGATGCCGTGGCCTATCTCGGCGCGGTGAGCCTGAGCGCGCCGGCAGGCGAGCAACGCTTCAGCGTGCTCGAGCAGCTCTGGTCGCGCCCGACCGCCGAGATCAACGGCATCGTGGGCGGCTATGGCGGCCCTGGCACCAAGACAGTCATTCCGGCGCAAGCCACCGCCAAATTGTCGTTTCGGCTGGTCCCCGACCAGGTGCCGCACAAGATTCTCGATGGCCTGCACCGCTTCGTCGAAGCGCGGCTGCCTGCCGACGCAAGCGTGTCCTTCGCTCATGAAGGCGGTTCGGCCGCCGTGGGCTTCGACCCGCAGGCGCCAGCCTTTCAAGCCGCCGCGCGCGCGCTCGAAAAGGAGTGGGGCAAAAAGCCGGTGGTTGTCGGCTGCGGCGCTTCTATTCCCATCGTTGAATCTTTCCGCGCCAAGCTCGGTATGGACTCGCTCTTGATCGGCTTTGCCCTTGAGGACGATCGTATCCATTCGCCAAATGAGAAGTACAATCTGAAGAGCTTCACCAAGGGCGCCCGGAGCTGGGCGCGTATCCTCGCTGAGCTTGGTGCCATCGATGCCCCTGCCACGACTTAGCCTTACACTCCCTTTGTTCCTAGCGCTGTTGATGGTCGCCAACAGCGAGGCGCGCGCTTTCGAGCGCAACATACCAGGGCAGTTCGACTATTACGTGCTCGTGCTCGGCTGGGCGCCGTCTTACTGCTTGAGCGAAGGACGGTTTAGGCGGGACGCCGAATGCCAATCTGCAAGACCGCGCGCCTTCGTGCTGCACGGGCTATGGCCGCAATATGAGAAGGGCTGGCCCCAGGACTGTCCCATAGGTAAGCGCCCGTGGGTGCCGTCGAGTGTGATCGACGACATGCGCGACCTCATGCCGAACAAGGGACTTATTATTCATGAATACCGCACGCATGGCACCTGTTCCGGCCTCGACCCTGCGCAATATTTTGGCGTGACGCGTGAGCTTTACGAGCGCCTGAAGATGCCGGAAAGTCTCACGGTTGCAGGCGCGAGACAGTCGCTGTCTGCCGCTCAAATCGAAAGCGCGTTTGCCGACGTTAATCCCTGGCTTAAGCCCGATATGATCTCGGTGAGCTGCCGAGGCGAGAACCTTCTCGATGTCAGGATTTGCTTCGGCCGCGATCTCTTCCCGCGCGCCTGCGGCGCCAATGAGGATGAGACGCGGCTTTGCCGCTCGGACAGGATCGCCGTTCCGCCCGTCACTCCAGCGAGGCCGTAATCAAAAGCGGTAGATGAGCGAGCCGCGATAGGTATTGGAGTCTGGGTCGAAGTCGAGTTGGCCGCCGGGATAGTTCACCTTCTCGGAGTTGAAATCGGTGAACTGATAGTCGAAGCGCGCGCTCCACCTTGGGTTAATCGCGACCTCGGCGCCGCCACCGACGCTCCAACCAAAGAAATCCGCATCGCCGGGCCCGCCACCGATGCCCGTAACCGGCAGGTCAGCACTGGCCCAGGCACCGCCGAAAGTTCCGAACAACAGCACACGCGGCGTGATGGCGTAGCCCGCGCGCAAGCGGAGGTCCGCCATCATGTCGATATTCGGGCTCACTTGATTGAAACCGACGTTGAAGTGACGGCTGCCGCTGATGTCGGCGCCGAGGAAATCACCTTCGATGCCGAGCACGACCGGGCCGCTCTGCCAGCTCCAGCCGCCGACCACGCCCCCGAGAACTCCGCTGGTATCGACTGACCCGCTCGCCGGCGCGAAGTCGTAATTCACCGTAGCGCCGCCGATGGTGCCGCCGAGATACCAGCCTTCGAACACATCCTCGGGCGGCAGCGGGGCTTGCTGGTAGGTCGGCGGCAAAGGTGCAGGCGGAAGGTCGGCACTCAAGACTGGGGTTGAGGCCGTGGCGCTTGCTGTTGACACAGCGAAAAGAGCCAGGGCCTGGGGCAATCGCGTACGCAAAACAGACTCCCCTCACGATTGGAGGCTCGGTCCGTCGCCGCGCCAGCGCGATAAATTGCGCTGGACCAAGCGCCTGTCTCTTATACACATCTGACGCTGCCGACGAATACCAACGCGTGTA
>JBKPSQ010000062.1:0-26250 GCA_046735075.1 Pseudomonadota bacterium
TCATAAAGTGGAGGGCTTCTGTTGCCCGGTGCCCTCCGAAACCGCGCCTAACCCCTGCGAAGAGGCTGGGACTTGATTTTCAGGCTATCGCGCCGCTTACGCAGCGAGAGCAGCCTCCGCATAGTTGTCGTTGGCAACTATATGGTCGGCCCGATAACGGCGGAACCATGCCGGGCGAAAGCGCTCCCTTTACACCCTCGTCGAGCCTATTTCGCCCCCACCTCAGGGGTCCGATCAGTGACCAGAACCAGAAACGAACGGAGACCTGATCTCTGTTCCCTGATCCCTGGGGTGGAGGCGCCGGGTACCGCCCCCGGGTCCGAATGGCTTATTACGAAGGCCGTTTATCGCCATAGTCGACTCGCGCCGACAGAACTGAATATAGGCCCCTATGCGGGCGAAAAAAAGGTTGATGCCCCGGTAACCCCCAACCGCGAATCGGGCGCAAATGCTATGCTGCACCTGCAAAACCGAGGGGCTAATCGTCCCGCTTGAGCTTGAGAATCTCGCCGCTAGAGGCATCGACTTTCATCTCGATCTCATGACCGCCAGCATCCCAGCCTTCGATCTCCCAGATTCCGTCGTCGAGCTCGACCTCTTCGATCTTAACGATGCCCTTCTCGAAGGCCATATTGCGGACATCGTCGATGGTGAGGCGGGCGGCAAGGGGCGGGGCCGGTAAGGCCAAGGCTTAAGGCGAGAGCTAGAAGAATGAAACGCATCGAAAGCACCTCTCTGTGGGGACCTGCTCCGGTGAGTGAACACGCAAGCGCCCATTTCGAGCCGAGATCATAGGAGAGGACAGCACCCTTGCGTCAATATCTCGATCTCCTCGCCCGCATTCGCAAGGCCGGCGTCCGCAAGGACGACCGCACCAATACCGGTACGCTCAGCATCTTCGGGCAGCAGATGCGCTTTGATCTCGGCGAAGGTTTCCCGCTCCTCACCACCAAGAAACTGCACGTCAAGTCGATCATTCACGAGTTGCTCTGGTTCCTGCAGGGTTCGACCAATGTGCGGTACCTGAACGAGCATGGCGTAACCATCTGGGACGAGTGGGCCGATGAGAACGGCGACCTTGGTCCGGTCTACGGCCGGCAGTGGCGCTCTTGGCCCGCGCCTGACGGTCGGCATATCGACCAGATCGCGAAAGTCGTGGAAGGCCTGAAGCGCGATCCCGATTCACGTCGCCACATCGTCAGCGCCTGGAACGTAGGCGAGCTCGACAAAATGGCGCTCATGCCCTGCCACTGCCTGTTCCAGTTCTATGTCGCAGAGGGGCGCCTCTCCTGCCAACTTTATCAGCGTTCGGCCGACGTGTTTCTCGGGGTGCCCTTCAACATCGCCTCTTATGCGCTGCTCACGCTGATGATGGCGCAGGTGACCGGCTTCGCACCCGGCGAGTTCGTCCACACGTTCGGGGATGCCCATCTTTATCTGACCCATCTCGATCAGGCTGACGAGCAGTTGAAGCGCTCGCCCCGCGTGCTCCCGCGCATGGAGATCAATCCCGAGGTGCGCTCGCTGTTCGATTTCGCCTATGAGGACTTCAAGCTGGTCGGCTACGACCCGCATCCCGCGATCAGTGCCAAGGTGGCGGTGTGAGTCCTGACAAGCGGGGCGAGAAGCCCGTCATCGCGCTGGTCGTAGCCATCGGCGAGAATGGAGCCATCGGCAGAGGCGGCGAGCTGCCATGGAGGCTTTCCAGCGACATGCGCTATTTCCGGAAAGTCACCATGGGTAAGCCGGTGATCATGGGACGGCGCACGTTCAAATCGCTGCCACGGGTTCTCGATGGCAGGCTCAATGTCGTGCTGACCCGTGACCCGGGCTTCGTCGCGCCTGACGCAATCATGGCGCATAGTCTCAAGGAGGGGCTAAGCGCAGCGCGCGCTTCGGCCGAACGAACCGGCGCCGACGAAATCATGGTGATCGGCGGCGAGGACGTGTTTCGCGAGGTGCTGCCGCAAGCTCACCGCATCTATCTCACCGAGGTGCACGCCTCGCCCGAGGCCGACACCTGGTTCCCCGATTTCGATAAGCGCGAATGGCGTGAGGTTTCTCGCGAGAAGCACGAGGCCGGCCCGCGCGACGAGCATGCCTTCAGCTTCGTGGTGCTCGAAAGGAGGGCTTCTACCTGAGCGCCTTGCATTGCACCGCCCCGGTGACTGGCCTATAACCCTTGCCGATCCTTGTCGCAGGACCGCCATTTTGATCGAGCTAAGTCTCACTCGTTAGCTGATTACTCCTCCGGCCGGTCTTTAGCGCCACCCTTCACAAAACATCAGGACAACGTTTCATCATGCCTTGGAGCAATCAAAGCGGGGGCGGCGGTTGGAAAGGCGGCGGCGGTGGTCCTTGGGGCCCACGTCCTACCGGGCCAGGCCAGCAGCCTGATCTCGAAGAAATTCTTCGCCGCGGCCAGGACCGGATTCGTCAGGCTATTCCTGGCGGCCGCATGAGCGGACCGCTGGTTGGCCTGATCGCCGTGGTGGCGATTGCTCTGGTCGGTTTCTTCGGCTTCACCGTGCGAGTGAACCCCGAAGAACTCGGCATCGTGTTGCGCTTCGGCAAATATGTGCGCCAGCTGCCGCCCGGCCTGAACTTCCGCTGGCCATACCCAATCGAACAGGTCGAATTGCCCAAGGTCACCCGAGTCAATCGCATCGAGATCGGCATGCGCGGCTCGACGGTCACGGACGGCCGCGACACATCGACCGCCGTCCGCGACGTGCCCGAGGAAAGTCTGATGCTCACCGGCGACGAAAACATCGTCGACGTCGATTTCGTGGTGTTTTGGCAAATCAAGAATGCAGCCGACTACCTGTTCAATATCCAGAGCCCCGAGGGCACGGTGAAGGACGTGGCCGAGAGCGCCATGCGGGAAATCGTTGGCCAAGGCGACATCGAACCGATCCTGACCGAGGCACGTGCCAGGACAGAAGCCTCGGTGCAGCAGTTGATGCAACAAACCTTGGATAGCTACGGCGCCGGCGTCTTGATCCGGCAAGTCCAGCTCCAGAAGGTAGATCCGCCGCAACAGGTGATCGACGCCTTCCGAGACGTGCAAGCAGCGCGCGCCGACAAGGAACGGCTTCAGAACGAAGCCAGGGCATACTCCAACAAGGTCATTCAGGAAGCCAAGGGCGACGCCGAGCGCATCCTCCAGGCGGCGCAAGGCTACCGTGGACAGGTCATCGCCGAATCGAAGGGTGAGGCCGATCGCTTCCTCAAGGTCTATGAGCAGTACAAGCTCGCGCCCGACGTCACGCGCAAGCGCATGTTCATCGAGACCATGCAGCACGTGCTAGGCGACACCGACAAAGTGATCATCGACCAGAAGGCGGGACAAGGGGTCGTGCCCTATCTGCCGCTTCCGGATCTCTCAAAGCGCACGCCAAGCCCGGAGCCGCAGCAATGAGCCGCGCCGCAATGACTTCGCTTATTGTGCTGCTCGGCATCGCCGCCGTGGTGGGGTACCTAGCGCTGTTTACCGTAGCCCAGACGCAACAGGCGCTGGTGCTGCAATTTGGCAATCCGATCCGAGTCATAAACGCGCCGGGTGGCCTGCTGCCGGCAAAGGAAGGCGCAGCAGAAGCAACCGGAGGCGAGAAGCCGCGGGCCCCGACGCCGCTTGGTGAGGAAAACACCGGCCCGGGTCTCTATTTCAAGATCCCGTTCATCCAGAACGTCGAGTATTTCGACAAGCGCATTCTCGATATCGATACGGGCTCTGAGGAGGTGATTGCCTCCGATCAGAAGCGTCTCGTCGTCGATGCCTTTGCCCGCTACAAGATCGTCAACCCGCTCCTGTTCTTCCAGGCCGTGCGTGACGAAGAGACCGCCAATTCGCGGCTCGGTGCGGTGCTCGAGGCTTCGCTGCGCCGCGTGCTCGGCGGTGCAAGCTTCGTGTCCGTCGTGCGTGACAAACGCGAAGCGCTGATGCGCACCATCGCCAGCCAAGTGAATCAGGAAGCTGAGCCGTTCGGCGTCAAAGTCGTCGACGTCCGCATCAAGCGCGTTGATTTGCCGGAGGCCAACATGCAGGCAATCTATCGCCGCATGCAGACCGAGCGGCAGCAGCAGGCCGCGGAAATCAGGGCCGAAGGCGAGGGCGCATCACGCGGCATCCGAGCCGACGCGGACCGTCAGGTGACGGTGATCAAGGCCGAAGCGACTGGCGAGTCGGAGCGCATCCGCGGCGAGGGCGACGCAGAGCGCAATCGCATTTATGCCGATGCCTTCAACAAGGATCCGGATTTCTTCGCCTTTTATAGGTCTATGCAGGCTTATGAGGCGTCGCTTAAGCCCGACGATACGAGGCTCTTATTGAGCCCAGATTCCCAGTTCTTCCAATATTTCAACGACGACGCGGGAAGGACGGGGCAGGGGCAGAGCCCGTCGCCGTCGCCTGAACCCGCAAAGCCCGCCGAAAAGCCCGCTTCGCCAAGCGGGGGATCAGGCCCTGAGACCGAGCAAGGGGCCGCCTCCGGCACGCATCCTCAGCGTCAGAATGACGTCTCCGCCGATCAGGCGCCGCAGGTCCGACCCGCGCCCTAGGGCGAGATGGCTCTTGCGACATGAGCGACCTCGCCGTTGCGATTGGACTCGTTCTCGTCATCGAAGGATCGCTTTGGGCGCTGGCGCCGGGGTTCGGGCGCAAGATGTTGGAGGCCACGGCCGGTATCCCGGAGACGTCGTTGCGGCTTGGCGGCGCATTTGCGGTAGCCGTGGGCGTGATCCTGATCTGGCTAATACGCGGCTAGGGGCCCAGCCGCACCGCGACGGCAAGTGATTTCCCTTGCCGATTTCCGCTAAGATGGCGGGAGTTCGAATTCAGGTGGCGGCGGCGAGGTCAAGGAGACTTTCAATTGATGCAGGCGCGTGGGGGTCAGGCTTTTCGTCCCAGCCTTAGGCAGTGGTGTTTCGCGGCGGCCTGGTTTGCGCTTCTTGCCGGAACGCCGCCCATGGCTACCCCGAGCTTGGCGCGCGGACCCGAATCTGTGGCCGATGTCGCCGAAGGCCTTCAGGACTCGGTGGTGAACATCTCGACGACGCAGACCTTGAAGGGCAGCGCCGACACCACGACCACCGGACCGGGACCCAAGGGCTCGCCGTTCGAGGAGTTTTTCGACGATTTCTTCGATGATGAGGACAAGGAAGGCCTGCCACGCAAGGTAAGCTCGCTTGGTTCGGGTTTTGTCATCGACCCGTCGGGCCTGGTGGTCACCAACAATCATGTCATCGAGGGCGCCGACGAGATCATCATCAACTTTACCGACGGTACCAAGCTCAAGGTCGTGAAGATTCTCGGCCACGATCCAAAGACCGATCTCGCGCTGCTCAAGGTCGAGCCGAAGAAACCGCTCAAGGCAGTGACGTTCGGCGACTCTTCAAAGATGCGGGTTGGCGACTGGGTGATGGCCATCGGCAATCCGTTCGGCCTCGGCGGCAGCGTCACCGTGGGCATCATCTCCGCCACCAAGCGCGACATCAACGCCGGACCCTATGACGATTTCCTTCAGACCGACGCCGCCATCAATCGCGGCAATTCCGGCGGTCCGCTATTCAACATGGATGGCCAGGTGATCGGCGTGAACACGGCGATCATTTCTCCGACTGGCGGATCGATCGGCATCGGCTTCGCCGTGCCCTCCAACAGCGCCGTGCAGGTGGTGGACCAGCTCAAGCAATATGGCGAGATGCGGCGCGGCTGGCTCGGCGTGCACGTGCAGAACGTGACCGACGAAATCGCCACGAGCATGGGCCTCAAAGAACCGAGCGGCGCTCTGGTTGCCAAAGTTACCCCTGACAGCCCCGCTGCTGCCGCAGGCATCGAGCCCTCCGACGTGATCCTGAAATTCGACGGGCAACCCATCGACAATATGCGCAGCCTGCCGCGCGCCGTCGCGGCAACTGCGATCGGCAAGGCGGTCCCGGTGGAGCTGATGCGCAAGGGCCAGACCGTTGACGTGACAGTCACCGTTGGCCGGCTGCCCGAGGACGAGGAGGCTGCCGATGCGGTCAAAGGTGAGCAGGGCGAACAACCTCAAAACGAGCCCGAAAAGGAGGATCTGCTCGGGCTCTCCCTCGCGCCTTTAACCGAGGAGCTGCGCAATCAATACGGCATCGGCAAGTCGATCGAGGGCGTGGTCATAACCGAGGTGAAGCCCGATAGCCCCGCCGCGCAGAAAAACGTCAAGCCCGGCGACGTGATCGTCGAGGTGACGCAGGAGAAGGTAAAGCAGCCCCAGGATGTCAAAGCGAGGCTGCTCGCGGTCAAGAAGTCCGGCCGCAAGTCGATCCTGCTCCTCCTGTCCGACGTCAAGGGCGAGCTTCGGTTTGTCGCCGTGCCGACGAGCTAGGCCCTGACGCCGTCTTCCATCCTCATTGCCGGGCCGACTGCGAGCGGCAAATCTGCTGCCGCTCTCCGGCTTGCCTCACGCCTGCGCGGCACCGTCATTAACGCCGACTCGATCCAAGTCTATCGCGAGCTCGACGTGCTTGCGGCGCGACCGCCGCAAGGTGACATGCAGCGCGTTCCACACCGCCTTTACGGTATCGCCTCTGCGCGGGAGGCTTATTCCGTCGGCAACTGGCTGGAGGACGCCGCGCGCGCGATCGCTGAGGCCCGTGCCGAGGACAGGGTGCCGATCCTCGCCGGCGGCACGGGTCTCTATTTCAAAGCCTTGCTCGAGGGCTTGGCGCCAGTCCCGGATATTCCTCCTGAAGTCAGAGCGAAGTGGCGTGCGCGCGCCGAGACGCTCGGCGCAAGCGAGCTTCACCACGAGCTAGCCTCGCGCGATCCCGCCACGGCCGCCAAAGTGAGGCCGAGCGACACGCAGCGCGTGGTGCGCGCACTCGAAGTGATCGACGCCACCGGCGTCTCGCTCGCCGAATGGCAGGGCGCGAACGCACCACCTGCGCTCGAGACGAAAACCGCACTGAAGCTCGTCATCGCGCCTGAGCGCGAGCCGCTCTATGCGGCAATCGATGCGAGATTCGATCGCATGATCGAGGCAGGGGCGCTTGACGAGGTGCGCGCGCTTGTAGCGCTTGGTCTCGACGATGGTCTTCCCGCCATGCGCGCGCATGGTGTGCGCGAGCTCAGGGCTTATCTTGCCGGCACCACAAGCCTTGAGGATGCGGCGGCGAAGGCCAAGACCGAGACCCGCCGCTACGCCAAGCGGCAGATGACCTGGCTCAGGCGATTCATGGCCGATTGGGAATGGTTTCCTGATACCGATGCCGCCGTGGCAGCCGCCACCCATCGTTTCGTCACACCGTGACTTGTGTGCCGATCTCGACCACGCGGTCGGTGGGGAGCTGAAAGTAGCTCGATGCGTCGTCGGCATTCCTAGCGAGGATGATGAACAGCCGGTCCTGCCAGACCGGCATCCCCGATTTTGGATCGGGGCGCACCGCCCGGCGCGACAAGAAGAACGATGTCGACATGATGTCAAAGGTCAAGCCGCGTTTGCGCGCCAGCGCGAGTGCCTTCGGAATGTTTGGAGTCTCCATGAAGCCGAAGCGGATCAGAATGCGTGTGAAGATCTTGCCGAGCGGCTCAAGAGTGATCCGCTCCGCAGGCGCCACCCTGGGCGTGGACTCGGTAATGATGGTGAGCACGACGTTTTGCTCGTGCAGCACCTTGTAATGCTTGAGACTATGCAGCAACGCTGTCGGCGCGCTCGAAGGGTCGGCGGTGAGGAACACGGCGGTTCCCGGAACCTTGTGCGGCTGCTTCTTGTCGAGAGCTTCGATCAGACTGTCGATTGGCGTCTCCAGCCGCCGCGTCTTGGCGGCGAGGATGCGCGCGCCTCTGCGCCAGGTGAGCATGACCACCATCACCATGCCGCCGATCAAGAGAGGCACCCACCCACCGCTGAATACCTTGAGCAGGTTGGCTCCGAGGAAAGTCAGGTCGATCAGGAGGAAAGGCAGCATCAACGCCGCCGCCCACCAGATCGGCCAGTTCCAATATTTCCAGATGACGATGAAGGCCATGATCGCAGTGACCACCATGGTTCCGGTCACGGCGATGCCATAGGCGGAGGCAAGTGCCCCCGAAGACCTGAATTGCACGACGAGAAGCAACACGCCGATCAGAAGCAGCGTGTTGACGCGCGGAATGTAAATTTGCCCGAACTGCGACTCGGAAGTGTGCCGGATGTCGAGCCGGGGCAGAAGGCCGAGCTGCACTGCCTGTTGCGTGAGCGAATAGGCGCCGGAGATCACCGCTTGGCTGGCAATGACCGTGGCGGCCGTAGCTATCCCGACCATCGGAAACAGCGCCCATTGTGGGTAGAGCAGGAAGAACGGATTCTCGATCGTTTTCGGTTCGGCGAGTACGAGCGCGCCTTGGCCGAGATAATTGAGCGTCAGCGCCGGCAAGCAGACGGTGAGCCACGCCATCTTGATCGGGCCTCTGCCGAAATGACCGAGATCGGCATAGAGCGCCTCGGCGCCGGTAACCACGAGGAACACGGCGCCGAGCGTAAGCAGCCCGATATACCCGTGGGTGAGGAGGAAACTCACGCCATGAAGCGGATTGAATGCCGCGAGCACGCTCAAATTCTGCGCGACATGCCATATTCCGCCGATGGCGAGCACGATGAACCATACGAGCGTGACGGGTCCGAAGAACGCTGCGACTCTCGCGGTGCCCCGGGATTGCACCGCAAACAGGCCGAACAAGATCACGACCGAGAGCGGGACGACAAAGCGCTCGAAAGAAGGCGCTATCACCTCGAGTCCTTCGACCGCCGACAACACCGACAGTGCCGGCGTGATCATCGCATCGCCGTAGAACAACGCGGCGCTGATCATGCCGAGCAGGATGATGGGGAGGCTTTTTCCCCCGAGCTCGCGATGGGCGAGAGCCATCAATGCGAGCGTTCCGCCTTCCCCGTTGTTGTCGGCGCGGAGCAGGACAATCACGTACTTCACCGTGACGATGAGGATCAGCGCCCAGATGATGAGCGAGAGGATGCCGAAAATCGCCTCTTCTCCAACCGACCCCTTGCCGCCGCCGGCCGCCAGTACCGCTTCACGAAAGGCATAGAGCGGGCTCGTGCCGATGTCGCCATAGACGACACCGATCGAGCCAAGCATCAGCGCCAAAAAATTGCGACTGGACGCGTCTTCTGAGCCAGAGCCTTCGACGGCACTGCTGGTTTTGGCGTCTTGCGTCATGGTGTGGTGAGGGGCCGCGAATGGACAGGGACATGCGACGTAAGCGGCGGCGCAAAATCCTGCTCTCGATCGCGGATTAGATCGAAACAATTCTGGAATGTCTATACAGCGCGCTGCTGATGCTGCGTGCGAATTGATTAACGCGCGTGCAGCTAGACGGTGACCTGGGTGCCGATCTCGACCACGCGATCAGTCGGGAGCTGAAAATAGCTCGATGCGTCGTCGGCATTTTGCGCGAGAAAAATGAAGAGCTGATCCTGCCATGCCGGCATACCCGAGCGCGCGTCTGGGCGGAGCGCGCGCCGCGACAAGAAAAACGACGTCGACATGATGTCGAAGCTCCATCCGGCTTTGCGCGCAATGGCGAGCGCCTTGGGGATGTTCGGCGTCTCCATGAAACCGAAGCGCAGGATAACCCGCATGAAATGATTGCCGATCGTCTCCATCACGACGCGCTCCTGCGGCGGGATGCGCGGAAAATTCTCGATGTTGATGGTGAGGATCACGTTGTTCTCGTGCAGCACTTTGTAGTGCTTTAGGCTGTGGAGCAGCGCGGTCGGGGTGCTCTCGGGGGCGGCGGTGAGAAACACGGCCGTGCCGGGAACGCGAGGAGGGGGGTTTTTCTCCAGTATGCGGATCAGCTCTTCCACAGGCATTTCCAGCCGCCTGGTCTTTTGCGCGAGAATTTGCGCCCCCTTGCGCCAGGTGAGCATCACCACGACCAGACAACCGCCGATCAGGAGCGGTACCCAGCCGCCCTGCGGGACCTTGAGCAGATTGGCGCTGAGAAAGATGAGGTCGATCACCATGAAGGGCAGCATCAGCGCGAGCGCCGCTCCAAGCGACCAGTTCCACACCCGCCAAATTACCGTGAAGCCCATCAGTCCATCGACCAGCATGGTGCCGCTCACCGCGACGCCATAAGCCGAAGCGAGACCGCTCGAGGATCGGAACATCAAGACCAGCAGGATGACGCCAATGAGCAAAAGCGATCTGATGCGGGGTATGTAGATCTGCCCTGCCTGGGTCGCCGAGGTGCGCTTGACTTGAAGCCGCGGCAGAAGGCCGAGCTGCACGGCCTGGTTGGTGAGCGAGAAGGCTCCGGTGATGACGGCCTGGCTCGCAATGATCGTGGCCGCCGTGGCGAGCGCGATCATGGGATAGAGCGCCCATTCCGGCACCATGCGGTAGAACGGGTTGGCGATGGCGCTCTGGTCCGCGAGCACGAGCGCCCCCTGGCCGAAATAGTTGATGACGAGGGCTGGCAGCACGAAGAACAGCCACGCGGTTTGGATCGGCCTTCGCCCGAAATGGCCGAGATCGGCGTAGAGCGCTTCCGCGCCGGTAACGGCAAGAAATACCGCACCTAGCGTGATGAGACCGATATAACCGTGGCCCGCGAGAAAGCGGACCGCGTGGACCGGATTGAGCGCGGCAAGCACGCCGGGGTCGTCGGCGAGATGGGCAAGGCCCGCGGCGGCAATTGCCAGGAACCATATTGTCATCACCGGCCCGAAGAACGATGCGACGCGCGCCGTGCCGTGCGACTGTAAAGCGAACAACCCGACGAGGATGACCACGGTTAGCGGCACCACGTACTGCTGAAGTTGGGGTGCCGCGACCTCCAATCCTTCCACGGCCGAGAGCACCGAGATGGCCGGTGTGATCAGTGCGTCGCCGTAGAATAGCGACGCGGCGATCATGCCAAGAAGAAGCATGCCGAAGCGGATACGGCCCTCACCGAGGGCATGTTGGGCAAGGGCCATGAGCGACAGCGTGCCACCTTCGCCCTTATTGTCGGCGCGCAGCAGAATGAGCACATATTTGCAAGTGACGACGAGGATCAGCGCCCAAAGGATGAGTGATAGAACGCCGAGCACGATCTCGCGCGTAACGATGCCATTGGGTTCGGCCGCAGCGTCCAAGGCGACGCGAAAAGCATAGAGGGGGCTCGTGCCGATGTCCCCGAACACGACGCCCATACTGCCGAGCGTGAGCGCCCAGAAAGTATGCGGCGAGCGCGCCTCGATATCGCCATTGGCGGCAGGAAGCTCTGTTTGGACCTGCGGCATCAAGTGAGAGGTGGAAGGAGACTTTCGGTATCGCGGAACGCCAAAATGTGCCGCGCGATCCATGAAGCGGTAGCCAAATAGGCGCAAGCGCAGGCGTTGTCCACCCGTGTTTCTACCACCGGGGTTTTTGGCGAGAGTAAGAAAAGTGCGTTTCACCAGGAAAATGATAATTTCAGCAAATCGAACGGCTATAAACGTTGCCATTCATTCGCATTCTTCATTGACCCTCTTTGGAGCAGGCCTTAGGGTGCCCCGCTTGTTAAGGCTTTTCCGTCATTCCTCGAGTTTTGACCGGCCGCGAGCCTTAGGGCGTTGGGCCGGTTTTTGTCAGTGGGACTAGAGATGTCGCGCGCTATGACAGGCGCCCAGATGGTGCTTCAGGCTCTCGCCGATCAGGGCGTCGAGCACATTTTCGGTTATCCGGGCGGCGCCGTCCTGCCGATTTATGACGAGCTGTTCCAGCAGGACGGGATCAAGCACATCCTGGTCCGGCATGAGCAGGGTGCGGCCCATGCTGCCGAAGGCTACGCGCGCTCGACCGGCAAGGTGGGCGTGATGCTAGTGACCTCCGGCCCTGGCGCGACCAACGCCGTCACTGGCCTCACCGACGCGCTAATGGATTCGATCCCCGTCGTGTGCATCACGGGGCAGGTCCCGACTCATCTCATCGGCAACGACGCCTTCCAGGAATGCGACACGGTCGGCATCACGCGCCCCTGCACCAAGCACAATTATCTCGTCAAGGATGTGAACTCACTGTCGCGCGTCTTGCACGAGGCATTCTACGTCGCGCGCACCGGCCGGCCCGGTCCGGTCGTGGTCGATATCCCCAAGGACATCCAGTTTCAGCGCGGCGACTATACCGGGCTCACCAACTCGCAGCACAAGAGCTACAACCCGAGGACCGTTGGCGACGAGCGCGCGGTTCAAGCAGCCATCGAGCTGATGGCCAACGCCAAGCGGCCGCTCTTCTATACCGGCGGGGGCATCATCAATTCGGGCCCCCTGGCGAGCCAGCGCTTACGCGAGTTCGTGCATATGACGGGCTTCCCCATCACCTCCACGTTGATGGGACTTGGCGCCTACCGGGCCTCCGACAAGCAGTGGCTCGGCATGCTCGGCATGCACGGCACGTATGAAGCCAACAACGCCATGCACGATTGCGACGTGATGATCTGCATCGGCGCGCGCTTCGATGACCGTATCACCGGGCGCGTCGATGCCTTCTCGCCGGGCTCGAAGAAGATTCATGTCGATATCGACCGCTCGTCCATCAACAAGAACGTCAAGGTCGACCTGCCCATCGTCGGCGACTGCGCGCATGTCTTGCAGCAAATGATCGACGCCTGGCAGGCTAAGAAGCCCAAGGTGGACAAGGCGGCCCTCAAGACATGGTGGACCCAGATTGATGCGTGGCGGGCACGGAAGTGCCTGCGCTACCGCAAGCGCGACGACGTGATCATGCCGCAATACGCGATTGAGCGCCTTTACGCGCTGACCCGTGGCCACGACACCTACATCACCACCGAAGTCGGCCAGCACCAGATGTGGGCGGCTCAGTTCTTCAAGTTCGAGGAGCCCAATCGCTGGATGACCTCCGGCGGCCTCGGCACTATGGGCTATGGCTTGCCGTCAGCCGTTGGGGTGCAAGTCGCGCATCCGAACTCGCTCGTCATTGACATCGCCGGCGAAGCCTCGGTGCTGATGACCATGCAAGAGATGTCTACGGCAGCGCAATACGACCTGCCGATCAAGATCTTCATCCTGAACAACGAGTATATGGGCATGGTCCGTCAATGGCAGGAACTGCTGCATGGCGGCCGCTACTCGCATTCCTACACCGCGGCGTTGCCCGATTTCGTCAAGCTTGCCGAAGCCTACCAGGCTGTAGGCATCAGGGCCGAGAAGCCGTCAGAGCTCGACGACGCCATCCGCGAGATGATCGCCGTGCCGAAGCCCGTGATCTTCGACTGCCGGGTCGACAAGCACGCCAATTGCTTCCCCATGATCCCGAGCGGGGAGGCGCATAATCATATGCTGATGGGCGACGATCTCACCGAGGAGGACATCGAGAACGCCATCACCGAAGAAGGCAAGGTGATGGTGTAGGGATGACGGCGGCGACCCGTAGCCTTCTCACGTTCCTTCTCGGCTTGCGCGCGATCATGCT
This sequence comes from Pseudomonadota bacterium, assembly GCA_046735075.1. GTDB lineage: Bacteria > Pseudomonadota > Alphaproteobacteria > Rhizobiales > Methyloligellaceae > Methyloceanibacter. The sequence continues at coordinate 13,438 of JBKPSQ010000062.1, forward strand.
GATCGGTTCGGCCGGCGCTATGGTTGGCGGGCTGCTGATGTTCTTGGAGGGCAGCTCCCTGCTGTTTCACGCTTGGCACGACTTCTTCGCTGGTCAACAGGTTGTCGTACCCGTACTCGAAGCCGTCGACGCCTTCCTGTTCGGCATCGTGCTGGTGATCTTCGCCTATGGCATCGCCATCGGCTTCGTCTTCACTCTGCCTGAGGGCTATGGCCAGAGGCTGCCGAACTGGATGAAGGTCGAAGGCGTCGGCCAGCTCAAGGCGACGCTCGCCGAGGTGGTAATCGTGGTTCTCGTCGTGATCTTCGCTCGCGTGGTAGTCGGCACAGTCGAGCTCGAAAAGCCATTCGATTGGCCGATGCTCGTGCTGCCTGCATCGATCCTCCTCATTGCCACCGCTCTGCGCATGATAGAGCTCGGCGCCAGAGGAGCTCATAACGCCGGTCAGGCTGATGTGGGAGAAAGACACTGATGGCGCAGCCAGGATCCGCCTACCCGCTGGAGCATCGCGAAGAGCGGCTCGAGACGCATACCATGACCGTGCTTGTGGACAACGAGCCCGGCGTGCTCGCCCGGGTCATCGGCCTATTCTCTGGCCGCGGCTACAACATCGAGTCGCTCACCGTGTCGGAGACCGAGCACGAGGCACATCTCTCGCGTATTACTATCGTCACGACCGGTACGCCGATGGTCATCGAGCAGATTCAGCATCAGCTCGAGCGGCTGGTGCCCGTGCATTCCGTGACGGACCTCACGGTAAAGGGCAATCCGATCGAGCGCGAGCTCGCCATGGTCAAGGTGGCCGGGAAGGGCGAGAAGCGCGTCGAGGCCTTGCGCCTCGCCGAGGCTTTCCGCGCGCAGGTCATCGACGCTTCGACCGAGCATTTCGTGTTCGAGATCACCGGCAAGCAGTCGAAGATCGATCAGTTCATCGTGCTGATGCAGCCGCTCGGCCTCGTTGAAGTGTCGCGCACGGGTCTTGCCGCCATCAGTCGCGGGCCTGAGCGGATGTAGCTCGCCACTTGCTATTTGGCTGGTCGGGCGGCACAAACGCCACCGAGCCGCAACCGGGAGCTATTAGGGCAGGGGAGTTGGTATGCGCGTCTATTACGATCGGGATGCCGATCTCAATCTGATCAAGGGCAAGAAGGTCGCCATCATCGGCTATGGCAGCCAGGGACACGCGCACGCCCTGAACTTGCGCGATTCAGGCGTGAAGGACGTGGCCGTCGGCCTGCGCTCCGGCTCCAGATCGGCGGACAAGGCGAAGAAGGCCGGGCTCAAGGTGCTGGATGTGCCGGAAGCCGCCAAGTGGGCCGATGTGGTGATGATGCTCACCCCCGACGAGCTCCAGGCCGGCATCTGGGAGAATGACCTCAAGCCCAACATGAACCAGGGCTCGGCCCTGTTTTTCGCCCACGGGCTCAACATCCACTTCAACCTGATTGAGCCGCGCCCTGATATGGATATCTGCATGGTTGCGCCGAAGGGCCCGGGCCATACCGTGCGCGCCGAATATTCGCGCGGCGCCGGCGTGCCCTGCCTCATGGCCATCGCGCAAGATGCCACCGGCAACGCGCACGACTTGACACTCTCCTATGCTGCGGCGATTGGCGGGGGCAGGGCGGGCATCATCGAGACGACCTTCCGCGAGGAATGCGAGACCGATCTATTCGGCGAGCAGTCGGTTCTATGTGGCGGTCTGGTCGAGCTGATGCGGAACGGCTACGAGACGCTGGTCGCCGCGGGCTACGCGCCGGAAATGGCCTATTTCGAGTGCGTGCACGAGGTGAAGCTGATCGTCGACCTCATCTATGAGGGCGGGATCGCCAATATGAATTACTCGGTGTCCAACACCGCGGAATACGGCGAATATGTCTCGGGTCCGCGCGTGGTAGGCCAAGCGAGCCGCGAAGCGATGAAGCAGGTTCTCGACGACATCCAGTCCGGCAAATTCGTCAAGGATTGGATGCTGGAGAACCGCGTCAATCAGACTTCGTTCAAGGCGATGCGCGCGAAATGCGATAACCACGACATGGAAGCCGTGGGTAAGCGTTTGCGCGCCATGATGCCCTGGATCGCCGAGCGCGCTCTGGTCGATAAAAGCAAGAACTGAAGCTCTAACGGGGAAATCGCAATGAGGGTCTTCATGCTCGCGTTCGCCGTTGCTCTGCTTGGTCTCGATCAGGCCGCCGCGCAGCAGCCAAGCCCGGACCAGATCGCGGCGATCAAATCTAGCTGCCGCTCCGACTTCATGTCCAAATGTTGGGGCGTGCCGCGCGGCGGGTCGGAAGCGTTTCAATGCCTCAAGAAGAATCTCGCGAGCCTGTCCGCGCCCTGCGCGCAGGCGGTGAACGCGGCGATTGCCGCCGCCACGCCCAAAGCGCCGAGCCCGGCTCCGGCCGCTGCAAAGCAGGACAGCGCACCGGCCGCACCGCCACAGGCCGCGCCTGCTACACCTGCGACTCCCCCGTCCCAGGCGCCCAAGCCAGACACTGCGGCCGCAACGCCACAAAGCGCGCCGCAGCCCGCTCCCCAATCCCCTCGTAAGGCTGCAGCGAAAATTCCAGAAAAGGCGGCGGCGCCAGCCCAATCCAGTACGACGGAAGCTCCCGCGTCCTCAGGCTCTCAGGCGAAGGCGAAAGCATCGACAGCGGTCGAAGAGCCGAATGCCGGCGCGGCCACGAAACCGCCGGCTGCCGCACCCGCGCCGCAAGCCTCGCCGACCATCATCGGCATCATCCCGCCGAGCAAAGTTCATGCTCGCGCGGTCCTGTCGCGACGATTTCCGTGCTTACTGTCCGGACGTGGACATAGGCGGCGGCCGCGTCATAACCTGTCTGAGAGAGAACGTAGCCAAACTAACGCCAGACTGCCGCGATGCGCTCGCAAAGCTTGTCCGCTGAGCGGGATGGAGGAAGGGGCAATCCCTTGAGCGCCATAATGCCGTGGATCGCCGAGCGAGCGCTCGTCGTGACTACCAAGAACTGACAGCAGGCGCGCGACTCATGCGCATCCTGAGTCTCTCACCTCACGGCGTTCTATGCGGGATTGCAGCATATAACGCCGCGCTAAAGAGCGCTTTTGAGGCCAAAGGCCATGTCTACGACGTCGAGCGCATCGATCCGCCCTCGCTAGCCAATGCATCGACGAGCGAGCTCATCCGCCACTTTCGCAGCTTCGTCGATCGTGCCGTCGATTACGACGCTATTGTGCTGCAGCACGAGTGGGGCTTCGCCATTGGCTTCAAAGCGTCGTACCGAGTTTTCAGCAGCATCCTGGCCGGTGTGCGCGAGACTGCGAAGCCAGTTTTCGCCTTCTTTCACAGCACGTTTCCGGTCCATCACCCATCCCATGCGCGGCAGCTAGCTCAAGGTGAAAAGAACAAGAAGTTCGAGCTACAGAGCGAACTCGTCTCGGAGCTCAACTGCAATCCGCATTTAAGCATTGTGGTACATGGGCGATTGGCGAAGAGGCTGCTGGCTGGTCTGGGCGTAAACGCTGCGAAGATCACCCCCATTGTTCATCCGGTTCCTTCTTCCGTCCGCTCTCCGTGCCGTGACAAGAGTTCCTCATGCGAGGAGGTAAACCTTCTCATCTTTGGCTTCGTGACGGCCTACAAGGGTTATGACACAGCGCTTGCGGCTCTCCGGCTACTGCCGGACAATTTCAAGCTCATCATTGCTGGTGGAAAGCATCCAAACGCGCCGAGAGACCGAACCTTGGATGCCATCTATGGCTATCTTCAAACCGGAGAGTGGCTGCTCAAGGATGCCAACTCCACGGAGCCTTTGATGGAAACGCTGCGCCTCCTTCCCGAGCCAGAGCGCTGCGCCTTGCGTGCGCGGGTGCGAGTCACCGGATCCATTCCCGACGAAGAGGTCATGTCGGTCCTCGCTACAGCCGACATCGTGCTCGCGCCGTATACCGATCGAGGACCGCCGGGCTCAGGCGCTCTCGCCTGGGCATTTGCCGTCGGGAGGCCGGTCGTAGCCACAGCGGTGCACACTTTTGTTGAGATTCAAGAGGATTGGGATTGCATGAAATTGGTTTCGCCAAACTCTCTGTTCGAGCTTGCGGAAGCCATTCGCGATCTTGTCGACCGTCCCGAGCAGGTCGCAGACTTGGTTGAGAAAGGATGTGCTTTTGCGGAGGCGAACAGTTTTGACAGGCTAGCCGACTCCATGCTCGCCGACCTTGCGGCGCATCGTCGAGAAATGAGTGAAGTGGAGGGCTCATGCTGATCACGCGCTACGCCAAGATCATCACGAGCCTGGTGCTCGCCTCGTTCTGTCTGCTCGTCACCTTCGACAACATCACCGATTACGGCACGAATTACCTCTTCGTGCAGCACGTGATGAGCATGGACACGACCTATCCCGGCAACACGCTGATGTACCGGTCGATCACCAATCCTGTAGCGTGGCGCGCGGCTTACGCGGCCATCATCGCCGCCGAAGGCATCACCGGCATCCTCTTCCTCGCCGGCGCCTTCCGTCTCTTTCAGGCGCGCAACGCATCCGCAGCGGAGTTCAATCAGGCAAAGACCTACGTCATTGCCGCGTCGGCGCTCGCCTTCCTCGTCTGGTTCTTCGGCTTCATGGTGGTTGCGGGCGAGTGGTTCGCCATGTGGCAGTCGGCGACCTGGAATGGACAAGAGGCTGCCTTCCGCTTCTATGTCGCCGTGTTAGGCGTGCTGATCTTCGTCAATCAGCGCGATAGCGATCTTTAGCTGCGCGAGGCCGCTTCTTGCATGAACTCCGCCGTCAACACCTTCCTTCTCGTGCTTGCCGCGCTCTTTCCCGTGGTCAATCCGCCCGGGTCCGCGCTCGTGTTCTTGGGCTTGACTCGCCGTAACTCAGCCGAGACCCGGCGGCTGCTTGACTGGCGCATTGCCAGGAATTCCTTTTTCGTGCTGGTCTGCTCGCTGTCGCTTGGCGCGCTGATTCTCGAATTCTACGGCATATCCATCCCGGTACTGCGCGTCGCCGGGGGCCTCATCGTCGCCGCCGCTGGATGGAAACTCTTGAGCGAAGGCAGCCAGAAAGAGCTTGAGGCTGCGGAGGGCGCATCGCGAAGCGATCCGCTCGACCAGGCCTTTTATCCGCTCACTTTGCCTCTAACCACAGGACCCGGAACTATCGCCGTGGTGATTAGTCTCGGCCTCTCCAGAAGCTTCTACGCGAGTTCGACAGACGAGATCATCTTCGTGCTGGCAAGCCTCGCTGCCGTCCTCGTCATCGCCGTCGCCATCTATCTCTGCTTCGCTTATGCGGATCGCGTGCAACGCTTGCTCGGACCGGGAGGCACCGACATCGCTGTCAGGCTCTCGGCCTTCATCCTGTTTTGCCTCGGCGTTCAGATTCTCTGGTCAGGAGGCAGCGAGTTGCTGCGCTCAGTCCTCCAACCCCTCCCGTCAAGCCCACCTGTCTAAGACGGCTAGATTCTCTTGCCCTCGATTGCCGTGGCAATTATCTTCCCGGGCGAACGATGGGTGATTGATGCAAGCCGCTGGCACGCAAATCAGGGTAAAGACCAGCGCTTTCGCGCGGCCATCCGCTCGCGCGCTCACCCTGAAACTCGTCCTTAGACGCCCCTGAGCTCCGGCGGGCCTGCTTACGCAGGTCGGGCGTTCAGGGGATGGCAAGATAAAATCCAAGAAGATTCAATCTGCTGGCCAGTCATGCTAGATTGGCCGCAAAGCCCTTAAGGACAGACAGATGGAGTCCAATCAGAACAAGACCGCGGGACAGCGCAACGAGCGCGACCGCGTCGTCATCTTCGACACGACCTTGCGCGATGGCGAGCAATGTCCCGGCGCCACCATGACCTTCGAGGAGAAGCTCGAGGTTGCTGAGGTGCTCGACGAGATGGGCGTCGACATCATCGAGGCCGGTTTCCCCATCGCGAGCCAAGGCGATTTCGACAGCGTGCAGGAGATTTCCCGCCGCGCCAGGAATTCGGTGATCTGCGGGCTCGCCCGCGCGCAAATGAAGGACATCGATATTTGCGCCGACGCGATCAAGCCGGCGAAACGCGGCCGCATCCATACCTTCATCGGTACCTCGCCGCTGCATCGCAAATATCAAATGGGCATCGACGATGCTGAGGTGCTCGAGCGGGTGGCCCAGTCGGTGACTCGGGCGCGCGGCTACACCGACAATGTCGAGTGGTCGGCAATGGACGCGACGCGTACCGAGCACGACTTCCTCTGCCGCTGCGTCGAGGCTGCGATCAAGGCCGGCGCGACCACGGTGAATATTCCCGACACTGTCGGCTATGCCACGCCGGATGAGTTTGCTGCGCTGATCCGCATGATCATCGAGAGGGTGCCCGGCGCAGACAGCATTGTGTTTTCCACCCACTGCCACAACGATCTCGGCCTTGCCGTCGCCAATTCGTTGGCCGGCGTCGGAGGCGGCGCGCGGCAGGTCGAATGCGCCATCAACGGGCTCGGCGAGCGCGCCGGTAATGCCGCGTTGGAGGAGATCGTGATGGCGATCAGGACGCGTGCGGACGTGATGCCATTCTGGACCGGCATCGACACCACCATGCTGACGCGCGCATCGAAGCTTGTATCGCGAGTGACAGCCTTCCCGGTGCAGTACAACAAAGCCATCGTCGGGCGGAACGCGTTCGCGCATGAGAGCGGCATTCACCAGGACGGCGTGCTGAAGCATGCGCAGACTTTCGAGATCATGACGCCTGAGAGCGTAGGCCTGAAGGAATCCTCGCTCGTCATGGGCAAGCACTCGGGACGCCATGCCTTCCGCGAGAAGCTGAAGGAGCTCGGCTACGAGCTCGGCGACAACGCCTTCGAGGACGCCTTCGTGCGCTTCAAGGCGCTCGCCGACCATAAGAAGCACGTCTACGATGAGGATATCGAGGCGCTGGTCGACCAGGAAATCGCCTCCGCGCACGATCGCATCAAGGTTGTGGCGCTGACCGTGATCGCCGGCACCGGTGGTCCGAAGAAGGCCACTATCACGCTCGATGTCGAGGGCAGGCACCAGACCTATGAAGCGACGGGCGACGGACCCGTGGACGCGACCTTCAACGCCATCAAGGCAATCGTGCCACACGAGGCGAAGCTTGCACTTTACCAGGTTGGTGCCGTGACCGAAGGAACCGACGCTCAAGCTGAGGTGGCGGTGCGGCTCGAGGACGACGGCAAGACCGTCACCGGCCGCGGCTCGGACACCGACACCCTGGTCGCCTCAGCGAGAGCCTATGTCAGCGCGCTGAACAAGCTTCTCGCCCGCGAGGCGCGACGGAAACCCGAGACGATGCTCGCCTCATAGGGCTGCCGGCGAGGATGCGGCGGCCTGAATGCCGGTATCCCTGAGGTTGCCAGGCCGAAAATTCGGCTCGTACGCAAGTAGGGCTGAAGGTTAGAACGGCCGGCGATCAGCCGGCCGACTTACCCGTTGCCTCGGAATCTGACGGCGAAGCGACCTATTGGGCCGAAAGTTTAAAGGAGGCCTTTAGCGGCCTACGGTTCGGGGCGCCTCGACTTTGTGTCGGACCGGGCCTGGGCGGGTCTCTCAGGACAAGCGAATTGTTTTGTAAAACAGGCGCCAAACACATTGCTTGCGACTGCGATTTGCAGCAAAGTACGCCGCAGCGGCGCGCTCGACAGACGACCAAAAAACCGGTGGATCGGCAGTGCCATCTGTCGCTCGCAAGTGACGTGGCGTTGATGGCTGCCCGCGTGGGCGAGCCGATTTTTTGGGGCGGAGTATGTTCTCAGCCTTGGGCCTTGTCTCAAGCGACATGGCCATCGATTTGGGTACAGCGAACACGCTGGTTTACGTGCCGGGACGCGGCATCGTTCTCGACGAACCCTCGGTCGTTGCCGTCACCGAGCGTGGCGGCGAACGCAAGGTCATCGCGGTCGGCCACGAAGCCAAAGGCATGCTCGGACGCACCCCGAGCAAGATCGAGACGATTCAGCCGCTGCGCGATGGCGTGATCGCGGATTTCGCCGCGGCCGAGGAGATGATCAAGCTGTTCATCCGCCGCGTCAGCAGGCGGAGAGGCTTCACCGGGCCGCGCATCATGATCTGTGTGCCGGCGAGCGCCACGCCCGTCGAGCGCCGCGCCGTGCATGAAGCGGGACTGTCGGCAGGCGCGCGTAAGGTCTTCCTTATCGAGGAACCGGTTGCCGCGGCGATCGGTGCGGGTCTTCCGATCGCCGAACCGCGCGGCTCGATGATCGTCGATATCGGCGGCGGCACCACCGACATCGCCGTGCTGTCGATGGGGAGCGTGCTCTATTCGCGCTCGGTCAGGGCCGCTGGCAACGCTTTCGACGAGGCGATCGTCAATTATGTGCGCTTCAAATACAACGTGCTGATCGGCGCTACCATCGCCGAAACCATCAAGAAAGATTCAGGCTGCGCTATCGCCAAAGCCAATGGCGAGCGCGTTTCCATCCATATCAAGGGCCGCGACTTGCAGCGTGGCTTCCCCACTGAGATGACGCTTGAGCCCCACGACATCGCCGAAGCCTTGACCCTACCCATTCAGCAGATCGTGGGAGGCATCAGGGCCGCGCTCGCCGACGTGCCACCCGAGCTCACCGCTGACGTCTGCGATTCAGGAATTTGGTTGACCGGTGGCGGCGCACTGCTTGAAAGACTGGATGCCCGTCTTACTCATGAGACCGGGGTGAAATATAGAATCGCCGAGGATCCTCTGCGCTGCGTGGTGCGAGGAACCGGAAAGGCACTGGAACAGATTGACGACATGGCTGATCTCCTGATCAAGCCATGAGGTGAGGCGACGACCAAGGGGTTGCGCGGGAGCCGCAAGCCCCGACAAGAGCAGAGGAGACGCGAGGTCGCGACGTTTCCTCGACGCGAGACGCGAAGATGCGCGGGGCGAGATCACCGTTCAGGCCGAGGCCTAGCCGATGGCGCGGGCCGGTCGAGCTGCTTTCGTTCACTCTCTACTTTCTCTGTGCCGTGCTGTTGGTCCTGAGCCGTATCGGGCATGGGCTCTTGGTCAATGCCCGCGACGACTTCGTCGACCTGTCGGCGCCACTACTTGAGGCCGCCTCGATGCCTGCGATTCTCGGCCGGCACGCCCTGGAGCGCGCGCAGTCTTATGCCGGCGCCTTTGCCGAGATCGACCGGCTTAAGGCGGAAAACGAGGAGCTCAAGCAGTGGGAGTGGCGCGCCAAGACGCTTGAGCGCAAGGTCGAGCATCTCCGGCTACTGTTGAATGCCGTTGACGAACCGGCGCTCCACTACATCACGGGTAGCGTGATTGCCGATGCGCGGGGACCCTTCCTCAGAAGCGCGCTCATCAACCTCGGGCGCGACAATGGCGTGCGCATCGGCTACGCCGTGATCAATGGCGACGGGCTGGTCGGCCGCACCGTCGACGCCGGCGCCTCAGTCTCCCGCGTGCTTCTGCTCAACGATTTGAATAGCCGCATTCCGGTCCTGGTCGGACCCGCCGGGGTGCGCGCCCTTGCCTCGGGCGACAACAGCGCCGAGCTCAAGCTCGATTTCCTGCCCGACGGCGCCAAAGTCTATTCCGGCGATGAAGTCTATACGTCTGGCAGCGATGGCGTCTTGCCGCGCGGACTGCATGTGGGCGTGGTGACGGGGTCTCCTGGCGCCTACAAAGTGAAGCCGTATGCCGAGCTGAGCTCCCTCGACGTGGTGAGCGTGCTCTTCTTCGACACGCCCACTTTGACTACGACCGATCCGCCCAACCTCGCCGATCCGCGTGCTCTATCCGCGCCCTCTCAAGAGAGGCCCGTGCCGCCAGCACCAGCCCCAGTGCCGACCGTATCGAACGAAGCGGCTCCGCAAACCCTCGGTCCGGCGGAAAGCGGAAGGCCGGCCGAAGCTACTGTCAAGGAAACGCTCGGCGCAGCGGATAGCACACGACCGGGCGAAGCTGCCGTTAAACAACCGATCGGCCCCGCAGAAAGCGTACCGCCGGTCGAAACCGCCGTGAAGCAAACGATCGGTGCGGCAGGGGTCGCATCGCCAGTCGAGACTGCCGTCAAGCAGGCCATTGGCAACGCCGAAGGCGCGGCGCCTGCCGAAGCGCAGACGCAGCAATGAGCACGATCCTGCCCGCTCTTTCGGTGCTATTCGCGGTGGTCGCGACCGCGGTGCCTTGGGGGCTTCCGGCAGATGCCACCTTTATCCTGCCACTGGTCGTGGTGATGATGGTGTTCTGCTGGCGCGCGCTCCCCGGCATCACGTTCTCGCCCGCGGTGGCCGTATTGCTCGGCCTCCTCACCGACATCATGAGTGGGGGACCGTTAGGCTATTGGGCGCTTCTCGTTTTGATCGGCTCTAGTGCCGGCGGCTATGCGAGGGGTTTGGGCGCCGGCCGCGAGGTGGGTCCGCTCTGGCTCGTCTGGGCAGGGCTTGCCATTGCGCTTGCCGTTTTCGGCTGGTTGCTCGCATCGGCATTCTTCTTGCGCTGGATCGACTGGTGGCCAATCGCGGTCGGCGCTGCCGCCTCGATGGCCCTTTTCCCCGTTGTGCTCAAGGGACTCCTCTGGATCGAGCGCGGCAGCTTGGGCTTGCGCGCGAGCGCGACCTATCGGGGACACGCATGAAATCGCGCGACTTTGGGCCCAAGATGCGCCGCGGCATTTCGTGGCGCACGCTGCTGATCGGTCCACCCAATGCCAAGCCGCGCGATCCGGACAAGAAGCTGCGCCACCGCTTTTCGCGTCGCGCGCTCCTCGTCGGCGCAGGGCAAGCTGGCCTATTCGGTCTGCTCGCCTGGCGCCTGCGTCAGCTTCAGATCAAAGAGTCCTCCGAGTATCGACTGCTCTCCGACGAGAACCGGATGAGCTTTCAGCTCGTGGCGCCAATGCGCGGCACCATTTATGACCGCTTCGGCGCGCCTATCGCCAAGGATCAGGAAAATCTCCGGGTCATCGTGGTTCCCGCCTTCTGCAAGAATTTGGCGGCGACACTCGATGAGATATCCACCGTCGCGCCCGTCTCGGCGGCCGACCGGGACCGGGTGTTACGGGCAGCGCGGCGCCAAAACCACTATTTCCCCGTTCTCGTAAGCGAGGGCCTGTCCTGGCGGGAGTTCGCGTTGCTCAACGTGCTCGCCCCGCAACTGCCCGGTGTGCAGACCGACAGAGCATCGTCTCGCCGCTACACGGAGGCTCGCAGCGTGGCCCACGTGGTCGGCTATGTCGGCATGGCCGGCAAGGATGAGATCGACCAGGACAAGGCGATGCGGATTCCGGGGTTTCGCATCGGCAAGACCGGCATCGAGAAGGGCCTCGACACCGAGCTTCGCGGTCGGCCCGGCTCCATCGAATACGAGATCGATGCTCATGGGCGGATCGTGCGCAAGCTCGGCTCGACGCCGAGCGTGCCGGGGAGGGACGTGGTCCTCACGCTCGACCGCGATCTGCAAGCCTTCACCCTCGACCGCCTCGCCGGCTATCGCCGCGCCTCGTTGGTGGCGATCGATGTTGCCACTGGCGGCGTGCTGATCATGGTCTCGAACCCGAGCTTCGACACCAACGAACTTGCCTTCAAGGCCGATCCGAAGGCTTGGGCGACTCTGGTGAGAGGGGCAGACCATCCCCTCAACAATCGCGCCGCGGCAGGGCTTTATCCACCGGGCTCGACTTTCAAGGTGGTGACGGCGCTCGCAAGTCTCACCGCAGGCGTCCTCACGCCCCAGGAACATATTACCTGCAAAGGAGCCTTCCCCTTCGGCGGTCATATCTTCCATTGCTGGAAGCCCAAAGGGCACGGGCCGATCGCGCTGCATGACGCCATCAAGAAATCCTGCGACTGCTATTTCTATGAGGCGGTGCACCGGCTTGGCATCGACAAGCTCGCGGTGACGGGCCGCGCGCTTGGGCTCGGCCAGATCTATGACTGCGGATTGGCGGGTCTGAAGCCCGGCATCATGCCCGATACCGCCTGGAAACGCGCGACGCTCGGCCAGCCCTGGTATCCCGGCGAGACCATCAGCTGCGGCATCGGCCAAGGCTACGTCTCGGCGACGCCCTTGCAACTTGCCGTCGCGGTGGGACGGATCGCCTCCGGCAAGTCGATCGTGCCGAGCTTCCTCTGCTCGCATGCCAACGATACCAATGTTCCGCCCGCTCCCCTTCCCATCGATCCCACCTATCTCGCCATGGTGAGAGACGGGATGAGCGGGGTGGTGAACGAGAAGGAAGGCACGGCGACGCGCTCCGCTCTCACCCTTCCTGGCCTACTCATGGCGGGCAAGACCGGAACGGCTCAGTCGTTCAGCAAGGGGGCAAAGCGCCCACCCACGGGTTGGGAGGCTGAACCTCATTCGTTGTTCATCGCTTTCGCGCCGGTCGACAACCCGCGTTACGCGGTCGCCTGCGTCGTCGAGCATGGCGGCTATGGGGCACAGGCCGCGGCCCCTGTGGTGCACGACGTGATGACCGAGCTTTTGCTGCGCGATCCGGCCACCAAGCCTGTGTTCGTCGCCAACCGGCCGAGCGACACGCCCACCATGGCCGATGCGGGGACCGCCCAATGAGCATGCTCTTTGCCGAACCTTCCGAGCAGCCGCAGCTCAAGCTCAACCAGAAGCTCCTTCTGCTCAACTGGCCGTTCGTTGTGCTCGTTGTCGCCATCGCCATTGTCGGCGTGTCGGCGCTCTACTCGGTCGCCGGCGGCTCGCTCGAGCCTTGGGCGACGCGGCATATTTTGCGCTTGTGGTTTGGCCTGGCGCTCATCTTCGCGATCGTGCTGGTCGACCTTAACTTCTGGATGCGCGTGGCCTATCCCTTTTATTTCATTGTCCTTTTTCTGCTCGTTCTGGTGC
>JBKPSQ010000063.1:0-4403 GCA_046735075.1 Pseudomonadota bacterium
GTATAACCGTGTTCGCCGCCCCCTTTGCAGCACCAGCCTTTGCACAGCGTGCACGCAGCGCGCGCCAGCGAGCCGATGAAACCCACCGGCTCAGGCCGCAGCGGCGAGGCTGACTCGACCGCACGCTTCATGGTTCGCATCGCACGCAACGACTGGACCAGGGGCTTGCGCAAGCGCCAAACGCGCTCGCGTCTCATGGGCACCAGGGTGCGTCGGTTCAACGGCACCATCACGGCCTGGTTGCCGCTTTCATCCGTCTCGGCGGCAATCGAAAATTGCTGCGTGACCATGCGTGTTCCGCTCGGTGGCGTAGAGTGGCATCCTGCCCGAGCGCAAGCGGGAACACCACAGTGGCAATTCCGATCATTCTCGACTGCGATCCAGGCACCGACGACGCCTTTGCCCTCTTACTGGCTCTGGCATCGCCCGAGCTTGAGGTTCTGGCTGTCACGGTGGCCGGAGGCAATGTCGGACTGGAGTGCACGCTGCCTAATGCGCTGGCACTGGTTGCGCTGGCCGAAGCAAGAGTGCCCGTATATGCGGGTGCCGATCGGCCATTGCTCGGCGCATTCGTCAATGAGACGCGCGTGCACGGCATCGATGGGCTTGGCGGCATCGCGCTGCCCACCGGAGGCACTGCTGTACCGGGTGTCGCCGCCGATGCAATTCGCGCTATCCTGCGCAGCGCACCACAGCGGGTGACGTTGGTCGGCATCGCACCGGCCACCAACCTGGCGCTCGCTCTGATGACGGAACCGCCGCTGGCGGATCGTGTCGAGCAGATCCTGTTGATGACGGGCGCCTGGGGCGAAGGCAATGCGACGCCAGCCGCCGAATTCAATGCCCTCAACGATCCCGAGGCGCTTGCCGTGCTGCTGGCCTGCGACAGACCAGTTGTGCTGGTGACGCTCGACCTGACGGAGCAGGCACTGTGTACACCGGCACGACTGGCCGCGTTCAAACAAGCCGGTGTGGGCCGGTGCATCGCCAGGCTGCACGACATTCAGGCGACTGTTCCACTCGGCCCACGCTTTGGCGGGACTGGTGCGGCATTGCACGACCCCTGCGCCATCGCGTGGCTGATTCGGCCCGATCTGTTCACGGCACGCGATTGCGCCGTCTCTGTCGATCTCGGGCCGGGGCCTTGCCGGGGACGCACAATTATCGATCGCTGGAATCGATCGGGTCTGCCGCATAATGCGACCGTGCTGCAGACGCTGCAGGCTGACGAATTCTTCGCACTGTTGAGCGAACGGCTGACAAGGTTGGCATAGGTTGCCCTTCGATTGGAGACGATCCGTGAACCCTGCCGAACTGCCTTTCGATGCCGATACTATGCTGGACGGACTGCGTGTCTGGGTGGAATGCGAAAGCCCGACCTATGATCCCGCTTCGGTCAACCGGATGATGGATATCGCATCACGCGAGCTGGTGATCGCCGGAGCGCGCGTCGAGCGCGTGGCCGGACGCATGGGCCTCGGTGACTGCGTGCGGGCGACCTTCCCGCACCCGACGCCGCACGTGCCGGGCATCCTGGTCATGGGACACCTCGATACCGTGCATCCGATCGGGACGCTTGCGACGCTGCCGTTCCGCCGTGACGGCAGTCGCGCCTGGGGACCAGGCATCCTGGATATGAAGGGCGGCAACTATCTGGCTTTGGAAGCAATCAATCAGCTAGCGCGCGCCAGGATCGCAACCAGGCTACCGATCACGGTGCTGCTGACCAGCGACGAGGAGGTCGGCAGCCCTTCGACGCGTGACCTGATTGAGGCAGAGGCTGCACGCCATCGTTACGTCCTTGTGCCGGAGCCGGCGCGTGCGGATGGCGGTGTGGTGACGGGCCGCTATGCGATCGCAAGATTCAACCTGGAAGCGGTCGGCCGTCCCAGCCACGCGGGAGCACGGCTTGCGGATGGCCGGTCGGCAATCCGCGAAATGGCGCGCAAGCTGATCGAAATCGAAGACATGACTACCGAGGACTGCACCTTTTCGGTGGGGGTAATCCACGGCGGCCAATGGGTGAACTGCGTATCCACCACCTGCACAGGCGAGGCGCTGTCGATGGCCAAACGCCAGGAGGACCTCGATCGCGGCGTCGCCCAAATGCTGGCGCTCTCGGCATCGTCGAACGACGTGCAGTTCAAGGTGACTCGCGGGGTGACCAGGCCGGTCTGGGAACCCGATGCCAAGGTGATGGCACTCTATGACACCGCGCGTGGCATCGCTCGAGAGCTAGGCTACGACATCAGCTCGCAAAGTTCTGGTGGAGGCTCCGATGGCAATTTCACCGGAGCGATGGGCATCGCCACCCTCGACGGTCTCGGCGTAGCGGGAGCCGGCGCACACACACTCAATGAACACATCATCGTGGAGAGCCTCGCGTATCGTGGCAAGCTCATGGCCGGCCTGCTCGCAACCCTGGCCTGAACATGCGCCGCATATGGCGTGTCATCGTCGCCAGGCGGTTTCTATCGATTGGCCTGCTATGCGGTGTGGCTGGTTATCTGCTGCTGCCGTCGAGCATCGACAACACGACGCGCTCGATCATGGCATGGGATTTCGCCGTCATCGTCTACCTCGGCTTGGCCGCTCATCTGTTCGCCTCCGAGCATCTCGACCGAATGGCCACGGACGCGGCTGCCCAGCAAGAGGGCGAATGGACCATCTTCTGGCTGACCCTCGCCGCGATTACCTTCAGCTTTATCGCCATCATTGGCGAGTTTGCTGGGATCGCGAAGGATATGCCGCCAGGACCGCGCAACCTGCATCTGCTGCTGGTCGCGATCACCTTGTTCGTATCCTGGCTGATGACGCACACCACGTTCGCGTTCCGCTACGCTCATGAATTTTATGAAGTCGATCCAGGTGGATCAGGGATCAGTGGCGGCCTTGAATTTCCGGGCGAGAAGCGACCCGACTACATGGACTTTATGTATTTCGCGCTGGTACTTGGGATGACTTTCCAGGTGTCAGACGTGGAGATCACGGCGCGAAAATTCCGACGCCTTGCCGCGGCACACGGGCTGCTCGGGTTTCTTTACAACGCCATCATTGTGGCCCTGACGGTCAATCTGGCCGCTGGGCTGCTATAAGCTCAGTCAGCGGTCCAACCGCCGTCGATCAATAGACTCTGACCTGTCATGTAGACCGACGCGTCCGATGCAAGGAACACCGCGGCGCCCACCATGTCACCCGCAGTAGCGAAGCGGCCCATTGGCGTGTGATCCAGCAACCGCTTTCCGTGCACGTCGTGCTCCAGCAGGCCGTGGGTCAGGTCAGTATCGACCCAGCCTGGCGCCAGCGTGTTCACCCGCACGCCCCGTTTGGCCCAATCCAGGGCGAGACCGCGCGTGAGCATTTCTACGCCGCCCTTAGAGGCACAATAAGGTACCGAACGGAGCAATCCGACATGTCCGGCCACCGAAGTGACGTTGATGATCGAGCCCCTGCCCTGCTCCACCATGGCGCCGCCGATATGCTTGCAGCAGAGGAAGGTGCCGGTGAGGTTGATGTCGATGATGCTCTGCCAATCCTCGAGACTGATCCTTTCGATGCCCCGAAAGATCGGATTGATGCCCGCGTTGTTGACCAGCACATCGATCCTGCCATGCTGATCGAGCACCGCGTCGCGCAGCGCCAGGACCTCCGGCTCACGCGAGACATCCGCCATCTGCACGCTCGCCGCCTGACCGATGGAGGCGGCTGCCGCAACGAGCGTTGCTTCAGTGCGCCCTGCTAGCACCAGCTTGGCACCATGGCGGGCGAGACCTGCGGCAATGGCAAGGCCAATGCCTCGGCCGCCACCTGTCACGATCGCGACCTTGTCGGTCAGATCGAACTCACTCACCAGTTTGGTCCCTGCCGCGCGATGCGCTGGGCCAATGACCAACGGTGCACCTCGGACGGCCCGTCATAAATGCGGAACGCGCGCACCTCACGAAAGATGCGTTCGACCAAGGTCTCGCCAGTGACTCCTTGCCCGCCCAGCACCTGCACGCAGCGGTCAACCACGCGCCAGATCGCCTCGGAACAAAACACCTTCGCCATCGACGACTCGGTGGTGCCGCGCGCTCCTTGGTCCAACACCCAGGCGGTGTGCCAGATCGACAATCGGCTCATGCGGATGTCGATCTCGTTGTCCGCCAGCATGAAGCCGACGCCTTCGTGGTTCACCAGCCTGGCGCCGAACACCTCGCGCTGCTGCGCATATCCGGCGGCGATGTCGTGCGCCCGCCGCGCCGCACCGAGCCAACGCATGCAATGGGTCAGCCGCGCCGGCGCCAACCGAACCTGGGCGTAGCGGAAACCTTTGCCCGGCTCGCCGAGAATGTCGCTCGCTGGCACTCGAAGATCGCTGAACCGCACAACCGCGTGGCCGCCGGCGAATGCCTGATCCATAC
>JBKPSQ010000064.1:0-11545 GCA_046735075.1 Pseudomonadota bacterium
GTCTCCGCCACGCCGGACGCAGGCGAGGTAAACGAGGCCGACCGGATTGCCATCCTCGTCGCGGTCGGGACCTGCCACGCCCGTGACCGCGACGGCGAGATCTGCGTCGGAATGGGCAAGCGCGCCGTTCGCCATGGCGATGGCCACCTGCTTGCTCACCACCCCGCAGCGCTCGATAAGCTTTGGATCGAGTCCCAAGGCCGCGCATTTGTGGTCGGCGGTGTAGCAAACGAACGCCCCGTCGAAATAGTCCGCCGCGCCTGGCGCCTCGCTCAGCACGGTGGCGATCAGGCCGCCGGTGCAGGACTCCGCCGTAACGATCCGGAGCTTGCGGCGCTCGGCTGAGTCGAGGGCCTTGACGGCAAGCTCGACCAACGGCCGGTCGATCTCGACATAGTCGAGCTCGTCTGCGGTGACAGTGGAACTCATGGGGAATCCACCAGGTGGGGTCCATTTCAAACGCCCGACAAATTCCCGGCTCGCACCGCTTGTTCCATTTTCGCTACACCCTATATGCGGCGCGCAACAGAGGTAAGGAGCCGATGACTAGTCGCGTCGAGATCTTTCCCCCGGGCACGAAAATCCCTGGTGAGAGTGCCTTCGAATTTCTGACCGTGCTCACCGCCCGCATGAGCCGTGAGGAACGCCTCGCGCAGGTGAAGTGGCTCGCGAGCCTCATGGACGACCGCTTCGCCGTGCCCGGGACGCGGCTCCGCTTCGGCTGGGACTTTGTGCTCGGTCTGTTTCCGGGACTTGGCGATGTGCTGACCAGCGCGATCTCCCTGCTCATCGTGCATCACGCTTGGCAGACCGGTGCGTCGCGCTTCACGATTGCGCGCATGCTCGGGAATGTCGGCATCGATTTCGTGGTCGGTGCCGTGCCGTTTCTCGGCGATGTGTTCGACGTCGTGTGGAAAGCAAATCGCAAGAACGCGCGCCTGTTGGAACAACATCTTAGGCGGCAGGCGGAGAGGAAGCGAACTTCGCGGTTCACTCGGCCGCGGAACTAGCCGACAGTTACGCGCGTTTCTCACCCGTCATCAGTCTCGACGGGGTGCTAACCATGCGCAAGACTGCTCTGATTTCCAGGTCTCATCTTATTTGCTACGGCGTTGCTATTGCTGCCGTTCTCGGGCTTTCGCCGAAAGCGAGCCAAGCCGCCGAGGAGAGCAAATCCGACACGATCGGACCTTGGGAAATCGCCGCGACCTTCAAATCCGACAGATTCGACCGCTGCTCGATCAGCCGCAAGCTCGACGACGATATCGTCGCCGATTTCGTCCGCACCGACGACGGCCTTACCCTTGTGCTGTCATCGCCGAACTGGAAACTCGACCGCGGCAAGAACTACCCGGTCAAGATCAATCTCGGCTCCATGAGCTTCGACGACGAGGTCGCGGCCGACTCAAACTCTGTCTCGGTCGATATCAGGGACAAGAAATTCACTACCGGCCTACGCAACGCGAGCGCCTTGAGCGTGGTCGGGGCCGGCGCGACCATCAAGGTTCCACTCGACAAGAGCACGGCGGCATTCGAGCGGCTCGATGAGTGCGTCGAGAAGAACAGTAAGGCGGTACAAACCAACCCTTTTGTGGCGCCGGCTCGTCAGCCGTAGAGGCTGGCGGGCCGGAGGCCCAGAAAGAAGGATGCCAGAAGCACGCGATTTCCGTGGATGAGGACGCGCCGGCCGCGAAGGCCGAGATGAAGACTGCTGATGCCTCTCCCGCGGACATCGAGACCAAGACCGATGCGAAGCCGAGGACGTCACAGAACACCAGGACAGCAGACGCGGCGCCGAAGGCGTCAGAGAACGCGAAGCCCGCTTCTCACGTCAGATCCAGGAGCGCGCGATCTCGCCGTGTACCGTCTTTTCTGCGAAGAGTTGATCTTTTCCTTCAGGGCCGGTGAAGGCCTTCACCGTGGCGAGGTAACGGAACAAATAGCCGCCCTTGCCGTCGGCTTCGCTCCACACTTTGGTCGTGGTCTCTGAGCGTGCGCGCCAGCCGATGTCCTTGCGCTCGAATGTGCTTGCCGATTTGGTGAATCCGGTGAGCAAGAGCGGATCGCCGACCACCATCTCGAAATTCTCCTCGGCCAGAAGGTCGACCCATAGGCCCTTGAGCGCCCCGCCGTATTGATAGCGGCCGCTGTCGAACACCTTTCGGGTGAGGATGCCGGGCTTGCCGTCGATGGGGACTGGGTAGGCTTTGCGCGTCGTCTCGTCAGGCCGGTCCTCGGCGATGACCGGCAAGTAGTCGTCGGGATTGACATAAGGCGCCGCGGACTTGAGCGGCAGCAACCGTTGTGCCCGCTTGTCTTCGTCGCGCGGCTCTCGGCCCGGAAGAATGAGCGTGCTGGTCGGCAGGCCGTCGCTTTCACCTGTCTTCAGTGTGATGGTCACCGCCCCAGGGCTCGCCCACAGCGTGGGGTAGAACGAGGGCGAGAGCGCAAGCCTCACGCGCCATTCCTTCTTGAAGGTGTGGCCCATGATGTTGAGCGGTACGCGCAGACTAAAGGGAACTCCAGGCTCGACGCGCTCGGGCTTCGCCATATCGCCGGCGCGGTCGGCGAGATTGTAGAAGCGGTAGGAGACAAAATGCGAAGCGCCGGTGTCGGGGCTGACCTCGTTGAGGCGGATGCATAGCGCGCCGAGAGGCCGGTCCGCGGTAAGAGTGAGCATAACCTCGGGATAGCCGAAGCTGTCGAAGTCCTCGGGCAAAGGATCGCTGTCGAAATAGAGCGACTCCTTGTCGAATGGCGCCTGGTCGCCCGGCAAGTCGTCATTGCCGCATTCGCCCCACGAGCTCGTCTCGAGCATCGCCGTGTCGAGCACGGATTTCGGCCCGTTGCTGTAAGTCGCGGACGCCGGTCTATCCCCGAGGCGATTGTCGGGCCCGAGATACAAGACTTTTTCCTTCACCCGCAACCGCCACGCACCGTCCTCTGCCACCCACTTTCCAGTCTCGTCGGCGCAAGTTGATTTGGTCGGCTCCATGGATTGACCGATCCATACCGGCCATTGCGGCCTTTCGCTTTCGGCCGGCGGCGTCTTCCCCTTGAGCCAGCGATCCCACCAATGGACGACAATGTAGTTGAGCCAGTCGACGCGCGGTCCCGGATAGCCATTGAACGGATATTTATGGCCCCAGGCGCCTATCAGCCCCGCGACCGGCTTGCCGAGCGCACTCAGCCCGGAGATCACGTGCTCGACCGGGTTCTTGTAGCCGTCCTGCCAGCCAGACATGATGAACACCGGCACCCCGACGTCTGCGTAGTGATCGCGCACCGCGGTCGCGCTCCAATATTCGTCGCGCGTCTGATGTGTCGCCCATTGCTTGAACCAGAAATCGGCATTCTCGACGCGCGTGCGCCACATCTCTTTCCACTTGTCGCCGACGACCGCTGGATCGGGAGGCGCCGCCACCAAGCCGAACATCGATGACGGCCAGCTAACATTGTCGAACATCATGGCGCCGCCCATGTAGTGGACGTCATCGTTGTAGCGGTCGTCGGAGCCGTCGCAGACGACGACGGCCTTCAGCGCCCCTGGCCGGTCGTGCCGCGCCGCCACCATCAGCGAGTTGATGGCGCTCCACGACTTTCCCATCATGCCGACATTGCCGTCGCAGGCGGGATGCTTGGCGATCTGGCTGATCACCTGGACGCAGAAGGAAAGCTCCTCGTCGGTATATTCGTCGGTGATCACACCCTCCGAATCGCCCGTACCCTGGAGATCGATGCGGAAGCAGAGATAGTCGTTATAGGCGAACCACGGGTACATCTTGGCGTCGCCGATCATCGTGCCGTCGCGCCGGCGGTACGGATTGAACTCGACGATGGCCGGACATTTCTTGCCGGCTTTCAGCGTGTCGGCGTTGAACCAGAAATGACCGGCGAGCTTGATCGGGGCGTTGCCGGCATATTGCACCTCGAAGAACACATTCTCGGGATCGGGGACCTTGTCCCTGACTTTGAGGTAAGCATGCTCCTCACCTGCGACTTCAGACGGCCGGAGCGCTAAGCCCGGAATGGCGAGCGCAAGCGAAGGGCCGCTCCGAGCTTGAGCGCCGCGCGCCGCGACAAGGACAAGGGTTGAGAAAGCAACGCCATGAGCCTCCCCGAAAAGCTGCGGCACTTTAGCCGCGATATGCGTTCCTCGATACTGACCTGGGTGACCCTGGTAATTACACGTCCGTAACCCCTGCAACCGTAGGCGAAATCCAAGTGGCATCCATCAAGACAATCGCGCGGCGGGCATGGGGAGCGCTGGGGCCAGGCCTGACCACCGGCGCCGCTGATGACGATCCGAGCGGCATCGCGACCTATTCGCAAGCCGGCGCGCAGTTCGGCTACGCGCTGACTTGGAGCCTATTGCTTACGCTGCCCTTGATGGTGGCGATTCAGTTGATCAGCGCGTTGATCGGCTGGCACACGCGGCGAGGGCTCGCGGCAAACATCGCCAGCACGTTGCCGCGTTGGGTGTTACTCCTGCTGGTGGCGCTTCTGGTCATGGCGAACACGGTCAATATCGCCGCCGATCTCGCGGCGATGGGCGCGGTGTTGCGGCTCTTAATTGGCGGGCCGGCGCTGCTGTACGCGGTCATTTTCGGGCTGCTATGCCTCGCCGCCGAAATCCTCGTCCCCTACCACACCTATGCCGGATATCTGAAGTTCCTGACCTGGGCGCTTTTCGTTTATGTGGCCACAGCCTTCATCGTCGATGTGCCGTGGCTTCGTGTCTTGCACTCGACTTTCCTGCCCTCTTTGTCGCTCGATCCGACTTCACTCACCATGATCGTCGCCATCTTCGGCACGACCATCAGCCCTTACCTATTTTTCTGGCAGGCGTCCCAGGAGGCGGAGGACTCGCGCCTTAGTCACCGCGCGAGATACAAGACACAATCAAAGAAGCGCGACGCTTCCTTCAGGCAGATCGCCCTCGACACCTGGGTGGGGATGCTGATGTCGAACGTGATCGCGTTCTTCATCATTGTCACCACCGCCGCCACGCTCCACACCCATGGCGTCACCAAGATCGAGACCGCCTCACAGGCGGCAGAGGCCCTGCGCCCGATCGCCGGCGAGTTGACTTTTGTGCTGTTCGCTTCCGGCATCATCGGCACCGGCTTGCTTGCGGTGCCGGTCCTTGCCGGGTCGGCCGCCTACGCGGTCGCTGAGGCATTCGGCATGCGCGGCAGCCTAGAGCTTCCTGCCGACCGCGCCCTCGGTTTCTACGCGATCATCGGGGCGGCCACGCTCGGTGGCGCGGCGCTCGCCATGACCGACATCGATCCGATCGCCATGCTGTTCTGGGCTGCCGTCCTCAACGGCATCGTCTCGGTGCCTATCATGGCAGCGATGATGCTTGCTGTATCCGGCAGAAGCCGCCATCGGCAGCTCACACTTCCGCGCTGGCTGAAATTTCTTGGCTGGCTGGCGACGGCTCTCATGGCTCTCGCAGTCGCCGCGTTTGCCTGGACCTCGATCTGACCGCGACGCTCAAGAACTCGCTAGCGCGTCAGCCTCTTCGTCGCTGAACACCCGGCTCCGCGTGAGGAAGCGCAAGCCTTCGGGCGCTTCGAGGGTAAAGCCGTGGCCGCGTCCAGGCACCACGTCGATGATGAGCTGGGTGTGCTTCCAATAATCGAACTGATCGGCGTCCATGTAGACGTCGCAGTCGCCAATCTGCCCGAGCTTCACGTCATTGCCGCCGACGCGGAATTCACCCGCGGGATAACACATCGGCGCCGAGCCGTCGCAACAGCCGCCAGACTGATGGAACATCAGCGGCCCGTGCTTCTGCTTCAACTGCTCGATGAGCTCTAGCGCGCGTGGTGTCGCGAGCACCCTTTCGACCATGAAAACACCTCCTTCGGGCGCGTCTTCAGTCTAATACAGTTGAAGCGCCCGATGGAGGTTCTGTCAGAGAGGCGTGCGCGCTTATTGGGGGGAGGGCGTTCCTCTTGTTTCGCCCTTGTTTTGCTCGCCTGGGGTCGCGGTTGTTGCGCTGCGGCCTTCACTGGCGGGGGCCTGATTGGCTTGATCAGGGACGGGGATTGGATTGCCTTTGCTTTCCGCGCCAGGCGTGCCCACGGCCGCGCCGGTGTTGGGCTGGGTCGCGTTGGTATCCGCCGCGTAGGCGACGCCAAAGCTCAAAACAAGTAGGGCCGCTGATGCGGCTACGGTCAAGTTGGTTCTCATCGGGCGTTCTCTCTCGTTCAGTTGATCGTCTTATCAAAATCAACCCGTGACACTCCGAGGAGTTGCATTTGATGTGAGAGGCTCGATGCTTGCTTTGGATTCCGATCCGATGAGAGCTGCATACGCGGGGAGGTCCGGCGGCGCGCAAAGCGCGACGCCGGGATGGGGCGGCATCACCCCACCCCGCCGTCGGCTTCGCTCGGGCACCCTCCCCGTCAAGGGGAGGGTGGCACCGAATGGCTTGCGTTCTGAATCCGCCTAGAAGAAGCCGAGCGGCTTCGGGCTGTAGCTCACCAGCACGTTTTTCGTTTGCTGGTAGTGGTCGAGCATCATCTTGTGCGTCTCGCGCCCGATGCCTGACTTCTTATAGCCGCCGAACGCCGCATGCGCGGGATAGAGGTGGTAGCAATTGGTCCACACCCGACCCGCCTGGATGCCGCGGCCGAAGTTGTAGGCACGGTTGATGTCCCGCGTCCACACCCCGGCGCCGAGCCCGTATAGCGTGTCGTTGGCGATCGACAGCGCCTCGTCCTCGTCCTCGAAGGTGGTGACGGAGAGCACCGGCCCGAAGATCTCCTCCTGGAAGATGCGCATCTTGTTATGGCCGGCAAATACGGTGGGCGTCATGTAGTAGCCCTCGGCGAGCTCGCCGTTGAGCTTCGCGCGCTCGCCGCCGGTGAGCAGCTCCGCTCCTTCCTTCTTGCCGATGTCGACATAGGATAGGATCTTCTCGAGCTGATCATTGGAAGCTTGCGCGCCGATCATGGTGGAGGGATCGAGCGGGTTGCCCTGCTTGATCTTGTTCACGCGGGCGACGGCTTTCTCCATGAACTTGTCGTAGATCGAGCGCTGCACCAGCGCGCGCGACGGGCAGGTGCACACCTCGCCCTGGTTCAGCGCGAACATCGTGAAGCCTTCGAGCGTCTTGTCGAGGAAGTCATCGTCCTTCGCCATTACATCGGCGAAGAAGATGTTGGGCGATTTGCCGCCGAGCTCGAGCGTGACCGGGATCAAATTCTCGCTCGCATATTGCATGATGAGACGCCCGGTCGTGGTCTCGCCGGTAAATGCGACCTTGTTGATGCGCTTGTTCTGGGCGAGCGGCTTGCCGGCCTCGACGCCGAAGCCGTTGACCACGTTGAGCACGCCGGGCGGCAGGATATCGCCGACGAGATCCATGAGCACCATGATGGACATGGGCGTCTGCTCGGCTGGCTTCAGCACCACGCAATTGCCGGCGGCGAGCGCCGGCGCAAGCTTCCATGCCGCCATTAAGATCGGGAGGTTCCACGGGATGATTTGGCCGACCACGCCGAGCGGCTCGTGGTAGTGATAGGCGACCGTCTCATGATCGATCTCGCCGAGCGTGCCTTCTTGCGCGCGGATGCACGCCGCGAAATAGCGGAAGTGGTCGATGGCGAGCGGGATGTCGGCAAAGCTCGTCTCGCGGATCGGCTTGCCGTTGTCGATGGTCTCGACCGCGGCGAGCACGTTCAAATTCTCCTGCATGCGGTCGGCGATCTTGTTGAGCACCTCCGCGCGCTTGGCTGGTGCGGTCTTGCCCCAGGCGTCCTTCGCCTTGTGTGCGGCGTCGAGCGCAAGCTCGACATCTGCGGCTTGCGATCGCGCGATCTGGCAGACCGGCTTGCCGGTGATCGGGCTGATATTCTCGAAATATTGGCCATCGACCGGCGCCACCCATTTGCCGCCGATGAAATTGTCGTAGCGCGGGCGCATGGCGACACGCGCATTCAAGGTCTCGATGACTTGATGCAGCATGGGGGTTCCTCCAGGAAAACTGTGAATTTTCGTTATTTGGCCTTGATCTGACGCCTCGGCTCGATCTTCGTCAAGCATGACCTTGCCCCGCCGGAACCGTCCTGCCGAACAACCGTTCGGCTAGAGCGAATTAGCCTGGAGGAATGCGATGGCCGATGAAGGTAGGGGAAGGGGCTTTAGCCCGGCGCTCGCCTTTTTGCTTGGCGCCGTGGTGGTCGCGCTCGGCGTGCTCGGCTACATCTATTATCAGCGCACGCACCGAGATGTGGTGAAGATCGATGTGCCCGGCTTCCAGGGCGAGATCTCCAAGGATAAGGGCATCGACATCCAAGTCGGCAAGGAAAAACCCTAGCCGCCCGGCAAGAGCACCGCAGCACCGGTGAGCTCTCCCTGGCGGAGGCGCTCGAGCGCCTCGTTGGCTTGGCTCAACTTCATCGGGACGACCGTGGTCTTGACCGGAACTTTCGGCGCGAGCGCCAGGAACTCGCGTGCATCGTCTCGCGTGAGGTTCGCCACGGAGCGCAGCACACGCTCCTCCCACAGAATTTCGTAAGGGAAGCTCGGGATGTCGCTCATGTGGATGCCGCCGCACACCACCACGCCGCCTTTCCGCACCGCCTTGAGCGCCGCCGGCACGAGCGCGCCGACGCTCGCAAAGATGATTGCCGCATCGAGCGGCTCTGGGGCGGTCTCGTCGGAGCCTCCGGCCCACACTGCGCCGAGTCCTTTCGCGAATTCTTGCGCCTTCTCATCGCCTGGCCGCGTGAAGGCATAGATCTCGCGGCCCTGATAGCGCGCCACTTGCGCCACGATATGTGCCGCTGCGCCGAAGCCATAGATGCCGAGCCGCGATGGCTGCCCCGGCGCAGGCTGGCCCGTCATCTTGAGCGAGCGGTAGCCGATCAGCCCGGCGCAGAGCAGGGGCGCAGCCTCGGCGTCGCTATAGCTTTCGGGAATCGGGAAGACGTAACGCGGGTCGGCAACCGTGTATTCGGCATAGCCGCCATCGATCTGATAGCCGGTAAAACGCGGGTTGTCGCACAGGTTCTCGCGCCCCGAGCGGCAGTAGAAGCAAGTGCCGTCGGTGAAGCCGAGCCACGGCACGCCGACGCGCAGCTTGTCGCCGAACGCTTCGATGTGTCCGACGATCTCATGCCCGAGCACGAGCGGGAGCTTTGGGTGTATTAGCTCACCGTCTAACACGTGAAGGTCCGTGCGGCACACGCCGCAAGCCGCGACCTTAATGAGAATTTGGCCCGGTCCAGGCTTAGGCACCGGCAGTTCCGCCTCACGCAGCGGCCGGCGCGCCCAGTCGAGCACCATTGCCTGCATCGTAGAAGTCATTCAAACCTGTTCCGGCTTAGTCGTCGTTGCCGCGGCTTGACCCGGCAATCTATTCTATTGGGTTCGCCGCAAGTAGAGAGGTACGGAATGGATGCGCGGATCAAGTCCGGGCATGACATCGAGAGGCAGGAAGGGGCTAGTGGCGGACGAGAGGCCAGCCCTGCACGCTCGGGCGAAGCGGCGAGACCGTGACCGCCGCTTGCTTCAAGGCGCCGGACGGCTTCGTCGCGGAGCTGCCGACTAGGTGCCGCTCGGGCACAGCCAACGAGGCAGCCCACAACGCCTCGAAGGCGAGTCGTGCAAGCCGCGCCATGTCGGGCGTAGCCTCATCGAATAGAGTGAGGGCGTCGCGCCGGTCGGCATCGCGGCGCATGGCGTCGCCGGACCAAGAGATCGCATCTCCATAAGTGACCTGCTCATGGGCATCGAGCAGGCGCGGATTGCGCGCCCAACGGATCAGTTGAGACGGTTGCTCGCGCGGCGAAAGACGCGTGAGGCTCATGAAGAGCTCCCGCAATTCCTCTTGCGGCTCGAGCTTGGCGAGGATGACCTTTGCGCTTATCCCTGCGCGTTCGAGCTCGTCCTTCATGCGCACCAGAGCGAGAGCGGGTGCGGAGGTCGCCGACCGGAGGATCAAGGTGAAGGCGAGAGATTGGCGCTTCTCGGCTTGGCCGCACTCGATCGCTCGCGACATTGCCGCAACATGCCCTTCGAGCTCGGTTTGACGAAAGTCGCTCACCCTCTGGGAACCGACCACAACGCGCATCTCCCCCTCGCTTTTGTGGAAGTGGCTGAACGGCGGACGCTATGGCGCTTGACCGACGCTCGCCATCAATACCCGCAACAATGTTAAGGAAGGCTTGACTGCCGTCCCAATTTCGCATGGTGAGGTCGCAAGCGCCCGAACCGCGGATTGAAAACGAAAATAATGAAGATGACGCTAGCGACGCCGCCGAGCGCAGCTACTTCTTTCCCAGCAGTGCGTCGCGTTGCTTCTCCAACTCGGCGAGCTTCGCCTCCTGATCGGCGATGCGGTCGGCGTTACGTTCCTCGTCCTCGGCGCCGGAATAGGCCGCCGCCTGCTCGATCAGCTCGCGGAGGTTATCCTGAACGATGGCGATGCGCCGATTGATCTCAGCCAAAGTCTCGTTGTCTGCCATCTTCGCACCTTCAGTTCAGCGGGAGACCCAACGTTATCGGGAAGCCGCCACTCGTTTCAATCCTCATCATTGTCATTCCCGCGAAAGCGGGAATCCAGTAACCACTGCCCTCTATTGTCTCTGACCAGTCCCGGGGCAATCTCTGTCCCACTATTGCGGTCCTCTGAGTTTACTGGATGCCCGCATTCGCGGGCATGACACCGAAAAAGGGAGCAGGCTTATCCTCGCGCTCCAATCCGCACTTACAATCCATGCTACCTCGTTCACTTAAGGGGCGCGTTCTAGAGGCGTCTTGATCGCGGGACGAGGTGCGGCGCCTGCGGGCCTGACGACGCAAGTCGGGAACTCGGGCGGTTCCGGAGCTCCTCCCGGACCCAATAGGAGGTCCTGCTGGGAGCCAGCTGAAGGATCGGTCGGCGCGTTCGAGCGTGGCGGACCGGACTAAAGCGAGGCCCGGTGCCGTATGGACGCCGTGATTGGCGCGCCGAGAGGCGCCCGCCGCGGTCTCGCAAGATCGCGGATACCATAGGTTTGCGCTTTTCGGCGCGCCATCCCCCTTGTACCGAGGGGAACTCCACAGAGCCCGGGCGCTTGAATGCGTCGCGGTACCGCATTGGCGCGTCCGCATCTTTCCCCAATCCGCCGATACCAAGATTTGAGGAGAGCACCTAAATAATCGCCATGGCCTTTTACCTCGTCACTGCCGTTCCCGATCCTGCGCGCATGGAGGAACTGTCGGCGCGGCTTACCGGCGGCGAGATCGTCGCCATGAAGCCGTTTGGTCGGTCGCTCTCTTACGCGCTGCGTAACGCGCGGCTGCGGAGAGATGGCGTCGCAGTGTGGGAGGAAGAGGACTATTGCCGCCCGCCGCTCGCTCAGGAGCGCGAGGCGGTGCTCGACACTTATTTCCACGATCTCAAAGTCGAGCCGGTCGAAGAAGGCGACGGCTGGGAGAGGATCGAGGATCTCCCGCGGCTCTTTCCCACCTCCTTGAATACACCCATGCATTCCTGAAGTCAGTTCGCGATGACGCCTGCGGCATCTTCGGCACAGTGCTGGGG